>JANYJD010000190.1 GCA_025358555.1 Rhodoferax sp.
GCCGGCCACTCGCGCGCTCGAAGGCATGCAATACGCCGAGCACACTGGTCCCTTCGCCGGTGCCGAGATTGACTGTAAAGCTGTCGTGACGCGCGAGCAATGCGCGGACAGCGGCCACATGGCCTTCTGCCAGATCCGTCACATGAAGGTAGTCGCGCACGCCAGTGCCATCCGGCGTGTTGTAGTCATCGCCCCAGACGTTGAGGAACTCGCGCCGGCCCACGGCCACCTGCGCTACAAAGGGCAGCAGGTTGTTGGGCATGCCTTGAGGGTCTTCGCCAATCAGGCCGCTTTCGTGCGCGCCTGCCGGGTTGAAGTATCGCAGGATGCCAATGCGCCACGTCGGGTCGCTGTGGTGCAGGGCGCGCAGCATGTCCTCAATCACCAGCTTGGTTTGGCCATACGGGTTGGTGGCAGACAGCGGGTGGTCTTCGGTTAGCGGCAGGCGCTGCGGGTCGCCATAGACGGTGGCTGACGAGCTGAACACCAGTGTCTTCACGCCGCATTCGCCCATGGCCTGCAGCAGGCGCACGGTGCCCACCACATTGTTGTCGTAATAGGCCAGCGGCTGTAGGGCCGACTCGCCCACGGCTTTGAGGCCGGCAAAGTGGATGACTGCGGTGGCGCCGCTTTGCCGCAATGCAGCTGCCAGCGCATCCCGGTTACGTATGTCGCCGTGGACAACTTTGGGCGTCTTTCCAGTAATGCGCGCCACGCGGGCCAATGCCTCGGGCTGGCTGTTGCAGAAGTTGTCAAAAACCGTCACGTCGAGTCCTGCATTGAGCAGTTCGACGCAGGTGTGTGAGCCGATATAACCGGCCCCACCGGTCACAAGAATCATGGCCATGGTGTTTGGGTGCCAGGAAGCTGGCGGAGCAAGAGTGAAGTCATGTGTGAAGTCATGTCGGAGCGGCGCAATGTAGGGATGGTGGTGCCAAGTTTAGCGCGCCGGGTTCAGGGTTTGCACCCAGCTATGAGCCCAAAAATTCGCCAATGGGCGTCAACTCCTCCACCCGGTCGCAGACGGACTTCACAATCATCAAAATCGGCACGCCCAACAGCAGGCCCCACAGACCCCACAGCCAGCCCCAGGCCAGCAGCCCTACAAACACGGCCACGGGGCTGATGCGGCTGGTGCGGCTGGTAAGCCATGGCGTGAGCAGGTTGCCCACCACAATGTGGATGGACAGCGATGCACCTGCCACGGCCAAGGCCATGTTGAGCGAGCCAAATTGCAAGAAACCGACCATCCCCGACCCGCCCGCCACCACCAGTGCGCCCGCATAAGGCACCAGGTTCAAAACGCCAGCGGCGACGCCCCACACGGCTGGGTTGTCCAGCCCGATGGCCAGCAACGCCAGCCATGTCAGGACGCCCACCAGCGCGCCGATCAAAAGCTGCACTTGCAGGTAGCGCTGGATCTGCCCGGTGATTTCATGCAAGGCCTGCAGCGTGACCTTTTTGCTGCTCAGGCGGGGTCCGGCCAGCTTGATGAGTTTGCGGCGGAACGTGTCGCCCGAGAGCATGAGGAAATAGGTGAGAAATACGACTACGGTGGCCTGGCTGAGAAAGGCGACCACGCCCAGCGTGCCGGTCCACAAGTACTCCCTGATGTTGAAGCCCGGCTGTTCCACTACCACCCGCATGGGTCCCCGGCTGGCCCCCGCAGCAGAGCCACTGGCCGGCGCGCTGGCGGCCACCGTGGCGGCGCCACTTTCCTGCGCTGCCTGCTCGATCTGGGCGGCGGCCTTTTGCACTGTCTCCAACGCATTGGCAGACGCGCCATCGTGAGTCCTAACGGCCTGCCTGAATTTTTGAGCTGCCACGGGCAGAGCTTCCATCAACTTGGTGGCCTGGTCGCTGAGCGAGTAGGCGACCGATCCCGCGGCCCCGACAAGGGCCAGCAGCAGCACCGCGGAACCAAGCCAGCGCGGCACGCCTTTTTGCTCCATCCAGTTGACCATGGGAGACAGTGCGTAGCTAGCCAGCACGCCCAGCATCACCGGGATAAGGACGACTTTGGCCCACTGCAGCACAAACAGCGTGGCAAACACCGCCAGTACCGTCAGCGAAACACTGTGAATGGGTTGGCGCTGAGGTTCAGGCAGCTCCCCGGGCATGGCACCGGGTGTGTGATGCTCCGCCAGATCTGGAAACTGCGTTGGCGTTGGCACAAGCATCGATTCAGGCGTCGATGCCGGTGGGGGTACGGATGCGTCGCTCCCTGCGGGCCGGGCTTGCGGCAGTCGTGGGCCAGTCGCTAATTGGGCTTCGGTCATGCTGCATTGACGCACAAATTGTGCCGCTGCTGTGTAGGACGCAGCCGCAAAGGCGCTTCAGCAGTGCAGCCTTGGTGTTCGCGGTCCGTCGCGCTGCGCCGCAAGTTGATGCAGCCGCTGTGCAGGCGCTTTGTAGCGGCCGCTAGCGCTCATCGAAACTGACCGTGACCTCAGCCGTCAACGGCCGTGCCTGGCAAGTCAGCACAAAGCCTTTGTCCATTTCCCACTGCTCCAGCGTGAAGTTTTTTGCCATCTCAACCTTGCCGTGAAGCACGCGCGCGCGGCAGGTGCAGCAGACGCCGCCCCGGCAGGCGTAGGGCAAGTCCAGGCCGGCGGCCAGCGCCACGTCCAGCACCTTGTCCTGTGCACCCATGGCCATGGCGTGGGTTTTGCCGTCCAGCACCACCTGCAGCGAGAATTGAGTGTCGTTTAGGGCTGCAGACCTTTTTCCCTGTGCATAGTCAGCTATTAATTCAGTAGTATTTTGCTGGCTGGCACCGACGGCATCTGCCGAGAAAAACCGCTCGGTATGGATGCGTTCTTTGGGCAGACCGGCTGCCACAAGGGCTTGCTCGGTGGCGTCAATCATGCCCTCGGGGCCACAGACAAAAGCTTCGTCGATGTGTTGCACGGGCAGCAACACCTTGAGAATTTCAGCCACTTTGGCGGTGTCGAGCCGACCGGCCAGCAGCGGCACGTCCTGGGCCTGGCGGCTCAGCACGTGAATCAGCGTTAAGCGGGCCGGGTAGGTGTCCTTCAAGTCTTGCAGCGCCTCGTTGAACATGATGGTATTGACTTTTTGATTGGCATACACCAGCGTGAAGCGTGAGCCGGGCTCGGCGTGCAGCATGCTGGCGATGATGCCCAACACCGGGGTGATGCCCGAGCCTGCTGCGAAGGCGACGCGGTGCAGCGATGCCTCTGAGGTGACTGGCGTGGGCGTGAGCTGCCGTGGGCTGAAACGTCCCTCGGGCGCCATAACATCCACCCCGTCACCCGCCTGCAATTTGACCGCCCAGTTGGAGAACACGCCACCCGCCACGGGCTTGACGGCGACCTCGATTTCATGCTCAGTTTCATAGCGCCGCAAACTGCTGCAAATCGAGTACGAGCGGCGCACCGATTCGCCCTTGACAGTCGCACGCAGGGTCAAAAACTGACCGGGTTTGAAGGCAAACGCAGAGCGCAACTCTGGCGGCACCGCAAGCGTAATGGCCATCGCTCCGGCGGCCTCGGACGTGACTCTTTTGACGGCAAGCTGATGAAAATGCGGGGTGGACATGGCTCGGTCAATACGGTTTGAAATAGTCGAACGGCTCCATGCAGTCCAGGCACTTGTAGAGCGCCTTGCAGGCGGTGGAGCCGAAGTGCGAGGTTTCTGTCGTGTTGGCGCAGCCGCATTGAGGGCAATTGACCGAAATGCCCGTGTTTTGATCGTCAAATTGGCCTGTAGCCCTTGCCCTATAAGCATAGTTAGCTGCGTTTTTAGGAGTAAACTGGATCACCTTGCCAGTCCCCATGCCGGGCGCCATGGCAGGCGCCAGAGTATGGGGCGGTGCAATGCCGTAAGCCCGCAGTTTGTCGCGGGCCGCAGGCGTTATCCAGTCGGTGGTCCACGCGGGGGCGAGTTGCAGGGTGACTGTGGCCGCAATCTGGTGGCGGGCCAGCGCGGCCAGCACGTCGTCCCGGATCTGCTCCATCGCCGGGCACCCGCTGTAGGTGGGCGTGATGACGACTTCAACGCCGCTGGCGCTCGGCCGCACGTCGCGCAGGATGCCGAGCTCGCGAATGCTAACGACCGGGATTTCAGGGTCGGGCACGTCGGCCAGGATGGCTTCGATCTGGGCGAGGCTCGCAACAGGGCTCACCATGTGGCCCCGGGATGCTGGCGCGCCAGGCTTTGCAGCTCGGCCAGCAGGGGCTCCAGGTGCCGGGAATGAATGCCGTGCTTGCCCTGCGGCAGGGCAATCCGCAGGCTGATGGCGGCTTGCAGGTTGAGCGTTGCGTCTGCTGCGGCAGCCTGGACCAGCGCCTGCCAGTCAGCTCGCAAACCGTCGGTTGCCACGCCGATACCCTGGGCAGAGACTTCGTTTTCAATAGCAGACTCAGTCCAGAATTCGAGGGTGAAGGGCATTAAATAGTCGCAGGCGGCCTGCGTTTTGGCATGCGATTCGGACGTGCCGTCGCCCAGGCGCACGAGCCAGTCGCGGCTGTGGCGCAGGTGGTAGCGGGCCTCTTTGAGCGAGCGCTCGGCAATGGCCGCAAGTTGCGCATCGGTCGATTGCTGCAGCGCGTCCCAGCGCAGCACCATTAACGCGCTGTAGAGGAAGTTGCGCACGATGGTGACGGCATAGTCGCGTGCGCCGGCTGCATCGCCACTGCCTGCGGCGCTGTGCGGCAACTCCAGCAGGGTGAAGTTGCGAAAATCGGGGGCGTCGCGCCAGTACGCCAGGCTGTCTTCTGTGGCGCCGTCTGCCGTCAGCACTGCGACGTGTTGGTACAGCAGGCGGGCTTGCCCAATCAGGTCCACACTGATGTTGGCCATTGCAATATCTTCTTCCAGCACCGGCCCGTGGCCGCACCACTCGGCGTTGCGCTGGCCCAGCACCAGCGCGTTGTCGGCCAGGTGCAGCAGGTAGTCAATGTGTGCAGAAGTGGCTGGGGCGCTGGCGTTGTCCGCCATCCCGTTTGCCGCGTCGGTTGCTGGCCTGGTCGCTACGTCAAGCGTTGCCTCGGCCATCACATGTGCCCCACTTCATCCGGAATTTGGTAGAACGTGGGATGGCGGTAAATCTTGTCGCCCGCCGGGTCAAAAAACTCAGCTTTGTGGTCTGGCGCGCTGGCGGTAATGGCGCTGGATGGCACCACCCAGATGCTCACCCCCTCCTGGCGGCGGGTGTACACGTCACGCGCCATTTGCAGCGCCTGTGTAGCATCGACCGCGTGCAGGCTGCCGCTGTGCTTGTGTTCCAGGCCTTGCTTGCTGCGCACGAAGACTTCCCACAACGGCCACTCGTTATGGCTGCTCATGCGGCCTCCATCAGGTCGTGTTGCGCGCGGGCCCGCTGCTTGGCCGCATAGGCCTGCGCCGCATCGCGCACCCACTGGCCGTTCGTGTGGGCGTTGACGCGGTTGGACAGGCGCTCTTTGTTGCAGGGGCCGTTGCCGTTGACGACGGCCCAGAAGTCGTCCCAGTCAATCGCGCCGTAGTCGTGGCATTTTTTGGAGTCGTTCCACTTCAGGTCGGCATCTGGCAGGGTCACGCCCAGCACCTTGGCCTGCGGCACCGTGGCATCCACAAAACGCTGGCGCAGGTCGTCATTGCTGATGCGCTTGATGCCCCAGCGGCTGGTCTGCGCGGTGTTGGGGCTGTCGGTATCGGGCGGGCCAAACATGGCCAGCACCGGCCACCACCAGCGGTTCACGGCGTCCTGCACCATGTCGCGCTGGGCTTGCGTGCCCTGCATCTGCACCATCAGGCTCTCAAAGCCCTGGCGCTGGTGAAAGCTTTCTTCCTTGCAGATGCGGATCATCGCCCGCGCATACGGCCCGTACGTGCAGCGGCATAGGGGAATCTGGTTCATGATGGCCGCGCCATCCACCAGCCAGCCGATCACGCCCACGTCAGCCCACAGCACGGTGGGGTAGTTGAAGATGCTGCTGTACTTGGCACGACCGGTGTGCAAAGCCTCCAGCATCTGGTCGCGGCTGGTACCCAGGGTTTCTGCGGCGCTGTACAGGTACAGCCCGTGGCCGCCTTCGTCCTGCACCTTGGCAATCAGGATGGCCTTGCGCTTGAGGCTGGGCGCCCGGCTGATCCAGTTGCCCTCCGGCTGCATGCCCACAATCTCAGAGTGCGCGTGCTGGCTGATCTGGCGCACCAGCGTCTTGCGGTAAGCCTCAGGCATCCAGTCTTGCGGCTCGATCTTGCCGTCGGCATCCATCACCGCGTCAAAGTGGGATTGGCTTCGGGCTTGCGCGGCGGAAGCTACGGGTTGAAGATGACTTGGCGGGGCAACAAGGGCTGTAGCCGCTTGATCAGGGATGTCCAGAGCTTGGGTATACATGCGCGTCTCCTGCGGGGAAATTGCCCCGAAATCATTGCAGATACGGCAGTATAGCAATTAACCGACCGAGCGGTCGGTTAATTATTTGGGCGTTACATGCGCGACCGAGGCAGCGATGCACACGCTACAGCCGCCGACGCAGGCCTCAGCCGCCAGAATCCAGCGAAAAACTGGCGTGCTGGTCTTGCGCCAACAGCTTCACCATCAAAGGCAAGGCAGCCTGCATGGCGGCTTTCAGGGTGTGCGGCGGGTTGATGACGAACATGCCGCTGGCGGGCAGCCCTGGCCGGACCACCTCGCCTTGCGCGTCAGATGTCAGTTTGCTGGACTTGACGGTCAAGGTCGCATTGAGCCAGCCTTTGCCGGCCTTGGTAGCCAGTGTTTTCAGCTTGCGCGGCACATCGTGGGCCTCAGGACGAGGAATTATCGGGTACCAGACGGCGTAGGTGCCGGTCGCAAAGCGCTTGAGCGAGTCAGCCACCATCTCGGGCACACGGGCGTAGTCGCTCTTTATTTCATAGCTTGGGTCGCAAAAAACCAGGGCGCGTTTGACCGGGGGCGGCAGGAATTTCTTGATGCCTTCAAAGCCATCCTCGCGCAACACCACCACCTGGCGTCCGGCTTCAAGCTGCGCGATGTTGGCGGACAGGGTTTTGGAATCCGTCGGGTGCAGCTCAAACGCTTTCAGTTTGTCTCGCCCGTTCAGGAAACGCTGGATGATGAAGGGCGAGCCAGGGTAGACCTTGTGGCTGCCTTTGGCATTGAAGCTGGCCACCAGGTCAAGGTAATCCTGCAACGCCTCGGGGGTTTCGGGTGCTACTATTTTAGTAGCTGCTTGTGCAGTACCCACTAGGGTTGGAGGCGTTTTTGATGGTGAAATGAGGCGAAAAATACCCTCGGCAGCCTCGCCGCTGGTTTCCGCATAGTCGCCGTCCAGACGGTACAGGCCCGCGCCGGCGTGGGTGTCCAGCACCGTCAGTGCCGTGTCTTTTTCCTTCAAGTGCTTTAAAACTGCAATCAGCACGGTGTGTTTGAGCACATCGGCATGGTTGCCGGCGTGAAAGGCGTGGCGATAACTGAACATGCTCGTATAGTAACGGTGCGTCTGGGCATCCATAACGCCCATGCATGCTGATATTGGCAAAAATCGTGCAAGAATTAAGCGTCATGACTGAGTCTTCCGGGCCCTTGGGGCCTAATCTTGAGCTGCCTGTAACGCACACCGACGCTTTGCCTGCCGGTGAACGGTTGGGTGAGTTCGAGATTTTGAACTTGCTGGGCGTCGGCGGTTTTGGCATGGTGTACCGGGCCTATGACCATTCTCTGCACCGCACTGTGGCCATCAAGGAGTACATGCCCGCGGCGCTGGCGGGCCGCTCGGCCGGCCAGTTCGTGTCAACCCGCTCTTCAAGCGACCAGACCACACTGGCCTCGGGCCTGCGCTCTTTTGTGTCAGAAGCGCGCCTGCTGGCACAGTTCGAGCACCCCTCCCTGGTCAAGGTCTACCGCTTCTGGGAGGCCAACAACACGGCCTACATGGTCATGCCGCTTTACAGCGGTATGACCTTCAGGCAGGTCCGCGCCCTGTTGCAAAAGCCGCCAACAGAAGCCTGGCTTCGAATCGTTCTGTGGTCGATCCTTGGCGCGCTCAAGTACCTACATGAAAACAACATCGTGCACCGCGATGTGTCGCCTGACAACATTTTTCTACAGGATGTCGGCCCGCCGATCCTGCTGGACCTTGGGGCAGCCCGGCGCGCCATTAGCGATTCCAGCCAGAAGCATACGGCGATACTGAAGGTCAACTATGCGCCGATCGAGCAGTATGCCGGCGCGGCAGATTTGCCCCAAGGGCCGTGGACCGATCTTTATTCAATAGCCGCCGTAGTGCATGGCTGCCTGTGCAACGAGGCACCCCTGCCAGCCACTTTCCGCGTGCTGCGCGATGGCATGCCGACATTCGCCAGCGTGGCCAGCACGGTCCAAACCCACTTTGGCCAGAGCTATTCCCGCGAGTTTGTGCAGGCGATTGGGCATGCGCTGGCGATCCAGCCGAACGACCGGCAGCAAAGCGTCCAGGCCTTTTCGGATGAAATGGCCTTGCGCCCGCCGGCGGACGTTCAGCACTTTGCCTGGCGCGACGGACTGGACCTGCTGCAGACACGGGTTTTGATAGGCGCATCGTCAGGCGTGACCCAGCCGCAGCCCGCTATGGATTTCGAATCAACCATCATTCACACCAAGACGGTTGATTTGCGCGCCACGCTGCCCGGCCAGGGTGCCACTGGCCCTGATCCGGCAGACCTCACCCAGCCCGGCCCCTTGTCGCAAGACAGCACGTCGCTGACGACGGACTCGGTGTTTTCCGGCCTCGCTGGCGCCAACCATCCACGCCATGTGGCTGCTTCCGCCGTACCGGGCGCCGCTCCAGCGCCCGCCATTGCCAGCAAGGCGGCAACCGTGCCCGAAGCCGAGGCAAAGCCTGCGGCATCGGTGAAACCAGGTCTGGTCGCGGCGGTCATTGCCGCCGTGGTTTTGCTCGGAGGCCTCGCGTTTTGGGGCGCGGGCAGGCAAGCGCCGGAACCTGCACCACAGGCGCTGCCGGCACCGGCTGTTGTCAGCCCGCCTGTCAAAGATGTGCGTGCCACGCCCGAGGCCGAGATTATCAATGAAGTACAGGCCAAACCCGCCGCCGTTGTGGCAGCGCCCGCCAGCGCCCCCGTTCGCCCGGCGGTACCCGCAGGACCGGCCAGCGCCTCAAAGAGTGGAAATGTCGGTGGGGGTGTAAGCGGAAGTGTGGGCGGGAGTGTGGGCGGGAGTGTGGCCGGTGGAGTGGCTGGCAGTGCAGCCGGAACAGGCGCGCCCGGCGTGGCAGGGGTCGCAAGCGCACCCGGCGTCCCCAAGCGGCCCGCCAGTGCGCCTGTACGGGTGCCTGCAGCAGAAGCGGCTCCCACCCGCGCCGACAGCCCCGGGGCACCTGCGGAATCGCGGCCCGCCGCTGTGCAGGAAAGGCGCGGCCCCGTCGAAAATTGCGCCAGCAGCAATTTTCTCACCCGTTCCATGTGCATTTTTCGGGAATGCGAAAAGCCGGAATACAACAGTTTGCCCTATTGTGTTGAAAGCCGCAGGCGCCAGCAGGAAAACGCGGTGCCCAATAACAACCGCTGATCAATTTCCGAATGTTTGTATAATAGAAGGCTTCGCAGCGCTTTTGCAGCTCCGCGGCGAAGCAGGGTTCGGCGAAGCAGGGTTACAACCAAGCCGAGCCAAAGCAAGGTCAAAGCATGACGTTGGGACCCATCACCCACCTAAGAGATTCTCACCAGAAGAACGCCGACCGTGGAAAAGAGCAGCAAGGATTCCGCCCCCTAAGGTCGGACAAGCCATCTTTTTTTCAAGAGAAACCCATGACCAAAACGTTCAGCGCAAAACCCGCTGACGTGGTGCATGAGTGGTTTGTGATTGACGCGACCGACAAGGTCCTCGGACGAGTAGCCAGCGAAGTTGCTCTCCGTTTGCGCGGCAAACACAAGGCCATTTATACGCCTCACGTCGATACGGGTGACTTCATCGTCATCATCAATGCAGCCCAGCTTCGTGTCACCGGCGCCAAGCCG
>JANYJD010000202.1 GCA_025358555.1 Rhodoferax sp.
GGCCACACGCCCGAGACGCTGCCCCCGGCCAGCGCCAGCATGACCGCCAGGTACAGGCAAGTCAGCGCCCACGCTGGGTATCCCACGGCGATTTTGGACAACAAGGGGCTGGTGGAAGGGCGGCTTGTGCCGCGCTTCCCACTGACCCAGCGGCTAGGCGCGCGCAGCGCCCCCCGCAGTGCCCAAGTCACCCCCGCCAGCACCGCCACCACGGCGCCCAGCACCCAAGATGCCGCTGCACCCTGCGCGTTGATGGCCGCATCTGCGTCCAGCAACCATTGCCAGGCCAGCACAGCCAGTGTGGGCGGCGAGGTGGGGCCAATTACCAGCGCCATGTCCACCACGGTCAGGCTGTAGGCCAGCACGGCCAGCATGGGGCCGGCCAGGCGCGGCCACAGTTGCGGCCATAGCACGCGCCACCAGGCGGTGCGCGGCGCATAACCCATGCTGCGCGCCACGTCCAGCTCACGCGTCCAGCGGGCGGCGGTGTCGGCACGTTGCAGTTGCGTGGCAGCTGCCCACAGCAAAAACGGCACTTCCTTGGCCACCAGCACGGCAATCAATCCCAGGCCCCACGGGTCTTGGGTGGTGGCCCACGGCGGCGGTGCCTCGAACCCGGTGGCCCATGGCGAGAGGGCGCGCAGCAGCCAGCCGCTGGGTGCTATCAAAAATGCAAGGCCGATGGCAAATGCCGTGTGCGGCACGGCCAGCATGGCGGGTAGCGCCTTGACGGTGCGCACCCACAGCGGGCCGGGGAAGCTGCGCGACAGCAGCCACGCCGACAGCCCGATGGAGACGCCAGTGGCAACCAGCCCGGTCCACAGCGTCATGGCCAGCGCGCGCGGCAATTGCGGGTCGTCGCGCATGGCGCGCCAGGCTTGCAGGTCGAGTGCGGCAGCAATGGCCGAGCCCACGGTACCTACGACAGGCGTGGCAATCAGCAGGCCCAGAAACAAGGCCAGAACTGCGGGCGGCGCAATGGATGGCCGCAGAATGCTCATTGCTGAGAGGGCGAAGGACGCAGCAATCCTAGCCGCCTTTACCACCGCCGCAGGGGCAGTGACATTGCAAGCGACAGTGACATGGGGAATTGCGGGTAGGCCTGCAATACCCGCGCTTGCGTTAACCGCATGGCCCAACGGTCCGGGATTCCCGAAAAGGCTATGCCTGCCCGTAGCGCTTGAGCCATTCGCGTTCCAGCGGGTCCACCCAACTGCCGTGCGGCTCCAGAATCACGGGTGCCGGGCTTTCCACCTGGCCCGGCAGAGGCTTGGCGCCAAACTGGGCGCGGTCTGCGGTGGGCAGCTTGTCAATGGCCAGCACGGTGGGGTCGCCCCATACGGCAATGTCAGCCTTGCGCGCTTGCGCTTCGGGCGACAGCATAAAGTTGACCAGAACTTGCGCGCCCTCGGTCACGCCAGAATTGAACGGAATGGCCAGAAAATGCGTGTTGCCCACTGAGCCCGCCGCCATCTGCCACGCATACACACTGTCGGCCTGGCGCTTGGCGACGATCTCGTTGGCGGCCTCGTTGGGGTTGAAGGTGAGGGTGACCATCAGCTCGCCATCGGCCATCATTTGGCGGATGGCGGCGGGCGTTTGCGGAAACTGCTTGCCCGCGCGCCACAGGTGCGGGTGCAGAGCGTCCAGATACGCCCACAGTGGGGCGCTGGTGCGGGCCAGCGCGTCGGGCGCGAAAGGCTTGTACAGCGCGCTGCGGTCGGTATTGAGCTCCAGCAGAGCCTGCTTTAGAAATGTGGTGCCGATGAAAGCGGGTGGACGCGGGTAGGTCACGCGGCCCGGGTTGGCGCGGGCAAAGTCGGCCAGCGCGGCCATGCTGCGCGGCGGATTGGGCACGCGCTTGCGGTCAGCGTACATCGTGAACTGGGCCATGCCCCAGGGCGCCTCCAGGCCGTCCACGGGTTCGGAAAAATCCGACCGCGTGGTCGGCTTGCCAACCAGGTCCACATATTGATAGCTGGGCAGGCTCTCTGAGAACGGTCCAAACAAAAGGCTCTCGCGCTTCATGGTCAGAAAGTTTTCGCCATTGATCCACACCACGTCGACGCTGCCGCCAGTCAATTTACCTGCCGCTTTTTCGCTGCGCACGCGCTTCACGGCCTCGGCCGTGTCAGTCAACTTCACATGCTCCATCTGCACGCCAAAACGGCGGCTCACTTCGCCTGCGGCCCATTGCAGGTAGGCGTTGGTGCGTTCGCTCCCGCCCCAGGCGTTCATGAAAACCCTCTGCCCGCGGGCTTTGGCCTCGATCGTGGGCCAGGGCGTGCCGGTCTGCGCCCAAGACGGGCCACTGGCCAGTAGCCCCGCGCCCAGCAGGGCGAGGCTTTTGCGGCGGGACAGATTGAAATCGGGATAGCCCGGCTTGGGCTTGGACTGGTATTGCATGAAAATTCCTGAATCGGGTTGAATGAAGGTGTCGCGACCGCCGAAGGGGTTGTGTGGTGGAAGGGCAACTTAGCAACGAACTTCGTGTTGGTGCGTCGAAGCGACTGCTCTGATTCTTACATCATTTTGCGCGCTGAGTCACGCCACGGTTAAATCGCCGCCCTTCAATCGCTGCCATTGATTCGCCGGTATTTTCACCAAGCAAACGCTTGCTAAAAATAATGGGGTTTGGTATCGTGACGGATTATGTCTTTAGCCATTGCCAGCCCGATCAACCGCAAGCGCATGGAGACGCGCACCCAGACCCGCACTGACACGCGCCCAGACCCAAGCGTCAGCCCGCGCCCGCGGGGCCGCCCGCGCAAGACGCTGGGCGAGCGTGACGATGGCAACCGCCGCCAGCAGCTGCTGCAAGGCGCTGCCAAATTGTTTC
>JANYJD010000218.1 GCA_025358555.1 Rhodoferax sp.
ACGCTGCTGGCCGGGCAATATGGTGAATCTGCGGCGAGGGAAGAACTGCGTGCCATCACCGACATGTTTCGCGGACTGCTGCCTGCGGGCATGGAGTCGCGGCCCAGCCGCTTGGGGAACAATTAGGCCAGCATCCGGCGGCATCCAGCAATTGCTGGCCCGAGCCCTCTAGCGCTGCAAGGCACGCCGGTACTGCATGGCCTCGGCCACATGCGTTACCTGCGTCAAGCGTGCGCCAGCCAAGTCAGCAATCGTGCGCGCCACCTTGAGCGCGCGGTGCGTGCTGCGCGCCGACCAGCCCAGCCGGGCGGCGGCCACATTCAAAAACTTGGCTGCGGCGTCGTCCAGCAGCAAATGGTCGTCAATTTCCTTGCCTTGCAGCGCGTGGTTTGACTTGCCTTGGCGCTCTACAGCACGGGCCCGTGCTGCCGTGCACCGCTCGCGGATGCTGCTGGTGGATTCGCCGGGCGGTGCCTGCAGCAAGTCGCCGGACGGCAGCGCAGGCACTTCGACATGCAGGTCGATGCGGTCAATCAACGGGCCGCTGATCTTGCCCTGGTAGCGCGCCACCTGGTCGGGCGTGCAGCGGCAGGCTTTTTGGATTGAGCCCAAATAGCCGCATGGGCAGGGGTTCATGGCTCCAATCATCTGAAAGCGTGCCGGGAATTCAGAGCGCCGCGCCGCGCGTGAGATGGTGATAGTGCCGCTCTCCAGAGGCTCACGCAATGCCTCCAGGGCGGCGCGGGGAAACTCGGGCAGCTCGTCCAGAAACAGCACGCCATGGTGGGCCAGGGAGATTTCACCCGGCCGGGGCGGTGAGCCACCGCCTACCAGCGCCACCGCACTGGCCGTGTGGTGCGGGCTGCAAGTGGGCCGCTGTGCCCAGCGTTCCAGCAAAAAGCGCCCACTGATCGAGGCGATGGCCGCACTTTGCAAGGCTTCGTCAACCGTCATGGCGGGCAGCAAACCGGCGAAACGGTGCGCGAGCATCGATTTGCCCGAGCCCGGCGGACCCATCAATAAGAGGCTGTGGCCCCCGGCAGCAGCGATTTCCAGCGCGCGTTTGGCCCCGCTCTGGCCTTTCACGTCGGCCATATCTGCGTAGTGGGCGCTAACTGTGATTGGAACCGCTGTGATGCGGGACCAGCCGGCAGACGGCTCCGCCGCAGGCGCATCGGGGTTCTGCGGTAAAAAGTGGCTCACGACGTCCAGCAGATGTTTGGCGCGGTAAACCTGCGCGTCTGGAACCAAGGCGGCTTCTTCGGCGCTGTCGGGCGGCAGCACCAGCCGGGTCACCACCTTGCCTGCGTGCAGTGCCAGGCTCATGGCCAAGGCACCTCGCACTGGCCGCAGCTCGCCCGAGAGTGATAGCTCACCTGCAAACTCGTAACCCGACAGTTTCGAGCCGTCAATTTGGCCGCTGGCGGCAAGAATGCCGATGGCAATGGGCAAATCAAACCGGCCCGAATCCTTGGGTAAATCAGCCGGGGCCAGATTGACGGTGATGCGCTTGTTGTGCGGAAACTCAAGCCCCGAATTTTGGATGGCCGAGCGCACGCGTTCGCGCGCTTCCTTCACCTCGACATCCGCCAGCCCGACCAACGTGAAACTGGGCAGTCCGTTGGCCAAGTGGACTTCGACCGTCACCGCCGCAGCATCCAAGCCGAGAAGTGCACGGCTTTGCACCAGAGACAAACTCAAGGGAAATCCTGTCCAAATTGGTGCATTTTGACCCTTGCTGATGAATGTAGCCCCTGATTGGTGCTAACTGTGGTTTTGTACAGAATCCATAACGCTGGCCAAGGCAGACGGTTTACAGGGTCCCTTACAAATTGAGGTAATTTACGTTGGCATGGTCTGTGCATGTCTACACAGTCTATCAACCCTGTCGGAGTCTCCCATAATGTTTAAGTCGAAATCCCCTTTGTTCGTCGCTGCCTCGCTGGTCGCTGCATTTGCCGGTTCTGCCGCCGTGGCCCAAACCAAAGCGCCTGAGCGAGACTACACCTTGGCCTACAACGTCGCGGCTTTTACAGACTACCGGTTTCGCGGACTCTCGCAGACCAGCTTCAATCCCGCTTTGCAGGCCGGCGTTGATTTTTCCCACAAAAGCGGTTTCTACCTGGGCGCCTTTGGGTCCAACGTGTCCTGGGTGAAAGACTTCAACGGTGCAACCAAAGGCAGCTACGAGATTGACCTGTATGGCGGGTACAAGGGCGAAATCGTCAAAGACTTTGGCTACGACGTTGGCCTGATCACGTACCAGTACCCGCGCAACAACTCAGGCGCCGCAGGCACCCCGGGGGCCGGCGCTTTCTCCAACGCCAGCACCAACGAGTGGTACGCAGCCTTGACCTACAGCGTCGCCACCTTGAAGTACAGCCGCAGCTTTGGCAATTTCCTGGGCAACATCAACAGCTCAGGCAGCCAGTACCTGGACCTAAGCGCCACCTTCGACCTGGGCAACGGCTTCGCCGTGACCCCCCATTTGGGTCGCCAGACCATACCCAATCAGGGCGGCCTGGGAGATTACAACGACTACTCTGTGACGGTAGCCAAAGACTTCGGCAATGGCCTGGTCGTGTCGGCTGCGGCGATCGGAACCGATGCCAAAAAGTCTTTCTACACCGACACCGGCAACCGTTTTCTGGGCAAGAGCCAGCTCGTCGTGGGCGTGAAATACAGCTTCTGATTTGCCCTGTTCAACGATCTAGGAGAACGTATGAAACTCGTTACAGCCATCATCAAGCCCTTCAAGCTGGACGAGGTGCGTGAAGCCTTGTCCGCCATTGGCGTGCAAGGCATCACCGTCACCGAAGTCAAGGGGTTTGGCCGCCAAAAAGGCCATACCGAGCTGTACCGGGGCGCGGAGTATGTGGTGGATTTTTTGCCCAAGGTAAAAATCGAAGCCGCCATCTCAGACGACCTGGTTGACCGCGTTATCGAAGCCGTCGAGGCGGCCGCCCGCACCGGCAAGATCGGCGACGGCAAGATCTTTGTCTACAACCTGGAGCAAGTCGTGCGCATTCGCACCGGTGAGACTGGCAAAGAAGCCCTCTGAACTTCAGTACACATTCCAGAAAAAAGACACGAAAATGAAAAAACTACTAGCTTCCCTCGCGTTGGGGTTAAGTTTGGTCGGGTTTGGGACGTTTGCCATGGCCCAGGCGACAACTGCGGCAGTTCCCGCCGCCACCTCCTCTGTAGCTGAAAAGGCAGCACCCGCCGCCGCCGCAATCGCTGCCCCGGCTCCCGCAGCAGCAGCGTCTGCTGCGCCCGCCCCCGTACCCAACAAAGGCGACGTGGCATGGATGATCGTGGCCACGGCTTTCGTCATCATGATGTCCATCCCCGGTCTGGCCCTGTTCTACGGCGGCCTGGTGCGCAGCAAAAACATGCTGTCTGTCCTGATGCAGGTGTTTGTCACGTTCTCGATGATCGTGGTGTTGTGGTGCATTTACGGCTACAGCCTGGCGTTTACCGAGGGCAACCAGTTCATTGGCGGCTTTGACCGGCTGTTCATGAAAGGCCTGTTTGATCCGATGAAGGGCGAGTTTGCAACCACTGCCACGTTTAGCAAAGGTGTTGTGATTCCCGAGCTGCTGTTTATGGCGTTCCAAGCCACCTTTGCCGCCATCACCTGCTGCCTGATCATTGGCGCGTTTGCAGAGCGCATCAAGTTCTCGGCCATGCTGCTATTCATGGTGTTGTGGTTCACCTTCAGCTACACCCCGATTGCGCACATGGTCTGGTACTGGATGGGCCCCGATGCCTACACCTCCAAGGAAGTGGTTGACGCAATGAACGCCAAGGCCGGCATGATCTGGCAGTGGGGCGCCCTGGACTTTGCTGGCGGCACGGTGGTGCACATCAACGCAGCGGTTGCCGGTTTGGTTGGTGCCTTCTTCATCGGCAAGCGCATCGGTTACGGCTAGGAAGCCATGGCACCGCACAGCCTGACGCTGACCATGGTCGGTGCCGCCCTGCTGTGGGTGGGCTGGTTTGGCT
>JANYJD010000276.1 GCA_025358555.1 Rhodoferax sp.
AAGTGAGGGGGTGAAGGTAACGTCCTGCCTGGTACTGACCGAGGCGGTGAAACAGCCGGGTTTAACCAGCCGTCACGCCGCGCTCAGGGTGGGGGAATTTGAGGTGGCCAAAAATGGGGGAATTTGGGTGGCCATCAGGGATCGCCCGCGAGCAGTTGAGCATCGGCATTGAAGGCCGCATCGTACGCATCGAAACCAAAGAGGGCGCCACCCGCCAGTACAAGTCGGCCTACGAGCTGCCGCAAGACATTGACGTGTCCGCCAGCGTTGCCAAACTGGAGAATGGCGTGCTGACACTGAAGCTGGTGAAGGTGGTGCCAGTGAATAAAGTAGCCGAGCTGGTCATCACCTGATTTGCTACTTTTATAATAGCCACTTATGCACTGTGGACGAGGGCTATAGGGCTATTTGATTCACATTTTTCGGCTTTTAAGCGGTTTTTGGCGGTTTGGGAAGCTTTCAACCGGTCTTTAGCCGCAGTGCCGGTCGCAAAAAGCCAGCCTCGGCTTTAACGAGGCTGGATTTGATTCAAAGGCCAGCGCGGTTTTACGTCAAAAGCGTAAACCGTGCTGGCCTTTTGTTCGCCCGATTGCAGGCGCATGGCAGCGGCCATGGCAATCATTGCGCCGTTGTCTGAGCAAAATTCCAACTCCGGGTAATGCACCCGCACTCCCATCGCACTGCATGCCGCGTTGAGCTGCGCCCGCAGGCTGCGGTTGGCGCCCACGCCACCCGCCACCACGAGGCGCATCAATCCGGTCTGTTTGAGGGCCGCCAGCGATTTTTTGACCAGCACCTCGACAATCGCGGCTTCGGTTGAGGCCGCCAGATTGGCGCGGATTGTGATTGGCAACGTCTCGAAGGTGCCAGCCTCATCGCGCCCACCGTTGTCGTCCGCCCATTCGCGGGTGCCGCTGGCGCCTTCGCGGCGTGCTTCGCCACCTGCGGCGTCGTCCCGCGCAGCCATCAGCTTCTTCGCTTGCACCATCACTGCCGTCTTCAGCCCCGCAAACGAAAAATCAAGGTTGCCGCTGTGTAGCAACGGGCGTGGCAGCTTGTACGCCTTGGGATCACCCTGCTCGGCAATGCGCGCAAGGGCGGGCCCGCCGGGGTAGCCCAGGCCCATCAGCTTGGCGGATTTGTCAAATGCCTCGCCGGCCGCGTCGTCAATCGTCTCCCCCAGAATCGCGTAGTGCCCCACGCCATCCACCTGCATCAGTTGCGTATGGCCGCCAGACACCAGCAGCGCCACAAACGGGAACTCGGGTGGGTCGGCACTCAAAAACGGCGACAGCAAATGCCCCTCAAGATGGTGCATGCCCAGCACCGGCTTGCCCAACGCCGCGCCCAGCGCACACGCCACGCCCGCACCCACCAGCAGCGCGCCCGCCAGGCCCGGCCCGCGCGTATAGGCGACCACATCAAGCTGTTTGATCGATAGACCGCTTTCGTGCATGACCCGCTCGGTCAGCGGCAGCACCCGGCGAATGTGGTCGCGGCTGGCCAGCTCCGGCACCACGCCGCCATAGGCCTCGTGCATCTCAACCTGGCTGTGCAGCGCATGCGCCAACAGCACCGGCACCTCCTGCCCGCGCGCCTGCACCAGGGCCACGCCGGTCTCGTCGCACGATGATTCAATTCCCAATACCAAGAGGTTGGATGACATGGGTTTGAGTTTAGGGCCTGGCCCCCGTACCCATAAGACGCGGCGCGCACATCCTGGGAGCAGAATTCAAGACAGTGCCAGGTCTTCATCTGAAGAGTTGGGTTTGATTTGAATTGGTGCGCCGCACAAAAGCGGTGCGCAATCTTAAAAAAACAGATTAAACAGGCTGTAGCCCTCGTCTATATTTAATACTTAGATATTATTTTAATAGCACATTGGTTCTAAGCAACTTGGCATGCAGATTGCATAGTAAGTCACTAGACCCACTAAGGTCAGTTGACAGACCCCATCCATGGCGGGGCAGGGCAAGTCAAAAAAGAACAACGGCGTCCCCACCCGTTTGGCGCGTTTTACCGACGCTGGCTTGCGAGATGCGAACGCCGTTTTCTTATTTGCCCGTCTGTACATCTTTGCCCCAACACGTATGAAAGGCCGATATGAAGCATCTTCTCCAAGGCAAGCTCAGCCGCCGTGCCGTGCTGCAAAACGCCACCGTGGGTGCCATTGGCATCGACCCTGCCCTGCGAGCCGCTGTGTATGCCCAAGGCTCCGACAAGCCGGAGAAAGAAGAAGTCAAGATTGGGTTTATTCCGCTCACCGATTGCGCCAGTGTGGTGATGGCTTCGGTGCTGGGCATCGACAAGAAATACGGCGTCAAGATCATTCCCACTAAGGAGGCCAGTTGGGCCGGCGTGCGCGACAAGCTGGTCACCGGCGAGCTGGACTTTGCCCACGTGCTGTATGGCCTGATCTACGGCGTGCACATCGGCGTGGGCGGCGCCAAAAAAGACATGGCAGTATTGATGACGCTCAACAACAATGGCCAGGCGATCACGCTGTCAAAAAAACTTGCTGACAAGGGCGCCGTAGACGGGTCTGGCCTGGCCAAGCTGATGGCTGGTGAAAAGCGCCCCACTGGTCAGGAATACACCTTCGCGCAAACCTTTCCCACGGGCACGCACGCCATGTGGCTGTATTACTGGATGGCGGCTCATGGCATCAACCCGATCAAAGACGCGAAGGTCATCACGGTGCCGCCACCGCAGATGGTGGCCAATATGCGGGTGGGCAACATGGACGGCTACTGTGTGGGCGAGCCCTGGAACCACCGCGCCATCATCGACGGCATTGGCGTGACCGCCATCACCACCCAGGACATCTGGAAGGATCATCCAGAGAAGGTGCTGGGCACCACCGGCGAGTTTGTAAAAAAATACCCCAATACCGCCCGCGCAGTGACTGCAGCCATTCTGGAAGCCAGCAAGTGGATTGACACGGGCCTAGCCAACAAAAACAAAATGGCCGAAACCATAGCCGACAAGAGCTACGTCAACACCAGTGTCGACGCCATCAATCAGCGCATTCTGGGTCGCTACCAAAACGGCATGGGCAAGACCTGGGACGACCCGAACCACATGAAGTTCTATAACGACGGCGCGGTGACTTTTCCGTACCTGTCTGACGGCATGTGGTTTCTCACACAGCACAAACGCTGGGGCTTGATAAAAGACCATCCCGACTACCTGGCGGTAGCCAAACAGATCAATCAAATTGACATTTACAAGCAGGCCGCCGTGGCTTCCAAAACCCCCGTGCCGAAAGACGTGATGCGCAGCAGCAAGCTGATGGACGGTGTGGTGTGGGACGGCAGGGATCCCAAAAAGTACGCCGAGAGCTTCAAAGTTTCGAACGCAGTCGCCTGAGGCGGCACCCTTGTCTACTTGAACTGGAGATCACCATGGTCAGCGCAGTTTTTCACGGCCCGTTTGGCGACTTACCAGTTACCGGCGCGTCCGCTGTGGCTACAGAGAAGGCCTTATCAAAGCCCCCAAACACTCTTAAATTAGTAGCTACTAATGAAGCAGGGACGAGGGCTATGGCTCAATTGGTAACTCAAATTTCGGCAGATTCCATAGATGCACTCTTGCAGCAACCCGCAAAACCGGCCTACGACTGGCGGGCGCTGCTGCTGGTCGTGCTGCCGCCGCTGTTCGGGCTGGGCCTGCTGGCAGGCATTTGGGCGCTGGTGTCTTTGGGCACAGCCAGCAGCATCCCGTCACCCGTCGACACGTTCAAGCAGGCCGTTGCGGTCTTTAGTGATCCCTTTTACCGAAAAGGCCCCAATGACCAGGGCGTTGGCTGGAACATCCTGATGTCGCTGCAGCGCGTGGCGATTGGTTTTGGGATGGCAGCGGTGGTGGGCATTCCGGCTGGTTTCGTGATTGGCCGGTTTGAGTTCATGAGCCGCATGTTCAACCCGCTCATCAGCCTGCTGCGCCCCGTGTCGCCGCTGGCCTGGCTGCCGATCGGCCTGCTGGTGTTCAAGGGGGCCAACCCAGCTGCCATCTGGACCATCTTCATCTGCTCCATCTGGCCCATGATCATCAACACTGCGGTGGGTGTGCAGCGCGTGCCGCAAGACTACATGAACGTGGCTCGTGTGCTGAACTTGAGCGAGTGGAAGATTGTCACCAAAATCCTGTTCCCCGCTGTGCTGCCCTACATGCTGACCGGTGTGCGCCTGGCGGTCGGCACCGCATGGCTAGTCATCGTTGCTGCCGAGATGCTCACCGGCGGCGTGGGCATTGGATTCTGGGTGTGGGACGAGTGGAACAACCTGAACGTCAAAAACATCATCATCGCCATCTTTGTGATCGGCATCGTGGGGCTCATCCTGGAGTACGCGCTAATCAAAGTTGCGACCGCGTTCACTTTTGAAGAAGTGAAGAACTAAACCCACGATACGAACTGAACCAACTCAAGGACGCATCATGTCGGACAGCTTCACAACCAAATACATCGAGATCCAGAACGTCGAGCAGACCTTCAAAACCAAAAAAGGACCGTTCTGTGCGCTGCAAAACGTCAATCTCACTGTAGCCAAAGGCGAGTTTGTAGCACTCATCGGCCACTCAGGCTGCGGCAAGTCAACGCTGCTCAATTTGATTGCCGGGCTGGCCATGCCAACCCAGGGCAGCTTGATCTGCGCCAACCGCGAGATTGCAGGCCCGGGGCCAGACCGCGCGGTGGTTTTTCAAAACCATTCTTTGCTGCCGTGGCTCACCTGTTATGAAAACGTTTATTTGGCGGTGGAGCGCGTGTTTGGCGCGGGCGACAAAACCACGGGCGCGCCATCAGAAAACAAGGCCCAGCTCAAAGCCCGCACCGATGCCGCGCTGGCCATGGTGGGCTTGAGCGGCGCCGCACAAAAACGACCCGGGGAGATATCGGGCGGCATGAAGCAACGCGTGGGCATCGCCCGAGCCTTGTGCATGGAGCCCAAAGTCCTGTTGCTGGACGAACCCTTCGGCGCGCTGGACGCCCTCACCCGCGCCAAGCTGCAAGACGAGCTGCTGGCCATTGTGGCGGCCACACAAAGCACCGTGGTGATGGTGACGCACGACGTGGATGAGGCCGTTTTGCTGTCGGACCGCATCGTGATGATGACCAATGGCCCGGCGGCCACCATTGGCGAAATACTCAGTGTGGCGTTGCCACGCCCACGCAACCGGGTTGAACTGGCCGAGTGCACCACGTACCTGCACTACCGCAAGGCCGTCATCGATTTCCTCTTCACGCGCCAGGCGCATGTGGAGAAAATGACCGCGTGATTTTTAGCATTTTCTGACACCGCCCACGCCGGCAGCTTGGAGGCGCGTGGAATTTCTGCGCCAAGGATGCTGACCGTTGGTACTAAAGAATGTTGTGACAACATTGGTTGCGTACCGCCCTTTTTGCCCAGGCAATCCAGGCTTTTTCAACGGACTTCGGAAATTCTCTGGAACACTCCGGAAGGCCCGGGAATGCGCCAATTTGCCCAGCCCCGAATGTCATCTAACATTGGCGACCGAAACAGCGCCCCATTTGACTTCAAATCACAGGACTGAACGCTGCAAGTATGACCGATTGACCGATTGCCTGCTTCCACCATGGACTTTCCGACGTTCCTCATCCAGTTGCTCAACAGCGTGCAGTACGGCCTGCTGCTGTTTATGCTGGCGGCTGGGCTCACTCTGATATTCGGCATCATGGGGGTGGTCAACCTGGCGCACGGCAGTTTCTACATGCTCGGCGCCTACCTGGCGTGGTCCATTGGCGCTGCCACCGGCAGCTTGACGGCGGCGATCTTGCTGGGCACGGTCCTGTCCGTGCTGTTTGGGCTGGCCCTGGAGTGGCTGCTGTTCCGCCACTTCTACCATCGCGACCATCTGGACCAAGTGCTGTTGACCTTTGGCTTGATCTATATTTTTGAAGAAATGCGCTCCATCTTGTGGGGCGACGACGTGCATGGCGTGCCGGTGCCGGAGTTGCTGGGAGCGTCAATCCAGCTGACGAGCAACCTCTCTTACCCGGTGTACCGGCTGTTCATGTCGGGTGTCTGCATCGCGCTGGCGGTAGGCCTGTACCTGCTGATTTCCAAAACCCGCCTGGGCATGAAAATCCGTGCCGGCGCGTTCAACCGCGACATGACCGAGTCGCTGGGCATCAACATCAAGCTCATCCACGCCATCGTGTTTGCGTTGGGCGTAGGGTTGGCGGCAGTGGCCGGCATGATCGCAGCACCGGTCTCCAGCGTCTATCCCAACATGGGCTCGCAGGTGCTGATCATGTGTTTTGTGGTGGTGGTGATTGGCGGCATCGGTTCGGTGCGGGGCGCACTCATTGCTGCGCTGCTGGTGGGTCTGGTCGATACCTTTGGCAAGGTGCTGCTGCCTGGCGTGTCGGGCATGCTGGTCTACGTGCTGATGGCTGCGGTGCTTTTATGGAAGCCAGAAGGGCTGTTTAAACAATGAGCGCAGCACGGGCCAATCTGGAAGTCTTGCCACGGGGCGTGCAGGTGGCTCTGGGGCTGTGCCTGGCAGCGCTGCTGGCGTTTCCGCTGGTGGGGTCGGATTTTTACCTGCAAATGGTCACCCGCATGATGATTCTGGCCATTTTTGCCATGAGCCTGGACCTGCTGCAAGGGGTCACCGGCCTGGTGTCATTGGGCCACGCCGCTTATTTCGGCATTGCAGGCTATGCGCTGGCGTTCATGACGCCGCAGGATGCTGCGGTGAGTGTGTGGTGGACCTTGCCCGCCGCAGTGCTGGCATCGGGCCTGGCGGCGCTCATCATCGGCTTCTTTGTGGTGCGCACGCACGGCATTTATTTCATCATGGTCACCATGGCCTTTGCGCAGATGGTGTTCTACCTGTTTTTTGACAACAAGGCGCTGGGCGGCTCGGACGGCCTGTACATCAATTCCAGGCCGAATGCAGGGCTGTTTGACCTGGAAAACAAACGGGTCTTCTACTTTTTCACCCTGGCATGCCTGGTGGGCGTGTATGCCTTTTTGCGCAAATTGCTGTGGAGCCCGTTTGGCCGCGCGCTGTCGGGTATCCGCATCAACGAACACCGCATGCGGGCCATGGGGTTTGGCACCTTCAACTACAAACTCGCGGCCTTCACCCTGGCTGGCGCGCTGGCCGGCCTGGCGGGTTACCTGTGGGGTGCCATCGGTGGTTTTGTCAATCCGGAACTGATGGGTTTCCACATGAGCGCGCACGCCATCATGATGGTCATTCTGGGTGGCATGGGCAATTTTGCCGGCGCGATTGTGGGCGCGTTCGCGTTTGAATACCTGCTGCACGTGTTCAAGGATTTGCCCACTGTCGGCGGCTACGACATCGGCAAGCACTGGCAGTTGACCATGGGATGCTTCATTGTGCTGACCGTGGTTTTCGCACCGCGTGGCTTGCTGGGGATGGTTGAAAAGCTGGTCCGGCGCAGGGAAATCGGGAAGGCTGCGAGCGGCAAGACTGGCAAGGAATTGCCCAATGACTGAGCTGCTGCTGTCAGCCAAAAACATCACCAAACGGTTTGGCGGCCTGGCCGCCGTGAGTGACATCTCTGTCGATCTGTGGCGCGGCAAGATCCATGCGGTGATTGGCACCAATGGCGCGGGCAAATCGACACTCGCCAACCTGCTAAGCGGGGACTTGCAGCCTACCTCGGGCAAGGTCACCCTGGGCGGCACCGACGTGACCGGCTGGAAGCCCGAAAAAATCTCCAGGGCAGGCCTGGGCCGCAGCTACCAGAAGACCAATATATTTTTGCCATTGACGGTGTGGGACAACGTGCACCTGGCCGCACAGTCACGCACGCCCAACGCCTGGTCCTGGCTTAAAACTGCCGCATCGGTCCAAGTGGTCAGCCAGCGCACCGTGCGTGCCATCGAGTTGTGCGGCCTGAAGGACCGGCAAAACGTTGTCGCCGGGGCCTGTAGCCACGGAGAACAGCGCCAGCTTGAAATCGCCATGGCACTGGCCACCGACCCGCAGGTCATGCTGCTGGACGAGCCGCTGGCCGGGATGGGCGTGGCCGAGGCCGAACGCATGATCGAGCTGCTGCTGAATTTGAAAAAAGACCATGCCATGATGCTGGTCGAACACGACATGGACGCCGTCTTCGCGCTGGCCGACCATTTGACCGTGATGGTCAACGGCCAGATGATAGCCAGCGGTTTGCCCGCCCAGGTGCGCGCCGACCCGCAAGTCCAGATCGCTTATCTCGGCGAAGAATGATGCCCCCACGGTCGCCCACTGCGTGTGGCTCCCTGCCCCCCGAGGGGGCCGCATTTCGCCTAGGGGCGGCCCGTCGGCGAAACAGTCCCCCACGGTCGCCCACTCCGTGTGGCTCCCTGGACGTGTCCATGCCAGAGGCAAGGACCCTTCAGCCCGTCCAAGCCTGCGCAGGCAGGCTTGGAGCCGCGAGCTTCAGCCCCGAGGGGGCCGCATTTCG
>JANYJD010000280.1 GCA_025358555.1 Rhodoferax sp.
GCCTCCACCCGCTGCGGGCCGGCCAGCAGGGTCAGCGGGCCGCCTTGGGCGCACTGCGGGGTGTTGTTGCGCACGGTCAGCTTCAAGGGTTGCGTTAACAACCAGGTGGGGTACAGGACATCTGCATGCGTTGAAGGCTGAACCAAGGGCCGAGCGCCTGTTTTTTTGTTTTTTAAAGCATCATTTAGGCCTCTGGCCCTTGTCTGGTATGCATAACCAGCTATTTTATTAGTAGTATTTCTGGATGAGGCTGAAGTTGAAGCTGGCGGTGCCATCGCAGACATTGCAGACATTGCAGTCACTGAAGACACCGCAGACGCCGCCTGCCACACCTGCATGCACTCGGGCCGGTGGTCGGCCTGCGGCACGGCGCAGAGCACGTGGTCGGCCCCCAACCGGGCGCTCAGGCGCTCCAGCAGGTGGTGCAGGCTGTCGCCCTTGCGCAATTCGTCGGGCAGCAAACTGGCGGTGGCGCCTGGCAGCGCGGCGGTTTCCATCGAGCGCAGGCGCAGGTACAAAGCCGGTGCATGCAGCGTGACGCGGGCCAGGTTTTCGGCCAGCAGGCGCTGCACGTGGCCCATGTCCAGCGTGGGCTCGGCGGTGCGCACGATGAGCTGGCCTGTACTTGCGTCCTGGCGGCGGGCGTCCAGTTCCCAGCCCAGTTCCAGCGCCAGAATGCCGCGCTGACACGCCTGTAGCCACACGTGCAGTTGCGCCAGCAGGCGGCGCGCGCCAAACATCAGGGCCGGGGCGTTGTCGATGCGTGCGGTGAGTTCGAGCTTGGCCTCAAATACCTCAGGCAATTCCAGCCAGCGATAAAGCTCGGGCTTGTCGCCATAGGCACGGTCCAGCGCATCCACCAGCCCTGCGCCAAAGCGCCGCACCACGCCCCCCCGTGGCAGCGCCCGCAACTGGCCCCAGGTGGTGCAGCCAATGCGCGTGAGCGTGGGCAGGTGCGGCCGGGCGGCGGCCAGCGTGGCCAGTGGCAAGCTGTCGGGCAGGCTGTCGGCCAAACTGCCAAACAGAGGGTCAAGCAGGCCATCACGCTGGTTAACTGGTTTGCGGCGTGAAGAAGGTTCAACCTGCAATTTTGCAATTGCTACTAAAGACGTAGCTGCTTGTGCATATTTAACAAGGGCTACAGGCTTATTTGACTGGTAAATATGCCGTAAAAGCTGCTTTCGCCCGCCAAACAGCCGTTCGCTGGCAGACACCTCCATCACCAGCACAGCGGCTCCCTGCCCTGCATCCTCTATCCTCACCAGCGCCACCTTGGGCGTGAACTGCAAGGCCCACCAGCCCAGGGCGGTAAGCGCATCTGCCAGCACGGGCAAGCCATCCTCGGCTGACACCGCCTGTGTGCCCGGCATGGTCTGGCCAGAGCTCCCCCCGCGAGGCTCGGGCTCAGGCAGCGGCTGCAATGCGATCCAGTGCATGGTTCGGCCTTGGCAGGGTATAGATGGCGGCAGGTGTGGCGGATGTGGCGGGTGCAGCAGCCGCTCGGTGGGGCTGGGGCAGCGTGCCAGATTGAATGGCCAGCAACGCCGCCAGCCGGGCCGGGCGGGCCGGCAGCAACAGCGGCTGCGCCAGCGGGGGGCCGCGCCGCTTGAGGATGTGCAACAGCAACGCGTCGTGGTGGGCAAGGTCGGCGCGGTCTGATGCGCCTGATGCGCCTGATGCCAGCAGCCGCAACGCGGCGGGCGACGACTCTTCGCGCGCTGATTCGGGCCGCATCACAAACAGCAGCTTGGCGTGGGTGCTGGCGGCCATTTGCAGTCGGCGCAACTGCTCGGGCCGCACCTGGCCGGGTCCCGCTTGAGGAAACCAGGCCAGCACGGCGGCCACATCGGCGCAGCGCAGCGCCTGCTCTGTGGCCCACAGGCGTTGGGCAGCGGTTTGGACTGTGACGCACAGCAGGCGCTGCGAGTCCAGCCCCTGCGCCGCCAGCCCCGGCCCAAATGGCTGGTGCGGCGCGCCCACCAGCAGCACCGCGCCGCTGTAGCGCACCAGCGCAGGCAGCAGCAGACGCCATTCGTTTTGATTGTTTTGCGACTGCAACACCTCCACCAGCGCCCCCACTGGCCAGCCCCCGGCGGGCAACTGGGTGTCCAGTGCAGCATGCCCGCTGGCCACCACAGCACCCACCGGGCGTGCCAGCTCATCGGCCCGCCAGACGGAAGGCAGCTCGCGTGCAAACGTTGTGGAAAGGGGGTTTGCCATAAATACTGTATAAATTATCAGTATATTCTGATTGCAAAACCCTACGCAAGTGATTTGTTGCCGGGTGTTTAACATGAGCGCATGAACACTCTGCAACGCACCTTTTTGGCATTCCTGCTGGGCACCAGCGGCTGGGCGATCACACCGGCACCGTGGCCCAGACCGCACCGTCATCCGCCTGCCCGGCCCTGCTGGCGCACCAGTTCCCGCGTCTGCAAGACGAAGTGCCGCAAAACCTGTGTCAGTATGCGGGCAAGGTGGTGCTGGTGGTCAACACAGCCAGTTATTGCGGCTTCACCGGCCAGTATGAAGGGCTGGAGACGCTGTATGCCCAGCACAAGTCGCGCGGCCTGGTGGTGCTGGGGTTTCCGTCCAACGATTTCGGCCAGCAGGAGCCAGGCAATTCCAAACAGATTACCGATTTTTGTTTCAACACCTATGGCGTGAAGTTCCCGATGTTTTCCAAATCGGTGGTGAAGGGCAAAGGCAAAAACCCGCTGTATGTGGCGCTGGCCCAGGCTACCGGCAAAGAGCCGCAGTGGAATTTTCACAAGTACCTGATTGACCGCAGCGGCAAAGTGGTGGACAGTTTCGCCAGCGAGGTGGCACCCGACAGCCCGGCTCTGGTGGCGGCGCTTGAAAAATCATTGAATAAAAAGTAGCAGCACCCGCCGGTTAGCATCAGTAGACAGGCAACGACAGGGAGTCCCTTTTGAATCGAAAAGACAGCGAAGAAAACCAGTCCGTCGCGCTGTACTGGGACTTTGAAAACCTTCATGCGAGCCTCGTTGATGCCCGGTTTGGAGAAGGCACTTATGGCAAGGCAGACGGGCGATTCAAGGCGCAAGAGCCGCTGATCGACATCCAGGCTATCGTGGAGCTGGCTGCATCGTTCGGCCCGATTGCCATCAACCGCGCCTACTGCAACTGGCAATATTTCGGCCGATACCGTGACGCTCTGCTGCAGGGTGCCGTGGAACTGATCCAGCTTTTCTCCCCTGGCCCTTCCGCCAAGAATGGCGCTGACATCAAGCTCTGCCTGGATGCCGTGGAGGACATCAGCCGGCTTGGTCACATTGGCACCATCATCATCATCGGGGGCGACAGCGACTTCATGCCGGTTTCGCAAAAGATCAAAGCCGCAGGCCGCACACTGATCGGGATTGGCGCACGCAAATCCACCAACCGCCATTGGGCGAAGAGTTGTCACGAGTTCCGGTATTACGAAAACCTGGTGGACGTACCCATGGCAGCGGGTGACTTGCAGGCCGACGCCCAGACGCCCCCGGTGCCACCCGAGCCGCAGGACCCTGCTGCCGACATGTTCAAACGCGCCATCCGGCTGCTGTCGGAGACCAAGGGCGACGCCTGGGTCAATAAGGGGACGATCTGGCCCATGATCAAGCGGCTGGACCCGACCTTTGACACCAAGGACCATGGCTACGCCAGCTTTTCTGCGATGGTGAAGGGGCTGGACCTCTTGATAGAAATCAAAAAGGGCGACTCTGATCAAGTCATCAAGCTGCGCTAACTGCCATGACCCCACCCGCCTTGCCCGTGCTGTATTCCTTCCGGCGCTGCCCTTACGCGATCCGTGCGCGCATGACGTTGCGCTATGCGGGTGTGGCGGTGGAGATTATTGAGGTGGCCTTGCGGCAAAAGCCTGCGGCGCTGCTGGCCGTATCGCCCAAAGCCACTGTTCCGGTGCTGATCACTGTGGACGGCGCGGTGATTGACCAGAGCCTGGACATCATGCACTGGGCGCTGCGCCAGAGCGATCCGGATGGCTGGCTTGACGCTGGCGCATCCAGCGAAGCCGACCGCTGGATTGCTTTGAATGATGACGCCTTCAAGCCCCTGCTGGACCGCTACAAATATGCCGCACGCCACCCCGAACTCACACCCGCAGAGCACCGCAGCCGCGCCCTGGACGCCATGATCCGCCCCATGCAAGCGCAGTTGCAGCAAACCCGCTGGCTCGTAGGGCCGCAAATATCAATCGCGGATGTGGCGCTGTTCCCGTTTGTGCGGCAGTTTGCCGGTGTGGACTTGCCTTGGTTTGATGCCCAGCCCCTGCCCGCATTGCAGGTGTGGCTCAACACATGGCTGGATGCCAGTCTGTTCAAAGCGGTAATGCAAAAGCAGTGACCGCACAGTCTGCCCCTGAAGGCCTGCGCCTCTTCAGGCTTACCCTTATTGCAAAGCCGCGCCCAGGTTGCCCGCATTGGCGCGCACGCCAGGCAGCGGCTCCAGGCCAAAGCGCTGCGTAATGAGCTTGAGGATGGACGTGGTGTCATAAGACGTTGAGTCGATGAACCCCCGTTTCACGCTCGGCCCGATGATGAGAGCTGGCACGCGCGTGCCGGGACCCCAGCGGTCACCCCAGCCGGGCCCCGTGGGCGGCGGCACATGGTCCCAGTAGCCGCCGTTTTCGTCATACGTCACCACCACCAGCATGTCTTTCCATTGCGGGCTGGCACGCAGTTTGTCCAGCACGTCGGCAATGTGGGTATCACCACGCATGATGTTGGTGTACGACGGGTGCTGGTTGTCGCGCCCGGCCGGCTTGTAGAACGACACGGCGGGCAGCTTGCCAGCGCCAATGTCGGCCATGAAGTCTTCGCCATCCTTGATGAATTTGGTGCGGTCTGCGGTGCCCGGCGCAAAGCGCGCGTAGTAGTTGAACGGCTGGTGGTGCGGCTGGAAGTTGGGCGACGGCGCAGGCGCGTGATAGATCACATGGCGGGGCACGTCAGGGGCTTGCAGGCCGTCGGCCACCGCCTCGTTCCAGCCGCCCGAGTACCAAGCCCAGCCCACGCCTTTGGCCGACAGGGTGTCACCCACGGTTTTGGCGGTCTGGGGCGGCACGGGCTCGCCCAGATTGATGCTGCCCAGCTTGCCGCCCTGGGGGTTGGCATGGGTGCGCGGGCCGCCCGGCGCGGGTGGGATGCCGCTGGGCTGGTAAGTGGGCTGCGAGGTATTGACCGAGTAGCCGTCCAGCGTGATCTGACCGCCCAAAACGTCGCTGAAGATTTGCGCGGCACCCACGTTGGCAGACGGTGAACCGGGTTTTTTGAGCAACTTGCCAGACGCATCCAGCTTGACCCGCATGGCGTCCGGCCCGTTGGCAAATTGCGGCGTGCAGGCGCAGATCAGCCACTGGTGGTTCAGGTAAGAGCCGCCAAACGCGCCCTGGAAGAAGTTGTCGGCCAGCGTGTACTCTTTGGCCCACTGCCAGAGCCGGAACTTGCTGGCGTCACTGCCACCGTCGTAATGGCCCATGCTCCACCCGCCGACCTGGGACATGGCCGCAAACATGTTGTTCTTGCCGCCGTTGATCTGCTCCTGGTTGTAAAAGTAATCATGGATCGGGCTGGGCACCACCATGGTCGGCGGGCGGTTCACGGGCGCTGCGTCAATGCGGAACGGCCTGTTGGGCATGCGCGGGTAGGCCGGGTCGGGCTTGCCGTCGCGCGCAAAGGTGATCAGCTCTTTCAGCGGCGTGCCGTCGTGGTCCAGCTGCGTCATCTGCTCTGGCGTGGCGCGGCTGATGCCGTTGGCCCCGGGAAACAGGCCGTAAAGGTTGTCAAAGCTGTGGTTCTCGGCGTATATCACCACGATGTTCTGGACGCGCCGGATTTTTACGTTGTCCGCCTCTAAGGACGGCGCGCTGGCACAGCCGCCCAACACCGCCAACACCGCGCCGCCTGCGGCCAGGCAACCCTGCCGATACGTTTGCCGATACGTTTGTCGATAAATCTGTCGATAACCTTGTGGTTGGGCCATCAGTGTCTCCTGCATTTTTTATGTTACCGAAGAATGATGGTACCAATGTCCAAAGTTGGCGCTGGCGCCAATGAACATCTGCAGCGACGACGCCAGACCACGCCGCTCGGGGTTCAAGTCCAGCACCAGCAGGGCCACCACCGGCACCATCAAGGCCCAGCCAAAGCTGAACACCGCAATCGGCAGCAGTGCCAGCAACAGCGCCAGCAACAGTGCCAGTGCCCAGCGCGGTGCGCGCCAGAGTTGCTGTGCGTCGGGGTTCATGCTTTTCAGTTCAATTGCCTGCATCATGCCAGCGCTGGCACCGCATTTCCCCGGTGGGGCCATGGCCTCTGCGCACGGCGGGCGGCACGCTGTGGGTATCATGCGCCCATGCGTGACACCTCTTCACTGCCGTTTGGGACGAACCGGCTGGGCGCTGTGTTTGTGGCCTGGCTTGCAAGCTGGCGCCGGGTGTTTTTCTTCGGCGCGCTGGCGGTGGTGATGTGGGTATCGAAAAGCCATGCGAAGCTGGCGGCGGCCCTGCGCGAAATGGGTCACAAAATCGCGGACAGCAGTATAGAGGTGGCCTGGTTTCTCTGGACAGCGTTTCGCTTTCGATAAGTGGAACACCTGCCGGTTGATGTTACGATGCCGTTATCGGGGTGTCGCGGAGGGAGGGCGTAGCC
>JANYJD010000283.1 GCA_025358555.1 Rhodoferax sp.
ATCAGGAGCTGGGGGAAATCGCCTTGTCCACAATCGTTTGCGCTTCGTCCAGAATGCGCTGCAAGTGCCTGAAGCCCTGAAAGCTTTCGGCGTAAATCTTGTAAATGGCCTCGGTGCCCGACGGCCGCGCTGCAAACCAGCCGCTGGCGGTGATGACCTTGATGCCGCCCAGCGGCGCACCGTTGCCGGGCGCGGCATCCAGGGTGGACTCGATTTTTTCCCCAGCCAGCAGCGGCGCCTTGAACTGCTGGAGCGACAGCGCTGCCAACCGCTGCTTTTGACTTGCCGTGGCCGCTGTCTCTACCCGGTCTGCGACCGGGCTGCCCAACTCATCTGTGAGATCGACATACAGGGCACCCGGGTCGCGGCCCCGGCGCGCCGTGATCTCAGCTGACAGAAGTGGTTCGGTTCGTCTGAACAGAATTTTCCGAAAGATAAGTGGACCCACAGCCGGGTGAGTGCGCACGGGAATGGGCACGAATCGTAGTCGATTTTGGGTTTGATATTCCGGGGTATTTTCTATTGCAGAAAGGGGTACATGCGCGGCGCGGCCGTGAGCCTGTGGGCAAGCAGCCAGACAGAGCCGCAAAGGCTGCAAGGCTTGTCCACCGAGGCTGCGCTGCTTGACTTGGGCTACGGCGCATGCCACTTTGCCACACCCGATGAATTGATTGAAGGAGAACTGCAATGAGAACGCCGGACGCCGTCTTGCAAGAGGTTTGGCAAATCAAAGATGCTGCTTATGAAAAAGCAGGAAGAAATGCAGACCTTTTTGTGGAACAACTGCGCCAGCGCCGCGCCGAGTTGCGTCATGGCCTCAATCTTCAAGAACTGCCAATACCCGTGCGGACCTCTGACTCGTCGATTGCACTGCACTCGCCAGAACACTAAAGCCGGGTTAGCCTGCATCTGTCTGGCAGCACGCTCCACCCCGTACAGCGCGGCCAAGGCCACATCAATCATCACCCGCAGGCCGCGAATCACCTGGATACGGCCCTCAATGCGCGGCACCAAAGCTGTGTTGTTCGCGCCCCTTACGCCTTGTTCGCTCTGGGTGGCACCGTCGACGGCGAAAACACATCCACCCGGTCCGTGATGATGCCGTCGGTGCCCAGATCCATCAGGCGCTGGGCGGCCCATTCGTCATTGACGGTGTAGCTTAAGGCACGAAATCCTGCGCTTTGGGCTTGGGTGACGCTGGATTTGTCCCACAGGGCGTGGTTGCAGACGATGGCCACGCAACCGAGCTGCAACGCGGTTTCCAGCCAGCCTGACCACAGGTTGTCCAGCAGCAGGCCGCGTGGCAAATCGGGTGCGGCGGCCATTGCGCCGTGCAGGGCCTCGGGTTCGAACGATGTCATCAGCGGCGGCACGGAGGCGTCTTTCCACAGCCGCGCGGCTTCGCGCGCCACGACCTCGCCGGTGTGGCGCTCGGTGCCAGGGGTCGGCTTGATTTCGATGTTGAGAAAATAATTGTTGCGCAGAATGAAGGCGGCAATGTTGGCCAGTGTGGGCAGTGGCTCGCCCGCGTGCGCGCGTGAATGCCAGCCGCCGGCGTCAAGCTGCGCCAGCGTGTGCCACGGGTGATCGCCTGCGGTGGTGCTGGCAGCATTTCCCAGCATTGCCGCGCCATTCGTGGTGCGGCAGAGCGTGGCATCGTGCATCAAGAACGGAACATCGTCGGCGCTGAGTTTCGCGTCGCACTCGAACATGCGGTAGCCGTGGCTGGCCCCCAGGCGGAACGCGGCAAGGGTGTTTTCTGGGGCGAGCTTGCCGGCACCCCGGTGGGCCACCCAGAGCGGGTACGGCCATGTCATGTGACCCCCCACCTTCTCACTGCGTGCAGTGCGCAGCCCCCAGTGAGGGCGGTATTTTGCGCTGGCATTGCCTGGTGGCTAAATAGAGGTATCACAGCCGCTTGCCGCTGGCGCTGTCAAACCAGTGCAGGCGGTCGGCGCGGGGCGTCACGTGCACTGTGCTGCCTGCCGTGGGCGCCACATGGTTTTCGCAAACGCGAATGATCAGCTGTTCATCATTCATGCGGCAGTAGACCAGGCGCTCGGCCCCCAGCATTTCCAGGGCGTCCACGTGCAGGCCCCAGCCGGTGGGGGTGATATCCAGGTGCTCCGGGCGAATGCCCAGCGTGCTGCCGGGCAGGCCACCCAGATCGGCGTTGGGCGCTTTTTTCAGCAGATTCATGGGCGGGCTACCCATGAAGCTGGCCACAAATGTGGTGGCAGGGCGGGTGTAGACCTCTTCAGGCGTGCCGAATTGCTCCACCCGGCCTGCGTTCATCACCAGCATGCGCTGCGCCAGGGTCATTGCTTCGACCTGGTCGTGGGTGACAAAGAGGGACGTGATGCCCAGCTCGCGGTGCAGCTTTTGAATCTCTAGCCGCGTCTGCGCGCGCAGCTTGGCGTCCAGGTTGCTCAAGGGTTCATCGAATAAAAACACCTGCGGCTGGCGAACGATGGCGCGGCCCATCGCGACACGCTGGCGCTGGCCACCCGACAGTTCACGTGGCTTGCGCAAGAGGTACGGCCCCAACTCCAGAATTTTTGCGGCCTTGTCGACCCGGGTATTGATCTCGTCCAGCGGCACTTTGGCAATCTTCAGGCCGTAAGCCATGTTGTCAAACACGCTCATGTGCGGGTACAGCGCGTAGTTCTGGAACACCATGGCGATGTCGCGTTCGGAGGGTTCCAGGTTGTTGACCACGCGGTTGTTGATGGAGACTTCGCCTTCAGAAATTTCCTCCAGCCCCGCCACCATGCGCAGCAGCGTGGACTTGCCGCAGCCCGAGGGGCCGACGATGACGATGAATTCACCGTCCTTGATGTCGGCATTGACGCCGTGGATGACCTCGTTGGCCGACTTGCCCTTGCCGTAGCGCTTGACGACGTTTTTGATGGTGATGGAGGCCATTTACTTTTCCGTGTCAACGAGACCTTTGACAAACCACTTCTGCATCAGCATCACCACCAATGCGGGCGGAATCATCGCCAGCAGGGCGGTGGCCATCACGACGCCCCACTCGGTCTGCGCGTCGCCGCCAGAGATCATGCGCTTGATGCCGATCACCACTGGGTACATGTTCTCGTTGGTGGTGACCAGCAGCGGCCACAAATACTGGTTCCAGCCATAAATGAACTGGATGACAAACAGGGCGGCGATGGAGGTGGTGGACAGCGGCACCAGCACGTCCTTGAAGAAGCGCATGGGCCCGGCGCCGTCCATGCGGGCGGCTTCGACCAGCTCTTCTGGAACGGTGAGGAAAAACTGGCGAAACAAAAAGGTCGCCGTGGCCGACGCAATCAGCGGCACTGTCAACCCCGCATAACTGTTGAGCATGCCCAGGTCAGACACAACCTTGTAAGTGGGCAGGATGCGCACCTCCACCGGCAACATCAGCGTGACGAAGATGGCCCAGAAGAAAAACATGCGAAACGGAAACCGAAAATAGACGATGGCAAACGCTGACAGCAGCGATATGGCGATCTTGCCCAGCGCAATGACCAGCGCCGTGACCAGGCTCACCACCATCATTTGCCCGACCGGCGCCTTGGAGCCATTGCCGCCACCCGTGCCGTTCCATGCCGCTGAGTAGTTTTCCACCATGTGGGTGCCGGGCAGCAGCGGCATGGGTGCCTTCACGATATCGGCTACCGCGTGCGTGGACGCGACAAACGTCAGGTACAGCGGGAACGCAACCACCAGCACGCCCAGTATCAGGATGACATGCGAGAAAGCGTTTAACAGGGGGCGGCGCTCTACCATCGTTTCGCCATATCAATAATTGACTTTCTTCTCAACAAACCGGAACTGCACCACTGTGAGCACCACCACAATCACCATCAACACCACTGACTGCGCCGCCGAACCGCCCAGGTCCATGGCCTTGAAGCCGTCGTAATAGACCTTGTACACCAGGATCGATGTGTCTTTGCCCGGCCCGCCCTCGGTGGCAGCGTCGATGATGCCGAAGGTGTCAAAAAACGCATAGACAATGTTGATGACCAGCAGGAAAAAGGTGGTCGGCGACAGCAGCGGGAACACGATGGTCCAGAAGCGCCTCCAGGGCCGCGCGCCATCAATCGCCGCCGCCTCAATCAGCGACTTTGGAATGCTCTGCAGCCCGGCCAGAAAGAACAGGAAATTGTAGGAAATTTGCTTCCACACTGCCGCCATGATGACCAGCGTCATCGCCTGGGTGCCGTTGAGCAAATGGTTCCAGTCAATGCCCGCCGCCCGCAGCCAGTAGGACACCACGCCCACACTGGGCGCAAACATGAACAGCCACAACACACCGGTGACAGCAGGTGCCACGGCATAAGGCCATATCAGCAGCGTTTTGTAGACCAGCGCTCCCTTGACAATGCGGTCGGCAAAAACGGCGAGCAGCAGTGAAATGCCGATGCCCAACACAGCCACCAGCGTCGAAAACAGGGCGGTGGTGTAAAACGAGGCGAGGTAAGTAGGGTCGTTCCAGAGGTTGCGGAAATTGTCCAGTCCCACCCACTCGACCGAGGTGCCAAAGGCGTTGGATTGCTGCACAGACTGGACCAGCGCCTGCGCTGCGGGCCAGAAGAAAAACACACCAATCACCAGCACCTGGGGCGCGATCAGCACCCAAGGCAACCACGCAGAGCGGAAGAAGACGCGTTTTTCCACGGATTCAATTCAAGGCTTGCCGGCTTGCTTGAAAGACTACTTGCTGGCTTTCTCAAAGCGCTCCAGCAGCTCATTGCCACGCAGCACGATGGAATCGAGCGCTTCTTTGGCGGACTTTTTGCCGCCCCAGACTTGCTCAAGCTCTTCGTCCTCAATGGTGCGAATCTGCACGTAGTTGCCCAGCCGGATGCCGCGCGACTTGTCGGTGGTTTTGCGGATCATCTGGGTAACGCCAACGTCGGTGCCCGGATTCTTCTGGTAGAAGCCAGATTTCTCCGTCAGCTCAAAGGCTGCCGTGGTGATGGGCAGGTAGCCCGTGCGTTGGTGCGTTGCCGCCTGGATGTCAGGCTTGGACAGGTAGTTGAAAAACTGCGCAATGCCCTTGTACTCGTCGGCCTTCTTGCCGGCCATCACCCACAAACTTGCACCACCAATCACCGTGTTTTGCGGTGCGCCGGGCACGTCAGGGTAGTACGGCAGGGGAGCCAGCCCAAAGTCGAACTTGGCGTTTTTGGCCACGTTGCCGTAAAAGCCGGTGGACGTGGTCATCATGGCGCACTCGCCCGAGATGAAGCTGGCCTCGGGCACGTTCGAGCGCCCCTTGTAGACGAACAGACCCTGCTTAGCCATGTTGGCCAGATTTTCGATATGGCGCACATGCAGTGGCGAGTTGACCTTCATGCGGGCGTCTAGCCCCTGCATGCCATTGCCCTTGGTGGCGAACTCGACGTTGTGCCAGGACGAAAAGCTTTCTAGCTGGGTCCAGCCCTGCCAGGCGATGGACAGGGGGCACTTGTGCCCGCTGGCCTTGAGCTTGGCCGCAGCCAAGGCCACCTCGGGCCAGGTGGCGGGCGCCTTGGCGGTGTCAATGCCAGCGGCTTTGAAGGCGTCTTTGTTGATGTAGAACACGGTGGTGGAGCTGTTGAACGGGAAACTCAGCATCTGGCCATTGGGCGCGGTGTAGTAGCCGGCGACTGCGGATACATAGGCTTTGGGGTCGAACTTCTCGCCCGAGTCCTGCATGATCTTGCCCACCGGCACCGTCACGCCCTTGCTGGCCATCATGGTGGCGGTGCCGACTTCAAACACCTGAAGAATGTGGGGTGCGTTGCCCGCGCGGAAGGCTGCGACGGCCGCCGTGAATGCCTCGGTGTAGGTGCCTTTGAATGTGGGAACGATTTTATAAACGTTTTGGGTGGCATTGAAATTTTTGGCAAGATCGTTGACGACCTCGCCGTTGACCGCAGTCATCGAATGCCACCACTGGATCTCGGTCTGGGCCTGGGCGGGCAAGGTGGCCATTGCGGCCAGCGCCATGGCGGTAAGTTGCGCGGCGAATTGCAGTTTCATGGAATCTCCTGGATCAAAAACGGGGAAGTATCAAAGCGTTGAAGGGTAGCAGGGGCATGTGTCAAAAACATGTCTTTTTCATTACACCCTGTTTGGCGCGCGGGCGCACTGGGGTTTTCATCAGAGGGCCGCGCTGCCGGTCCCGCTGTCTAGCGCGTGTTTCCCGTGACTTTCCTTAAGGGCCCTTAAGGTCAGTGTGTGAATGCTGCACTGCGGTAACATTCAAAGTTGGTCGCGCTGGACCCGTCTGGCTGTCTGCAGGCCGCATAACTAAACCCCGATGAACGCTCCGCTTAAATTCCCGAACAGCCTACTTGACCTCGCAGCCATGCCGGCTGACCCGTCGCAGGGCCAGGCGCGGGCGGGCGACATGCCGCACGGCAGTGAGCGCATCCGTGAAATTCCCTACAACTACACCTCATTTTCTGACCGCGAGATTGTCATCCGCCTGCTGGGCGAGCCCGTCTGGGCGCTGATTTTGCAACTGCGCGGCGAGCGGCGCACCGGGCGCTCTGCCCGCATGCTATACGAGGTGCTGGGCGACATCTGGGTGGTGCAGCGCAACCCGTATTTGCAGGACGACCTCCTGGACAACCCCAAGCGCCGACGCCAGCTCGTAGATGCACTAAGGCACCGCTTGGGCGAGGTGCAAAAGCGCCGCACGGCCCAGGCTGATCCCGATTTCGACGTGGCCCGTGATCTGCTGGTGGCCGAGCTTCTCAAGGCCGCAGAGGCCGCCGTGCAGCGCTTTGACGAAGGCTTTGACAAAGTCGCGCACATGCGGCGCAAAACCCAGCGGCTGCTCAAGCAACTCACAGCCAAAGACAACATCAAGTTTGACGGGCTTAGCCGCGTCTCCCACGTGACGGATGCCACCGACTGGCGGGTCGAGTACCCATTCGTGGTGCTGACGCCCGATACCGAGGCCGAAATGGCGGGCCTGGTCAAGGGCTGCATTGATCTGGGGCTGACCATCATCCCGCGCGGCGGAGGCACTGGCTACACCGGCGGCGCGATCCCCCTCACGTGGAAAAGCGCCGTCATCAACACCGAAAAACTCGAGGCGATGACCGAGGTGGAGATGCTGACCTTGCCCGGCATGACGACGCCGGTGGCCACCGTATGGAGCGAGGCCGGTGTGGTCACGCAGCGCGTGGCCGACGCGGCCGAGCGCGGTGGCTATGTGTTTGCGGTAGATCCCACGTCGGCCGAGGCTTCTTGCGTGGGCGGCAACGTCGCCATGAACGCAGGCGGCAAGAAGGCGGTGCTATGGGGCACGGCGCTGGACAATTTGGCATCCTGGCGCATGGTGACGCCCGACGCCACGTGGCTGGAAGTCACGCGGCTGGACCACAACATGGGCAAGATCCATGACGCGCCCATGGCCAGTTTTGAGCTGAACTACTTCAAGGCCGACGGCAAAACGCTGGAACGTACCGAGCGGCTGGACATTCCCGGCAAATCTTTCCGCAAAGAAGGCTTGGGCAAAGACGTAACCGACAAGTTTTTGAGCGGCCTGCCCGGCATCCAGAAAGAGGGTTGCGACGGCCTCATCACCAGTTGCCGCTGGGTGCTGCACCGCATGCCCAAGCATGTGCGCACCGTGTGTCTGGAGTTTTTTGGCAACGCCAAAGACGCCGTGCCCAGCATTGTGGAAATCAGGGATTTCATGTTTGCAGAGAGCAAACGCTCTGGAGTTCTGTTGGCGGGGCTGGAGCATCTGGACGACCGGTATTTGAAAGCCGTGGGTTATGCCACCAAGTCAAAACGTGCCGTCTCGTCGAATTCTGGCCTGCCCAAAATGGTCCTGTTTGGCGACATTGCCGGGGACGATGCTGATGCCGTGGCGCGCGCCACATCCGAGGTGGTGCGCATCGCCAATTCACGCAATGGCGAAGGCTTTATCGCCATCAGCCCCGAGGCGCGCAAGAAGTTCTGGCTTGATCGCAAGCGCACCGCTGCCATCAGCAAGCACACCAACGCCTTCAAGATCAACGAAGACGTGGTGATTCCCCTGCCGCGCATGGCCGAGTACACCGACGGCATTGAGCGCATCAACATCGAACTCTCCCTGCAAAACAAGCTCAAGCTGTGCGATGCGCTGCATGAGTTTTTCACCAAGGGCAACCTGCCGCTGGGCAAGCACGACGACCTGAACGAGATCGCCACTCCGGAGTTGATGGAAGACCGCGTGGCGCAGGCCGTGGCGCTGATTGCTGAAGTGCGCACGCTGTGGGCGGGCTGGCTGCGCGATGTGGACAGCCTGTTTTTACCGCTGCAAGACCATACGCTGCGCGCCAGCTGGAAAACGCAAATCCGCGCCCGGCTGCAGGGCATTTTCAGCGGCGTGGCGTTTGAGCCGATTCTTAAAGAATGCAATGCCGTGCATCAGCGCGTGCTCAAGGGCCGTGTGTGGGTGGCCCTGCACATGCACGCGGGCGACGGCAATGTGCACACCAACATTCCGGTGAACAGCGACAACTACGAGATGCTGCAGTCCGCGCACGGTGCCGTCAAACGCATCATGGCGCTGGCCCGCTCGCTGGACGGCGTTATCTCCGGCGAGCACGGCATTGGCATCACCAAGCTGGAGTTTTTGAGCGACGAAGAGCTGCGGCCGTTCACCGAATACAAAGCTAAGGTGGACCCTGAAGGACGTTTCAACAAAGGCAAGTTGCTCCGAAATAATGAGCTTACTATGCACTATGGACGGGGGCTGGAGGTCAAAAACATAGCTGTTGTTGACGCTTCTCCCTTCAAGCAGGGGCCGCGGGACTGGCTTCGCCAGACCGCAGGCGCAGCGGCCCCCTCGGGGGGCAGGGAGCTACACGAAGTGAGCGACCGTGGGGGCGTAATTTTTGCTGATTTGACCAACGCCTACACCCCCAGCTTCGGCCTGATGGGCCACGAGTCGCTCATCATGCAGCAAAGCGACATTGGCGCGATTGCCGACAGCGTGAAAGACTGCCTGCGCTGCGGCAAATGCAAACCGGTGTGCGCCACCCACGTGCCGCGCGCCAACCTGCTGTACAGCCCGCGCAACAAGATCCTCGCCACCTCATTGCTGGTGGAGGC
>JANYJD010000367.1 GCA_025358555.1 Rhodoferax sp.
CCGATCAACACCAGCGCGATCGGAAACAAATAGGCCATGCGTGCCGAAAAGCGTTCGACATTGGCAAAAAACACGGCAGTACCGCTGCTGATGACCGTCACCTGCGGCGTCTTGGCCTGATCGAGCACGGCCTGCACCTTGTCCATCACTTCACGGAAACCCTTGGGCCCGATCACCACCGAAAACGTCACCGATGCCAGCGTTTTGTCGGCGGACATCAGGGTGTTCTGGTAAATCGGGTTTTGCGCAAGAAGGCGGGCCAGATTGGCAATTTCCTGCGCATCATTGGGGTTACGCAGCAGCGGCTGCACCTGCATGTCGGCCTCGGTGCCCGAGATGGCCCGGGCGCGCTCGGCTGTCACGCTCAGCAGGGTGTGCGCCTTGACGCCCGGCACTTTGGCCAGATCGCGCGTGAGGTCGGCCACCACGCGCAACACCTCGGGGCGAAATGCGCTGCCACCGTCAGCCGCGCCCACACCCACCACCACCACGTACTTCGATCCAAACAGCGTCTCGGCCGCCGTGGTGCCGATCACGTTGGGGTGCAGCTTGGGCAGCATCGCAGAAGGGTCAATCACAATGTTCAGGTGGCGCAATTGGCTGGCAAAAAATACTGTCAGAAGGCTGATCACCAGAATCAGCCAAAACCGCCTGCGCACAATGGCAGTCGCAATGGTGCGGATCATGATGCCTGCCCCTGGTGAGCAAAGCGGCTGATTTGGTCAATCACCGCCGCGTCTTTCAGGATGCGCCGGTGGCCCAGGCCGTTGGTGGCCATCAACTCGGCGTGCTGCAAAGTCTGCTTGATCTTCAAGGCGTGCTCAAACGGTATCTCGTGGTCGTCGCGGTCGTGTACCAGCAGCATCGGTATTTTCAGATACGCCAGCATGTGGGGGATTGAAAGCGTGTCCCAGCCCATGGGCTGGGCGTAGTTGGCATCCATGCGGGCACGGGCTTTTGCCACGGTTTGGGTCGATATGCCCAGGTAGGCACCAATCACATTGGTGAACCAGGTGCAGTCTGTCAGTGAGCTGATCGAGACCAGGCGTTGCACGTCCAGTTCGTAATCGCGCAGCGCGATGGCTGTGGCAGCCACCCCCAACGAATGCGCGATCAAGGTGTCAATCGGCCCTACATCATGGATCACGGCTGCGGTGGCCTGCGCCATGCGCATTTGCTCAGCCCACGTCCCACTGGACAAGCCGTGGGCCGGATGGTCAAAACTGACCACGCTCAGGCCGCGTTGGGTGAGTTGGCGAATCATGGCCTCAGGCTGTGTACCGCGCCCGCCCCAGCAATGCACAAACAGGCACTGCGGCCCCTTGCCCCAGCGGTAGCACTGCAGCCAGCCATCCTGGAACGGGATTCTCCACTGGTGCGCAGAAGCCCGCAACACGGCCTCAGCATCGCTCGGGCGGTGCCGTGGTGGCGATGAGATAAGGCTGTAGGTCATGCGGGCGGCCAAGCCAGAGGCCACGCGGTCCAGGCGCCCCATCGCAAATCGCGCAAGCGTGACTATTGGCTTTTGCGTAAATTTCGCGGAGTTCTCAGTGTTGCCGTGGCGTGAGTGACCCAAGCCGCGCCGCTCCGGCCCCGTGTGGTGAGTAAGGGGCATGGCGCGCCGTACTGCAAATTGCGCTGTCTGTTCAATGATGGCGTTCATGGCATCTTCCTTTTAAAAATAGTGATCACGTCAGATTTGTTGCATTTGTGGATGGCGTCTTAGGTTAAGCACGGGTTCGTTCGTCGCCTGCCGATGCCCATGGCGCATCCCGTGCTTCACGGCCTGATGGCTGCCGTGGCCAGCGACGTTTCAGTGCTAAACGGGCCACGCAGCCATGCCCTGCCCATGTGGCTGTCAACCCGCAAGCGGTCTGGCATCACCATGGCGCTGAGACCGGCGTCCTCATGGAACACGACCAGTTCCACGCGACCGGACAGCGCCACCGACTCTGGCCCCATGGGTGCGCAGTGGTCCATGTCCCAGCGCACAGTGAAAGCTTTCGCCGGAATCAGCTTGCCTGCAACCAGCGGCGCTCCGTCAACCGTGACGCTGGTTCCCGGACCGCAGTTAAAGTCGATCACCGCTTCGGTCCACCGGGGTGGCTCGGCATCATCCATCAAGGGCACCAAGAGCGCGTTGAGTGCGAAGCGATAAAGATCAATCGGCATCGGCGCATCCGACGCTACGGGCAAGTCGGAGTTGTGCGCGGTACTGCGTTGATTTACCCCCGTGTGATCAAACCGTTCAAAGGCAAAGTGTCTTTGGGCAGCTGTTTTGGTCTGAGCACGGGTTGGGGCGGCCACCTCTATGTCAACGTCGGTCACACCTGGCGCGCATGAGGCAACGAACAGTCCACTGAGAATCACGGCACCGATCAAGCCGGCAGTTCCCAGCGCGATGGAAGCAGTTGACCGGCCTGCGCTGTTCTGGGCCGAATGGTTGTGTGTCATGTTGAGTCCTTGGTGGAAGTTGCTCGCCGGGTTGGCGTGTCAGTCAAGCTTAAAAAATCAAGCCCAATGTGGATGTGCGAAAAAACACCGTTTTGTGCAAATACCCTGTGGTACGGGGCAAATGCATCGTGGAATTCAAAACTGTCGCCCGGCACAGCAGCGCTATACAGGCGCGCGCCATGCCACTGCAGGGTGGCTGTCCGGCAGGGCAAGCACCTGTCGCAACGCTTGAAGTGCTTGGGCGCGTTCCAAGACCCGGTAGGAGGAGTGGGTGGCCACGCCGCTCGCCTAAGGCGCAGTCGCTTCGACGACGCTTGCATAGGACGCGACCGTGGGGGCTGTGCCCGACACGCCTGGTTGCCATTTCGCCAAGTTTGACGGCTGGTCGTTCCCGCTTCCCGCGACGATGAACATCAGTGCGGTGATGGCGGGATACACCAGCTGCGCCAGGTACCAGATGGGCCGGATTTCGCTGCTGTTCCTGTTGGAATGGGTATTTTTCATGATGATGTCCTTTGTGGTTTCACGCCGGGTTGGCGCGTCAGGTAAGCTTAGGAAGTCAAGCCCGATGCGGATGTGCGAAAACGCACCGTTTTGTGCAAATACCCTGCGCTACGCGCCTCTCATGGGGTCACTTGCCGCCAGCCCAAGACTCACCAGGAAACCACGCAGTGTCCAAAAAACCAGTTGCCGGATCAGGATTTGCCCTTAGCCACGTGAGGCTGCTCGAGGGCGTGGCGGGCGAGCGGCTGGAACTCCTGTCGCGCGAATGTGCGTGGTACCGGTATGACAAGGGCGCCGAGATCATCGGGCAGGAGACCACGGGCCGCGACGTTTACTTCATCGCCAGCGGTTCGGTGCGGGTGCGCACCTATTCGGCAGCCGGGCGGCAGGTGAGCTTTCGGGACGTGCAAGCCGGGGCGATCGTCGGCGACATCGCCGCAGTCGATGGCGGAGCCCGCTCGACGGATATCACCGCACTGGTCGAATCGGTGCTTGCGGCGCTGCCGGCGGCGGCCTTCATGCTGCTGCTGCGGGAGCAACCGGTGGTGCATGAACGCTACCTTCGCTATCTCACCGGGCTGATCCGCCTGCTGACGGCGCGAGTGACCGAACTAAGCACGCTGGCTGTGCCGCACCGGGTGCAGGGTGAACTGCTGCGGCTGGCACGCCATGCGGGTGGCCAGGGAAACGTGGCTTTGATCGACCCGGTGCCGACCCACGCAGAAATAGCCGACCAGGTGAGCACCACCCGCGAACAGGTAACGCGCGAACTCTCCGCCCTGGCGAAACGGGGGCTGCTCCAAAAGAAGGGGAGCGCGCTGGTGGTCACCGATCTGCACGAGCTGGAACTGCTGGTGAGCGAATCTTCATTCGGCACTAGCAGGCACTGGCAGTCACTAAGAGCCGGCGTGTCCCGGCCTGGCGGTCTGGCGTCAGGCTGAGCGCCGCTAAACGCACGTTACTGAAGCGTGGTCTGCGCCAGGCGCGGCGGGGACGTGCCGCTGGCATTGCGCCGACGACGATCAGCACTTCGGCGGCGGCCTTCATCCATGGCGAGCGCCGACCCTTGATCGGTGGGCAGACCCAATCGGTGACTTCCCGTTCTTCGTGACATCTGTGTTCATGTCGTTCTCTGGCAGTTTCAAAAGGCTTTGCCCATTGGCAATGGCCCGCTACTGTCCGTACGCGGCGATGGACGCGCCGGGCAAGTCGGATTCGTGCCCGGTGCTGCTTTGATTCACCACTGCGTGATCAAGCCGTTTATGCTGCAACGGCACTACCGCTTCTGTTTTGACTTCAGCACGGCTCAGGGCAGTCACTGTTGCGCCAAGTTCGGTCGCGTCTGACCCGCAGGAGGCAACCAGCAGTCCGCTGAGCACCACGGCACCGATCAAGCCGCCGGTTCTGCACGCGATGGAAGCCATGGAAGCGATGGGAAAGGCTTCGTCGCTGTTTTTGGTCGGATGGTTGTTTTTCATGATGATGTCCTTTGTGGCAGTTGCACGGCGGGTTGGCGTGTCAGTGAAGCATAGGAAATCGAGCGCGATGTGGATGTGCGAAAACGCACCGTTTTGTGCAATGAACTGTGGTAACTTCAAACCACTTCGGTGTTGGCGAGCTCGGGCAAGCGCTGGCGAACCAGAGAAAGCCGTTCCAAACAATAAAACTGGAGAATTGCATGCCGCGCAACATCACCAAGACGCAATCGCGCAACGCACAGTTGCGTGCGCTTTGGGGCAAGATGCCCGATGCCGAATTTGAACGCCTTGGGTTCACGCGCGAGCGGCTCCTCGCTCTGCAAGACAGCCTGTCAGGTTATGTCGTGTTGCCGGGCATGCCGGACTACGACGCGGACCGCAAGTTGTTCAACCCGGTGTTCGATTCCTATCCCGTGGCAATCGCCTACTGCGAATCAGACCTTGATGTCGCGGCGGTTTTGCAATTCGCGCAGGCTTCGCCTTTGGGCTTCCAGGTTCGGTCGGGGGGCCATTGCACCGCCGGTTTTTCCTCGGGGACGGGCATCCTGCTCGATGTCAGCCACCTCGACAACTGCACCGTGGACAGCGCCGCCCTGACGGCCACGGTGGGTTGTGGATGCCCGTTCAAGAAGCTTTATGACACGCTGCGGCCCTATGGGCTGCATGTCCCGGCCGGCGAGTGCGAAGACGTCTGCGTGGGCGGTTTCGTGCAAGGCGGAGGCTACGGGTTCACCTCGGTGACGTTCGGCATGAATTGCGACAATGTCATTGACATGCGCGTGATGCTGGCCAGCGGGCAGATCGTCAGCGCGAGCGAGACCGTCAACCGTGACCTGTGGTGGGCCATGCGTGGAGGCACGGGCGGGAACTTCGGTGTGCTGTTGAGCGTGCGTTACAAGCTGCGGCCACTGGGCTTGGTGTTCGGATGGGCGGTCATCTGGCCGCTGGCCGGCGCGCGGGACACTGCCAACGCCACCAGCGCGCTGATGTTCTTCCAGGCTAATTATCTGGGTGCCAAAACCAATCTGCTGATGAACATCCAGGTGTCGCTGTGCTTTCAGCCGGGCACGGCTGCGGGCGCAGCGCCCGATGCACAGACGCTGCCCTACCTGATGATCCGCGGCCTGTACGTTGGCAACGCCGTCAACGGGCAAGCCGCGATCGCCCCGCTTTGCGCCCTGCCAGGGGCTATCGAGCAATGGACCGAGACCGCCAGCTATGACACGCTGAACGTCGATCTGCTGAACAAGCCGTATTCGATGCCATTCTTTCCGCCCAACTCAGCGCCCCATGAAGACAAGGTATCAAGGTACGTGGCGCGCCCGCTGACCAGCGCCGAGTGGCACGCACTGCTGGACTACTTCAAGAGTTCGCCCAACCCGTATTCGTATGCTTATCTGGAGTGTTATGGCGGGGCGATCAATGCTTACCCGGCAGACAGAAGCGCGTTTGTCCACCGCGATGTGCTGTTCAACACCGTGCTGGATGTCTTCTGGCTGGAGGCATCGCAGCGCGGTGCAGCCCAACAATTCCTCGAAGGGTGGATAGCGCTGGTCGATCCACTGAGCAACGGCCGGGCCTACCAAAACTATCCGCGCCTGGGCGAACCCCACTACGCCCAAGCCTACTGGGGCGATGCCCAAGCTGGCCTGTACGCCGTCAAGTGCAAATACGACAAAACCATGGCGTTCAAGTTTGCGCAACAGGTCTGCCCCCTGATGCCGCCTTTTGCCGGCGTTGGCCCCAGGATCATCCTGCCTGATTTCTTGCAGGCTGCGCTGGATCAGCCCATCGCCTACGACGCCCTGGCGGCGGCGTAGGGCGCGACATGGACATGCGTGTCTGGCTGGAGTCGTTGGGGCTGAGGGTCTACGTTCAGGCGTTTGAAGCAAACGATGTGGACGCAGCGCTGCTGCCGTCGCTCACTTCGGATGATTTGCGGGACATCGGTGTCACCTCAGTCGGCCACCGGAGGCGCCTGCTTGATGCGATTGCGGCGCTCAATGCACCGGCCTTAGTCGCCTCAGATCAGCCATCAGCCATTGCCCCGACCGCAGCGCTGGCGGTGAGTGTCCAGACCATTTCGCCCGCCGATGCGACTCCCATCCCGACCCCCTTGGCGGTGCAACGGCGGCAGATCACGGTGGTCTTCTGCGACCTGGTGGGTTCCACCGCCTTGTCTGCGCGCGTCGACCCGGAGGACCTGCGTGAATTTCTGGACAGCTACCGTGCCGCCGTTGCGGCGGTGGTTCAGGACCACACCGGCTGGGTCGCCCAATACCTCGGCGATGGCGTGCTGGCCTATTTTGGTTACCCGAAAGCCAGCGAGCATGCCTGTGAGCAGGCCGTGCGCGCGGCACTGCGCATCATCGATGCCGTTGCAGGCCTGCCGCCAATTGGCGGGGAGCCGCCGCAAGTCCGTATCGGGATTGCCACTGGCCTGACGGTGGTGGGCAAGCTGGTCAGCACCGGCGGGGGGCCGGCCGAATTCAGCGCGGTGGGCGAAGCCCCCAATCTGGCAGCGCGTGCCCAGTCCGAGGCCCAAGCCAACTCGTTGGTAATTGCGGATTCGACGCGGGAACAGCTCGGTGACCTGTTCCGGTACCGTGACCTGGGCCTGTTTGACCTGAAAGGCTTCCAGCAGCCCACCAAGCTGTGGCAGGTGTTGGGGGAAAGTCACGTTCGCAGCCGCTTTGCGGCGTTGCACGGCGGGCGTGCGCACATCTCCCTGATGGGGCGGGAGGGTGAGACCAGGCGCATCGCAAGTCGGCTTGCAGATGCGCAGGCCGGTGACGGCCAGCTGCTCGTGATCAGCGGCGAAGCCGGGCTCGGAAAATCCCGGCTGGTGGAGCACTTGTTTGAATTGCTCGGGCGCGACTTGACCGGCGCGAGCGTGGCGGAGCGCCTGGTCTTCCAGTGCTCGCCCCACAACGTCGCGTCTGCGCTGCACCCGGTGCGTGACTACATCGAACGCAGCGCCGGCATGTCGTCGGAAGACGGACGTGATGCCGTGCTGCAAAAGCTTTCCTCGCTGCTGGAGCGTGCCGGGCTGCTCGTGCCCGAACATCTGAGCCTGTTGGCGGAACTGCTCGGCCTCGAGCGCGCCCCGCACTGTGCGCTGGAGGGCCTCGGCTCGCTCGAAGTGCGCACGCGCATGTTGAGTGCGCTGGGCAGCTTGCTGGCGGCAGCCGCCGCGCGAAGCTCGGTGGTCGTGGTCGAAGACATCCAATGGATCGATCCATCAACCAGCGAGCTGCTGGGCAGCTTCGTGCCGCTGCTTCGGCGCATGCCCGTGCTGTTTGTGGCGACCTCTCGCGGCGGGCCGTATCCGCCTTGGCTCAGCGGACCTCACGTTGGACTGGTGCAACTCGACCGGTTTGACGCCGAGCAGACGCGCCAGATGGTGGTTGCCATGGCAGCCCCCCAGCAATTGCCAGAGCGCGTGCTTGAGGCCATCGTCTTGCGCTCCGATGGCGTGCCGCTGTACGCCGAGGAGCTGACCCGTGGCTACCTGGAACCTGCGGGCAAGCGCGCCAGCACAAAACAGGCAGACGGTAGCGACGACGAGGCCCAAGCCGGCATCCCGGCCACGCTGTCAGAGTCGCTCCTGGCCCGGCTGGACGGGGTGACCAACGGCAGGGAAATTGCGCCCGCAGCGTCGGTGCTGGGGCGCGAGTTCCCAATTGCCTTGCTGGCGGCGATTTCAGCCCTCACCGAGCCGGACGTGCGCCGCTGTGTGGCCGAGCTGCTCGAAGCGGGCGTGTTTGTGGGTGGCCGCAGCAACTTCGGTGAAGCGGTGGCATTCAGGCATCTGCTGGTGCGGGATGCGGCTTACCAGCAACTGGTGCGGCGCGACCGGGTGCGGCTTCACGGTCTGGTGGCAGCGACCGTGGAGTCGAGCTTTCCGGCCATCGCTGCAGCTTTGCCGCACATCATGGCCGTACACTTCGCCGAGGCCGGCGAGACGGCGCGCGCCGCAGCGCAATGGCATCTCGCTGCCGCCGACGCGGACCGGCGATCCGCCTATGTGGAGGCGCTGGCGTATTTCCGGCGTGCACTCGCCCTGATCAGCACCATGCCGCAGGATGTCGCGCGCGACAGGCTTGAGTTCAACCTGGCGCTGAACATGATCGGCCCCTTGATCGCGGTGCAAGGCCTGACCGCCACCGAAGTCGGGCAGGAGATCGAGCGAGTCTCGGCACTGAGCCACAAGCTGGGTACACAGTCAAGCCTCATTCCAGCACTGGCACTTAAGGCAGTCATGCTGGGTACCGCCGGGAACATGCCGGCGAGTTACGCGCTCGCACTCCAGATCAGTGCATTGGCTGAGGAAGGCAGTGAAACGGATCGCCTGATCGCCCACCGTTATTTGGCCACGACGCTGGTATTCTGGGGGAAATTCCAGCAGGCGATTGATGAGGCGCTGCGCTTTTTGGCGCTGTTCAACCCCTCTGCCCACACCCAGCAGTTGGTGCAGATCGGCCCGGCCAATCATGCCGTCATGATGATGGTGGGGTTGGCAGAGTGTTACACCATTCTGGCGCAGCCCGATCAGGCGCGGCATTGGCGCGCGCAGGCCCTGCTTACGGCGCACTCGGATGGCCGCGCCCACACCTTGGCGCAGGCGCTCTCCTTCGCCGCGTGTTTTCCGACGGCCCTGTTGGGCGACACGCAGGAGCTGGCGGGCTACGCCAGTGAGCTGAAAATTGTGACTAAAGCACACGGGCTGACTCAATGGCAGGGCCATGCCGCGCTGTTCAGTGGTATCACTTTGATGAAGCAGGGCCGCATCGAGCCAGGCCTGGCCTTGGCGCGGCAAGGCATTCACCAGCTGGTGACGGGGCATGCCTTTTCCAAAGTCTGGTACATCGTCTACGCCCAAGCCTGCGAAGAAGCCGGTGCATGCGACGATGCCTGGCACGGATTGGAGTTGGGCGCGCCAAACATCGCGTTCGGTCACACATGGCTCGACGCCGAGTACCTTCGAATACGTGGGCGGCTCAATCTCGCCGGCGGCGATCGGGATGCGGCCATGCAGGACTTCAAGGCCGCATTGGCATTGGCATCGGAGCAAGGCGCGACGCTGTTCATCGAGCGTGCGCGCCGGGATCAGGAGATGTTGGCGCTGGCGGCGGTTGTGAAACCAGGCGCCTGAACACCCGCGCTTCTACACATAAAGCTCACGCGGGACTTGGCGCTTCGCCGCCGCTCTCAGGTGTTGCCGTCTAGTCGCGACTCCGTCCTGCGCATTCGCGCTGCAAGCACCCGACCCAGTGCGAACAGCAGGTCGCGACCGAGTTTGGGGTGACGCGATTCGAACGCTGTGAAGCGCTCCAGCGTGATCGCAGCGACCAGGCTGTCCTCAATGGCCCACACAGTGGCGGAGCGAGGCTGGCCGTCAAAAAATGCGATTTCACCCAGCACCGTGCCGACGGTGGCCTTACTCAACGTTCCTAGGCTCATGCCGTTGCCAGAATGGATCACCTCGAGTGAACCGTGAAGCACGAAATACAGCGTGCGCTCCGGGTCGCCTTGCTGAATCAAGGCTTGTCCCGAGGCGACGCTGCGAAGGTCGGCGCATTCGAAGAGAAGGGCCCATTCAGCCTTACCCCATACGGCAGGCAGCAAGCCGCCTTTGCCATCACCGGCAGGCGCGAGCTCACTGAAGCGCGAGATGAGGGAATCAAGTTCGGGGGGCTGCATCAGGACATTTTAGTGCTACGATAATTTGGGCCGCTCGCCCGTGAAGATCCCGGTAGGCGTCCGCTACGCAGGAAATCGATCACTGCAATTCGTATAAGAAAAATGGAGATAGACGGATGAACAACTATGTGCTGCTTGGGACGTGCTTTGTGCTCGGGCTGGTACTGCGGCGCTCCGGAAGGCTTCCGGACAACGCTGCGGCATCGCTCAATGGCTTCATCATCAATGTGTCCCTGCCGGCACTGACGCTAGCCTATGTGCATGGACTGAAGCTCGACGCCACGCTGATCCTGCCCGCGCTGATGGCCTGGATAATGTTTGGGTTGGGTGCTGCGTTTTTCTGGATGGCTGGTCGATGGCTGCAGTTATCCCGCGCCAGTACCGGGGGCCTCATGCTGGTGGGGGGTCTGGGAAACACCTCGTTTGTCGGCCTGCCCATGATCGACGCTTTCTACGGTGCCCAGTACTTGGGGTTGGGCATCCTCATCGACCAGCTCGGTTCCTATTTTGTGCTCTCGACCGTTGGAATCGTCACGGCGTCTTTTTATTCGTCGGGCAAACGGGTGCAGCTAAGGGCGGTCGTCCTGAAGATCGCGCGCTTTGTGCCGTTGCAGGCGTTTGTCCTGGCCTTGCTGCTGATGCCATGGCAGTACCCTGGGTGGTTGGCTGAATTGTTCCAGCGCCTGGGCTCCACCCTGGTTCCCCTGGCGCTCGTGTCCGTGGGCTACCAGATGCGATTGAGCCAGGTGCGAGGCCGCAGCGCGGCGCTGGCCACCGGCCTTGCGTTCAAGCTGTTGCTAGGCCCGGCACTGATCCTGTTTATCTACAGCCAGGTGTTCGGCCTGCAGGGCACGGTACTTCGTGTGTCAGTGTTCGAGGCGGCCATGGCGCCGATGATCGGCGCCAGCATTGTCGCCATGGAGCACGAACTGGACCCGCCTCTGCTCACGCTCATGGTTGCGATAGGCATTCCACTGTCTTTCCTGACACTGCCCGTGTGGTGGTACGTCCTGGAAGCGTTTTAAGCTGAGGACTGCTGCCCGCATCGTTGCAAAAAGCTGGCCCATCAGCACCGACTACGCCAAGTGCGGGACCGTGGCGACCGCCTGGACCCGCTCACTGACAGCACCCCGTGAAATTTGCGATAAACCAGCCCCGAGTTAGAGTTGGGACGGAGCACCCTATTGCAGGACTCTGACGAGCCCGGTCGCGAGATCCAGCCGGTGGGCGATATGCACGTTCAGGTTGCGCATCAATGCCGCATACAGCCTGGGGGACCGGTTTTCGAGCTGGTCCAGGCTGCGCCGGTCGAGTTCAAGCAGCCGGGCCGGGGTGACGCAGACCGCGTCGGCGGTGCGCTGCTGGGACATTAGCATGGCCATCTCGCCGAAGATGCTGCCTGGGCCAAATGCAGCAAGGCGCGTGTGGGAGCTTGGGCCGGTGCCCAAGATCCGGATTTCGATCTGCCCCGCTTCGACGATGTACATCGAAGATCCCGCGTCTCCGTGGGAAAAGAGGGTGCCCGGCGCGACGTCCATTGGCCGCAGGCACGCCCTCAGGTCTTGCAGGTCGTTCTCGCTCATGCCCAGCGTGAGCGGGGTCTGTCCGAACTCGAAGCGCGGGCTGGTGTCGATGCCCGGCCACCGCTCGCCCAGGAGCGCAATTTCGGCATGCTCCAAAGCGCGGTCGAGGTCGTCGAACCACTGAGTGTGTGGGTCGGGGCAAAACAGGCCCAGCGCCACCAGGTTGCGGCTGTGGGCGCTGCCTGCCGGCAGTCCGGCCAACAGCGGCCTCACCCCGGTGGCGGCCAGCGCCGTCGCACCTGCGGCAATGATGTCGCACGCGGTCGCGTCAACGGTCGTCACCCGGCTCAGATCAAGCACGCAAAAACGCGTGCCCGGCGCGGTCGATGCCAGCTGCTGTGCAAGCTGGTCGGCCGTGCCGAAGAAGAGCGCGCCTTGCGGCCTGAACACCGCGACCTTCGATCGATGTTCACGCAGCCAGCTCGCCTGCTCCGGCGCCCACACCCGCCTTGATCCCATCTGGGTACTGGCCTCGGCACCGAAGCGGGTCGCGGCTGAGAGTTCAATGGCGAGCAACACCATGGCCAGGACGGCGCCGATCATCAAGGCGAGCGGCACGCTGCCCCAAAACATCGCAGCGGCGACGACGATCGCGATACCCGGCGTCCAAAGCGTGCTTCTATCCCGGCTGTGTGCGGACCACGCGGTCTTGACCAGGCGGACGGCGGACTGGTTCACCATCCCGACGCCCGCCATCATCAACACCGCCGCCAGCACCGCGACCGGGAGCCACGTCAGCCACTGTCCCGCAACGAGCACCAGGACGAACAGCACGACAGCCGACCCGGCCGCCACGCTGCGGGGGTTGCCCTTCATGCGCGCTGCCGCCACGGACTGTAGCGCCGACGTGCTCACGGGCAGGGCACCGAGCGCGCCGCAAACCACGTTGGCACAGCCCAGCGCCACGAGCGAGCGGTTCACGTCGGAGCGCTTGCCCAGCAGGTTCCCGATCGTGACCGCGTTCATGGCTGCGTTCATGATGGCCTGTAGCGCAAGAAGGCCCGCGTAGGGAAGCACCTGCAGCGCCGTGGTGGTCAGCCAGCGGGGCGTCACGACGCTCCACAGCGAGGTGGTGGTCTGAATGGCCAGCGCTTGCGGTTGCACGGCGTTCAGGGTTCCGCCCAACGCCCCAGGCCCCATGAACGCTGCGAGCAAGTAGTAAGTGAACGTGCCCGCTATCAGCGCGACAAGGACGGGCTCGCCCAGCCGCTTGAAACGTGGCACCAGCAGGAGCGTGAGCACAGTCACTGCGGCGACGATGATGGAGCCGGGCAACACCTGGGACCACAGTTTGTCAAGCGTGACGCCGCGCAACTGCACGCCCAGGATCGGGCCGAGCTGCGACCACACCACCAGCAGTCCGATGCCAGTGACGAAGCCGGCACTTACTGGCGACGGCACGAACTTGATGAACCCGGCCAGCCGCAGCGCGCCGGCCAGCAACAAGATGAGGCCCATCAACACCACCGCGAGCGACATCGCCGCCCACACTTCCCAGATGCTGCCGCTGTTGATGACAAGATCAGCCCCGAGGGCGGCGTAGATTACTGTGGTGGAAGGCGCAGGCACGGCAATCTCGGCCGGTGCGCGCGCCAGCCACGCTACGAGCAGGCTGCCGAGAGTGGCGGCGACGAAGGCGGCGACGAGGCTGATTTCGATGGCACGCGTCCCGAGCGGCGCTGCCGCGAGTAGACCGACCGCCAGCAAGTTGGAGAGGCTTAGCAGTGCCGCGATGAACCAGTCGCCGAGCGACTGCACGGCACTCCGCGCCAACGCTGCCTTTGATGCTGCCGAACTTTTCATTTAGATAATTCCAATCTCATCTGGACTTAACCAGGGTGTACGCATCCATTACGATGACTGAAAGCGAACTCCCGGTCCAGAAACATGTGCGGACTTCGTGTGGCTGGGCTGCCAGACAGCCGCCATCCGTACTACCTTGATCCAGCCTGGCGACCTGCTGGTGCCTGATTTTGGCGAAGATTAGGGGTTAAAAAGGCATCTAGCCTTCGTCCAATATGCATAAATAGATATTAATAATATAGCAAATGACTTCCGCCAACAGTCTGCCAATGAACCGGCCGGCTGTCCATGGAGTCCATCGAGCCAGCTTCAGAAGCAGTTTGATTCAGGTGTTCAGAAACAGCGCTGGGTCCACCATGGTGCGGTTCAGCATCACGCCCCAATGCAGGTGTGGGCCAGTCACGCGGCCTGTGGCGCCGACGGCACCCAGTCGCTCGCCGGTTTTGAGCACATCCCCCGGCTTCACGTCAATGGCGCTCAGGTGGCACATCATGCTCATGAGGCCGCTGCCGTGGTCCAGCCAGACGGTGTTGCCGTTGAAGAAGTAGTCGCCGGTGTCGATGACCCGTCCCGGTAGCGGCGAATGTACCGGCGTGCCCGTGGCTGCGGCGATGTCCATGCCGCTATGCGGGTTACGGGCCTGGCCGTTGAAGACGCGCCGCAGGCCGAAAGAACTGGATCGGCGGCCCGGCACCGGCACCTGCATGCGCAGGGAGGGTGGCGCGCCACTTGATGGATTTGGCGCTTTCGCTGAATCTTGCAAGGGCTGCGTTGGTGGCTCGGAAAACGTGGCCATCACGGTTGCCAGGTGCACGCGCTCGCGTTCATAGCGCGCCTGGTTTTCAGGTGACAAGTCCACCGTGCCCGGTGCCACCGTAAGGCGCTGTTCGGTGTAGCGTTTGGCCGCAATCGTGTACTCAATGTGCCGCTGGCCACCGCCTGGCGTCTGCACTGAAATGGTGGCCTGGCCCGGTGTGGCGGCCAGTGGAATGCCGACCAGAGCCGTCCATTGCAGCGCATCCCCCAGCACCAGCAATGGCACCTCGCCCGCACTACTCCCGTTGCTTCCAGTGCCGCCATTAGCCCCATGCCTGCTGCCATTGCCCAGGTACGCCACAGGCCGCACCGCTGCCGGCCCCAGCGCCAGCCGCACGATGCCGCCTGGCACCTGCAAAGCGCGCGGCCAGGCGACGGCTGGCACCTGCTTGCGGGACAACGTTGCAAGCGTGCCCGCAGGCAGCGCCAGCAGGCTGGCCGCGCCCGTCAGCGCTGATCGCCGCGTGACGGCATAGGTGGCGCTGGGCAGGTGGGGCGAGGCCACGGTGCGTATGGCGAACTTGGGCGACTGGATTCAAGGATTGCCCAGGAAATCCCGCTTGCCAATCTCAACGCCGTTGTGGCGCAGGATGTTGTAAGTCGTCGTCACGTGAAAATAGAAATTGGGAATCGCGTGGCCCAGCAGAAACTGCATGCCCTTGTAATGCGTCTCTTTCTCGCCGCGCTTGATGGTGATGTCTTTGTCCTCCGTGCCGTCAATCTGCGCAGGCGTGATGGTCTGGATGAAGGCAATGGTTTTCGCCACGCGGGCCTTCAGGTCGGCCAGCGTTGCCTCATTGTCTTCAAAAGCCGGAATGGCAACGCCTGCCAGGCGTGCCACAACCCCCTTGGCAGCGTCGCAGGCAATTTGCACCTGCGTGGTCATGGGCAGCATGTCGGGGAACAGGCGGTACGCCGTGAGCGACGCATCGGCAATTTTTTTTGCGTCAATGTGGGCCTGCGCCTTGTCCAGAATATTGGACAGGTTGCCAAGAATGTTGATGAAACGTGGCACGCTGGCCTGGTACATGGAGATAGTCATTTTGTTTCCTGAAAATTGAGCTGGATCGAAATGATTTACAGCCAGCCGCCGATGGTAGCCGTTCCCGTCTGTGTTTGCCGTTTGTCGCATGCCGTCCGCCCCGCAGCCGCGCTTTCCCATACCAGTGCGCGCGGGGGTTTCCCCCCTTTTTTGCTGACGTGGCAACTTCTAAACTGGATTCACACCCTCAACCAAAGGATTGCCTTCATGCCCGCTTCAAGCCCCGCCTCCCGCCGCCAGTTCCTGTCCGCCACAGCCGCCCTGGGTGCCAGCGCCTGTCTGCCTGCCGCCCTGGCGCAGACGGGCAAGGCCGACAAAGGCGACAAGTGGCCCAGCAAGACGATCCGCATCGTGGTGGCGTTCCCGCCAGGTGGCCTGACAGATGCATACGCACGCCTTTACGCCGAACAACTGACGGCCAAATTTGGCGTGGCTGCGGTGGTGGACAACAAGCCTGGTGGCGGCGCCATCATCGCCATCGACGCGGTGGCCAAAGCGCCTGCCGATGGTTACACCTTGCTGATGACGACCTCTGGCACGGTCTGGCAAAACCGCGTGCTCTACAGCAAGCTGCCCTATAACCTGGACAAAGACCTCACGCCGATTGCCAACTTCCCGTCCGGCCCGCTGGTGGTGGCGGTGTCTGAAAAGTGCCCGCCCGCAACATGCGCGAGTTTGTTGAATTTGCCAAGACCAACACCACGTCCATGGGCACCTATGCACCGGGCTCTTACCCGCACATGGTGGCAGACCAGGCCAACCGGGAGCATGGCACCAAGATTCTTTCAGTGCATTACCGGGGCGAGTCCCCCATGTGGATCGACGTCGCGTCTGGCCAGACCCAAATCGCCATTGGCAGCTACCAGGCCTTTGCCACCGTTGCGGGGCGTGGCGTGCGCGCCATTGGCGTCACCGGCACCTACCGCAGCCCCAAGCTGCCCGACGTGCCGACGCTGGTGGAGCAGGGCGTGGCCGGGCGTCTGGTCTCGCTGGAAGGTGGCCTGCCGTTAATGGCGCCTGCGGGCACGCCGCAGGCCGTCCTCAAGCTACTGTCAAGCGTGGTGGTGGAAGGCGCCAACACGGAGCGCTCTGCCAAACTGCGCGAAACCTTCGCCATCCCCAATAAACCCAAAAACCTGGAAGACACGCGCCGAGATTGGGAGCGCGATGTGCCGGTGTGGGTCAAGCAGGCGGTGGATCTGGGCATCAAGCTGGATTGATTGAAGCCATTGGCTTTTCCGTATCCCGCGCCACGGAGTTGTTTGAATGCGCAAGCCCCTGCATGCCGTCGCGTGTCAGATGCGAGTCATCGCCGCCACCCTTGTTTTCACGCTGTCGGGCTGCTCTGGTGTGGCAATGGTGCCAGACCCCGCCAAACCCCACCATACGGCGCAGGGCTACCAAAACAACTACAGCGGCAACGTAGATAAACCGTTCTCGCAGTTGCTGCGCTGGCAGGCCGACCGAATCAAAAACAGCCTGCCGCCAGACCCCAAAACACCAACGCCCACAGTCAAACCAGACCTGGCCTTCATCCATTCCAACGCCCGCGCAGGGGCCGCCATGGTGCCCGCCGTCACGTGGATTGGCCACGCATCTGCCCTGGTGCAGGCCAGCGGCCTGAACGTGCTGACCGACCCGGTGTTTTCCGAGCGCGCCTTCCCCGTGCAATTTGCCGGCCCCAAGCGGGTGCAGCCGCCGGGCCTGGCACTGGCGGATTTGCCGCGCATTGATGTGGTGGTGATCTCCCACAACCATTACGACCATCTGGACCGCAACTCCGTCTTCGCGCTGTCGCAGCAAAGCGGCGGCTCGCCGCTGTTCATCGTGCCGCTTGGCCTGAAAGCCTGGATGCAAGGCATTGGCATCACCAACGTGCGCGAGCTGGACTGGTGGCAAAGCGCCATGGTTGGCAAGGTGGAATTTGTGCTGACGCCGGTGCAGCACTGGTCGGCGCGCGGGTTGGGCGACCGCCGCGAAACCCTGTGGGGCGGCTGGGCCGTGTTTGGCCCGGATTTTGATTGGTACTACAGCGGCGACACCGGCTACAGCCGGGATTTTGCCGACACCCGTGCGCGGTTTGCAGATCGCCACGCTCCCGAAAAAGGCGGCGGCTTTGATCTGGCGCTGATCGCCATCGGTGCCTACGAGCCGCGCTGGTTCATGAAAGAGCAGCACCTGAACCCGGCCGAGTCCGTCCAGGTGCACCGGGATGTGGGCGCCAAGCGCAGCGTGGGTGTGCACTGGGGCACCTTTAACCTTACCGACGAACCGCTGGACCAGCCACCCCAAGACCTGGCCACTGCGCGCGCTGCGGCAAACCTGCCAGCGGATGATTTCTTTTTGCTGGCTGTGGGTGAGACGCGCAAGCTGGCAGCGCGGGTGGCGAAGTAAAACAGCCAGTGACAACGACAACCGCTGTTTTAACGCCAAAATGACCTGAAATTGCCTAAAAAAACGATCAAATTGGCCTCTAGCCCTTGTGTACATTGCATAAGTAGCTATTATAAAAATAGCTAATTGCTCAAACAAGCCACACCACGCTCTAGCCTTCAAGCAGGATCCTCTTTTGCCGAACATACTCATTGAAATGCGTCCGCAAACGCTTCAGTAGCTGATGGATTGAACTGCTTATGCGCTCAGTACGGCTAATTTCTTTCGCTCAATCAGCTCAAAATCTATGTGTGCGCCAAGCCCATGGCCATGGGGCGCTTGCACCATGCCGTCGCTGTCTATCTGAATGTCTTGAAGCAACCCGTATTGCTGGGACTGCGCTGGCAACAACACTTCAAAAAACTCGGTGTTTTGAATCGCCATGATCACGTGCAGGTTGGCAAAATTATTCAGCGAGTTGCCACCGTGGTGCAACTCGTAATTGAGATGAAATGCCTCGGCCAAATGGGCGGTTTTAACCAGCGTGGTGATTCCGCCTTTGACAGCAACGTCACCGCGTAAAAAATCTGTAGCTCGCTCTTTAATCCAGGGCGCGTACGCATCGAGCCCTGACGCTGGGTATTCAGTGGCCATGATGGGAATGCTCAGTTTTTTTCGCAGTTCAACGTAGTTGTAAATATCAGCATCGGCAAGCGGGTCTTCATACCAGTAGTAGCCCATGGCTTCAATGGCTTGACCAACCCGAAGTGCGGCCGGATAGTCATAGCTCCAGACCGAATCGAGCATCAGCAGGTAATCATCGCCGACAGCTTTTCGCACCGCTTCGCAAACCTGGATGTCCTCGCGCCAGACTTGCGGCGGATGTATCTTGTATGCCGCCATGTTGATTGACTTGTAGTACAGGGCTTCGTCAGCATAGGCCTGTGGGCTGGCCAGCACTGCCGAACTGATATAGGCTGGCACGCTGTTGCGGTATGAGCCAAGCAGCCTGTGAATGGGTAGCTGCGCTGCCTTGCCTGCAAGGTCCCACAGGGCAATATCTACAGCGCCAATGGCGCGCACCGTAGTGGTTCGTACGCGCTTCCACATCGCCTTGTTCAGTCGTTCTCGATCAAGCGGATGCTGCCCCATCAAGATCGGTTTAAGGTAGCGAATCAGGCTTGCGCCATCCATGTCGGCTGCATAAAAAGCTGAGCCTAAAAATGCGTGCCCGGTGATGCCTGCGTCGGTAGCAATGCTCAGCAAACCCAGCTTGCTGGCGCCTGAAAATCGTCCGGTGTGGGCGCCGTAGCTGGTTGCAGGTATGTCGTCCCAGGAAAATAAGGTCAGCGTGACATCAACGATTTTCATGCCAAGGCTCACTCGACTTTGATGTTGGCGTCGCGTATGACCTGAGTCCATTTAACGACTTCACTTTGCAGCAGCTGACTGAATGCGGCTGGCGTGCTGGCGATCACTTCTACGCCCTGGTCACGAAATTTCTTGATCACCTCCGGCTCTTTGAGTACGCGAACGATGTCGCGGTTCATGCGCTCGACAAGTGGTTTCGGCGTGCCAGCAGGCAACTGCATGCCAAACCATACGTTCACCTCATAGCCCGGCACGCCCGATTCTGCGACGGTAGGAACAGAAGGGAACAGCACCGAGCGCTGCGTTCCCGTCACGGCGATAGCCTTCATTTTTCCGGCTTTGAGCTGCGGCAAAACATTGGGAATGTTGTCATACAAGGCATCAATTTCACCGCTGAGCATGGCAAGGGTGGCGGGCGCACTGCCTTTGTAGGGAATATGCGTCATTTTGGTGTCGGTCATCCGCATGAACAACTCCATCGACAAGTGGTTGGACGACCCGGAACCGGTGGAGCCGTAATTAAGTTTTCCCGGATTTTTTCGGGCGTAGTCGATCAGCTCTTTCACGTTGTTGACAGGCAGGTCACTGCGCACCGTCAGCACGTTTTGCGTGTTGGCAGCGAGCACCAGCGGGCTGAAATCCTTGAGTGCGTCATAGGGCAGTTGCGCGCCATACAGGCCCGGCAAGGCTGAAAATGGAAGCGGTGTGATGAGCACGGTGTAACCATCGGGCAACGCCTTTGCTACCAGGTTGTTACCCAGAGTGGTGTTGCCGCCAGGACGGTTGTCAACCAATACAGCCTGGTTCCATATTTTTGACAAACGGTCACCCACCACCCTGGCAAGCGTGTCGTTAAATCCGCCAGGCGGGTAAGGCACGACGATGCGTACCGGTTTTTCCGGAAACTCCTGGGCAAAAACGTTTGCGGCAAGCGTCATGCCCAGTGCCGATGCGGCACAAAAAATTGTCAGCCGCCTTTTTAGATTTGCGCGCATTGAAGGTGTCTTTTTTAGTTGCTTTTTACACGTAGCAAGGGCCATCAATCAAGGGATGGTCAGCGATGAAGTCAAGGTCAATGACCAGGCCGATGCCCACGCCCTCATGCGGCGTGACGCAGCCGTTGCCATCCAGAGCATAGGGGGATTTGTCAGCAAGGTGATCACGGAAGGGATTCAGCGAGGTGACGTCGCCTTCAAAATAACCTGGATTGTCAACGCCGCATAAAAAATGAATGGTGGTCGCCATGTTGATGGCGGTCGCCGAAGTGTGCGGGTTGACTGACAGTTTCTGCGCGCTGGCCATGGCGGCAATGCGCAGGGCTTCAGTCACACCGCCCGTTTTAGACAAATCAGGTTGCATGAATTGCACATGCCCGTCTTCAATGAGGGTAGCGAACTCGTAACGCGTGAAATGGTTTTCGCCCGCCGCTAGTGGCACGCGCCCAAGCAGGGAAGCAGCTGCATAGGCACGGCGGTCTTGTGGGGGGAACGGCTCTTCTAGCCAGCCCACAGCAGCTTCCTCGTAAGCTGGCATAACTTTGCGGACATCATCCAGCGAGTAGTTGGTATTGGCATCCACCAGAATATCGATCTCATCGCCAACCGCCTTGCGCACGGCATGCACACGGGCAATGTCCCTGGCTGCGGTGTCGCCAACACGCAGCTTTAAAGCCCGGTAGCCGGTAGCGATGTGCCCAAGCGCTTCTTCGGCTAGCAAAGCCGGGTCTTGCCAGCCCAAGGCAATGCCGCCCGCATAGGCCTTGATGGGTTTGGCTGCACCGCCCAGCAAACGGTATAGCGGCCAGCCTGCAGCGTGGCAACGCAAGTCCCACAGCGCCATGTCGAGCCCACTCAGCGCCATGGCCGCTGCCGCGCCCATGCCGTGGCTGGCCAGTTGCATTTTGTACACATGCGCCCATACCCCTGTCACGTCGTTCGCGTCAAGACCGACTACCAGCTCCCGCATGGTGGTGTCCAGCAGCTTGGCAATGGCACCGGGGCAGCGGCCGTGATGCGCTTCGCCCCAGCCAACATGGCCGTCGTCAGTCTCGACCCGCACCAACACGGCGTCGCGTTTGACGCTACGGCCTATACCTAGCCGAACGGACCTGTCAGCCGGGACAGGAAACGAAATGGGAACAGCACGAAGGTCTGCAATACGCATGGTCTGACTCACTAGAAAATAAAAATATCAGGCTACCTTGAAAACTTCAGGGTTCACCACATTGGCGGGCTTGTCACCGCGCAGCAATTCAATCATGGTGTGAACTGCACCATGGCTCATGCCGTGCAAACTCGTAGCGGTGATGCCTGCCACGTGCGGTGATATCAGCACATTCGGGCAGTCGAACAGCGGCTCCTGGCCTGTGAGTGGCTGCTGGTCATGTACGTCCATCGCAGCGCCGCCAAGTGCGCCACGTTTTAACGCCGCCAGCACGGCGGCGGTATCAATCACCGGGCCGCGCGATACATTTATCAAAACTGCAGTTGGCTTCATCAGCGCCACAGTTGCGGCATCAACCAGGCCTTTGGTCTGATCATTGAGTGGGCAACAGAGCACAACCACGTCGGCCTGTTCAAACAAGGCCTGTTTGCTGACCGCCTGGACATGCGGGGGCATGCTGTCCGGCCGCCGGGTGAGGCCGATGACCCGCATTCCCAGCCCGGCAGCTACGCCCGCCAGTTGGGCACCCACAGCACCCAAGCCAACGATGCCGCAGACGCTTTGACGCAACTCCGTAGCCTGGTCAGCCACTGGTCTGGCGGCGGCCCAGCCATCCGTACGCAAGCGGGTGTCGATCAATGCCAGGCGGCGGCGGAAATGCAGCATGGCGGCAACGCAGTACTCAACAACTGCCGTGGTGTTGGAGCCAGGCAGATTGGCCACAGGTATACCGCAGGCCGTCGCGGCCTTGACCGGAATCATGTCCAGCCCCACGCCGTGGCGCACAACAGCCCGCAGGCGGGGTGCAGCGTCAAATACGTTAGGCGCAAGTTGCGCACGAACGATCAGCCCTTCAGCGTCTGCTATCAACCGGGCGATGGTGGCAGGCGATGCATCTGGCGCAACAATGACTTCGCAACTCGCTTCTAGCAGAGCATGCAATTGCGGGTGAATAGGATTCGTCAACAAGACTTTTGGTTTGGGTTTATCGGTCAAGAAATGGAACTCCTGTTAGTACCGGATTGACCAGTCGGCCAAGCAGCGGTGCTTCAATTGATACTGTGGTGCCCGCTGCCAGCCAGGCCGCGGGTCGATGCATGGCAGCCACGCCTGCTGGCGTGCCTGTGGCGATGACGTCGCCGGGCTCCAGCGGCATGCGGTGAGATATATACGAAATAAGGTCGGCAATATTAAAGAGCATGGTTGCGGTTGAACCGTTTTGCAGCAGTCGGCCATCAATGTCTAGCTTGAGGTTCACAGCGTAGGGGTCGGGCATGGCATCAGCCGTTAGCAGCCAGGGGCCAAGCGGTGCAGAAGCGGGCATGTTCTTGCCACGCACAAAATTGCCGCCATCGCGCTTCACCAGGTCACTGCCACTGACGTCGTTGTGCAATGTGTACCCAGCCACATAGTGCATGGCCTGTTCACGACTGACGCGCAACGCGCGGCGGCCAATCACCACCGCCAGCTCAGCTTCATAGCCGATATTGCCCACATCAGGCGGTAACAAAATAGCCGCGCCAGGCCCAATGACGGTACATCCAGAACGCACAAACGTAACCGGCTCAGCCGGGTGCGGCATACCTCGTTCGGCCAATGCATCCGTAAAGTTGAATGCCGCACCCACAATTTTTCCTGGACGCGGCAACGGTGCCAGCAGTTCAATATCAGCAAGTAGTTTTACCGCATCTGTATCAATGTTGGCCGCTTCAAGCCGTTGTACCCAGTGGCTGATGCCGTGCTCAAGTAGCGCTTGCACGGTGGCGGGTGTGTTTCCCATCAACGTCTTGCAAGCGGGGTGCGACAAATCAACAATCTGCTCACTTTCGCCAATCACCATGCCAGCTGTGGTTGCGCCCTGTGGCCCAACAAAAGAAACAAAACGCATATCAACTATTCTCCCGCTCAGGCGACGCGGTAGCGGTCAAGCACGGAACGATTGATCTCTATTCCCAAACCTGCGCCCGTCGGGATTTGTACCTTGCCGCCTTGCTGAACGATCGGCTCAACAGACAAAAGATCTCGAAACGGATTCTCACATTGTTCGAGTTCCAGCAGCGGCGGCATGGGCCTGAAGCTGGGCGGCTGGTCGGGCAGTGCCGCTAAAAAATGCAGGGTGGCGGCAAGGCCAATGGCTGACCCCCAAGCGTGCGGAATGCATTCGACACCGTGCGCGCTTGCCAAAGTTGCAATTTTCCGGCACTCTGAAATACCACCAGCTGCACAAACATCTGGTTGAATGATGTCCATGGCCTTGCGCACCACCAGATCGCGAAAACCCCAGCGTGTAAATTCGTTTTCACCACCGGCAACGGCCATATCAAGCGAGCGCGTGACTTCGACGTAACCATCAATATCTTCAGGCGATATCGGCTCTTCAAACCACTCAACGTTGAGTTTTTCGAGCTCGCGGCCAATGCGGATAGCCTGCGGCACAGTAAAGCAATGGTTTGCATCAACCATCAAACGGACATCATCACCAATGGCTTTTCGCACCGCAGCTACGCGGTCGACATCAAGCTTGGGTGAGCCTAAACCAATTTTCATTTTGATCGCTACAAAACCGTTGCCAGCAAACTCGTGGGCTTCTTCCACCGCTTCTTCAACCAGCCTGTCCATGTCGATGAAGTACAGGCCCGTGGCATAGGCCGTGACTTCAGTGCGGTAGGCACCGCCAATGAGTTTGTGGATCGGCTTGCCACATGATTTGCCGATGATGTCCCACAAGGCAATGTCAATACCGCTAAGCGCTGAGGTTGCCATACCCCGACCGCCGTAGTCTTTGATCCGGTTGTACAGGTCTTCCCAGATCACTTCAACGTCAAATGCATCCCTGCCGATGATGCGTGGTGCAAACTGCGTTTCAATGTAGGCTTTAGCCACTGCCGATGGCCCATAACACTCGCCCCAACCAACGATGCCGTCAGCCGTTTCAATTTCGACAATGCAGGAGCCGCGGGTTTTGTACAACCAGCCGCGCGATGAGGTGAAGGGGCGCTCAACGGGCGCGGCGACGACGTGACAAGTCACTTTTTTTATTGGGCTCATGGGTGTTTCTAAATAGTTTTCAGATCAGCAGGGACGAATTTTTTAACTTTACTTCTTCTCGGCCGTGAATACCTTTTTACCGACTTCATTCAGTGATTTTTGAACACTGCTGATTTCACGGTTCAGGGCCACATCCGTCAGGTCATCCACCACAGCACCGCTGTCTTCTGCTGAAGTTTTGAACTTGGCGCTTTGAATGGCCTTGCTGAAGATGGCAATCAAGCGTTCTCGCACCGCTGACGGGGTTGCAGCTGGGGCGACGATGTAAGCCATCTGCACCAGCGGGCCATAGGGAAAGACATCAAAACCTTTTTCCTTGAAGGTTGGTACGTCAGGTAATGCCTTTAACCTCTGGTTGGCAAATACGGCAATCGGTTTGACCAGGCCGCCGTCAATCAAGGCTTTGCTTTCGGAAGGTTTCAGCACCGCAGCATCAATTTGTTTGCCCGCCAGATCGGCGACAACTTTGGCGCCACCGGTGTATGGCACAGCAATGACGTCAACACCGGCAGCGCGTCCAGTCATGACAGCAAAAATATGGTTCAGGTTATTGCTGCCAGGCGTGCCAATAGAAACCTTGCCTGGGTTTTTCTTCAAGTAACCGATGAAGCTTTCCAGGGTAGTGGCTGGCCCATTGCTCGGCACCAACAACACCAATGGGTCTATCGTCACCCGCGCAATCGGCGCGAATTGCTCATTACGCAGCGGGGTCAGGTTTTGTGCAATCAAGGCCAATGTTGAACTTGTGCCCATGCCTATGATGTAACCGTCCGGCTCTGCATTGGCTACCTTGCTCATGCCAATCGAGCCAGTTGCACCGGGCACGTTTTCAACAATCACGCGCACGCCTTGCTCGGCGGCAAGTTGCGCCAAGGCGCGCGCAGCAATATCGTTGGAGCCGCCTGCATTCCAGGGCACGACGAAGCGAATCTCTTTGCTAGGAAAACTGGAGGCAGCCTCTGCTGCCCACAAAGTCGTGGTTGCCGAAAAGGCAGTCAAAAAACTCGACACCAGCAGAGCTGCCATGTAACGCGTGGTCATTTCATTTCCTTTAGTAGGCAAGTGCCAACTTTTCATTGTTATAACAAACAACAATCATAATCGATAACGGCTTTCAAAGTCAACAATGAATTTTTTTAACTGGAAATTGAAAAACCGCATCGTTTAACGATGCGCCACATCAGCCGCGATTAGCCTTGTCAAGCAACAAGCCAATGTCGTTACTCGCGCTTTCTATATCGGCACGAATGGCCGAAGCAGCCTGCGCCCCATCGCCGCGTCTGAGTGCAGCAAGCGCAGCCACATGAAACTCATAACGTTTGAGCCCCGGAATGTATTCGGGCAGTGCGAGCGTTAGGGTAGGGCTGCACCTGAGCCAGGCATTTTCAATCATCTCCAGCACGATGGGCATCTTGCACAGGGCATAAATACCAAAGTGAAAACGGTAATGTTCAGCCAGGTATTGCTCCTTGCGATGCTCGCGCACAGATCGCTTCATTGCCAACAGGCAAGCCTCTATTGCACCGAGCTGCGCTGCATCGGCATGCTGCACAGCCGCCGCGCAAGCCACGGGTTCCAGGCTGCTGCGCACCGTCATCAATTGCCTGAACTGGTGGGTATTGAGCAACGGAACAGTTGCGCCGCCACCATTTCCCACGCCGCCCCGACCCAAAATTTTTTCTGCCGTCAATCGGTTCACCGCATCGCGCACTGGCGTCAGGCTGATTCCCAGCTCTTCGGCTACGTCACGCAGCACAATGCGGTCGCCCGGCGCATAGCGCCCTTCCAGCAAAGCCGACTTGAGCGCAAGGTAAGCACTGTCCCAAAGGGTGGTTTTTGCCAGAGTTGTCAGTCGCGCGGAAGCTGTCATTTAAAGTCTTGGCGCAAGCCAGTTTGGGTTACATCCAGCCAACAGGTGAGATTTAGCGGTAGCAGGCCAACCTGTACAGCAGTCTTTCCATTATCGTTGCGCGGTTCAAAATCGGGCAGCAACAGTTTCCGCAATGATCCGTGATTGTTGGCAGTGAAGGCACGCTGGGTATCATCACCGCCGCAACGCTCAAGCTGATGGGGCAATGCCGATTTGAGTGCAGTGCGAACTAACGAAAAGCCGGCAATAAGCCGGTTTTTTCTTGCCTCGCTTTTGTCAGACCCTATGAGCGCACTTTGCGTTTTTCAAGAACCCTGTTATGATTATCTGAAACTTTGATCCGCATACGAATCACTAAAAAAACAAAGAATTCGCCTTCGCTGGCCCATTCCCCAAACCACAACTTGCAACAGTCATCCGTTCCAGAACATTTGACACAAGGAGAAACGATGAACAGCTCACCATTGCATATTGCCGCTCGCAAATCCAGCATCCTCCAGCGCTACCGCCGTTCCCTGTGCCTGGGTGTGCTGGTCTTAGTGGTGTCGCCCGTCGCCATGGCACAGACATTGACCATGACCCAGCCTCAGGACTCCGGCACGTCCTGGCCGAACAAGCCGGTTCGGTTTGTCGTACCGTTCCCGGCAGCCACAGCGACCGACGTGATCGCGCGCACCATCGGACAGAAGCTCGGCGACAAATGGGGCCAATCCGTGGTAATCGACAACCGCCCTGGTGCCGGTGGCAATCTAGGCACCGACATCGCAGCCAAGTCAGCCAACGACGGCTACACCCTGCTGTGGGGCACAGTGGCCAACGCCATCAGCCCCAGCCTCTACTCCAAGCTAAGTTACAACTTCATCAAAGACTTTTCCCCCATCATGCTGGTGGCCAAATTGCCGCTGGTGCTCGTAGCTAACAAGGCCGTTCCCGCCAATAACCTCGCACAGTTGACGGCGTATGCCAAATCCAGCAGTAACAAGCTTTCATTCGGCTCCGGCGGCGTGGGTACCAGCAATCATCTGGCAGGTGAGATGTTCAGCAACTCGACTGGTGCGGGACTGGTGCATGTTCCTTATAAAGGCACGCCTTCTGCGTATGCAGACCTGATGGCAGGCCGCGTTGACATGATGTTTGACAACATCGTTCCCGCCATGGTGCAGATCAAGTCGGGCCAGCTCAAGCCGATCGCAGTCAGCAGCGCCAAACGCAGCGCAGCCTTACCGGAAGTTCCCACCTTGAGCGAGTCGGGCATCCCCGGCTTTGAGGCCGTCTCATGGGTTGGCTTGCTGGCACCAGCCGGCACGCCAAAACCCATCCTCGACAAGATTCACCAGGATCTGCTTGCCGTATTGGCCCTGCCCGAAATAAAAGAACGCATGGCCACCAGCGGCGCAGAACTCTCGCCCGGCTCGCAGGCAGATTTTGAAGCTTTCATCCGCAACGAAACCGCCAAGTGGGCCAAGGCCGTGAAGGACTCCGGCGCGCACGCCGAGTAAGTCATTCATCGCCCCAACGGCACCCTCAAACCGCACCACCAGGAAACATCACAATGACTACTCCCCGTAAAACCTTCACCGAGACAGCCCGCGAAATTCCCGTTCTGATGGACACCGACATCGTTGTCGTCGGCGGCGGCACGACGGGACCGTTTGCCGCCATTTCTGCGGCCCGACAGGGCAAACGCGTCGTGATGATCGAGCGCTTCGGTTCTCTAGGCGGTAACTTGACTCTCGGCCTGAATACCAAACCGTCTGGCGCCCTGCTTGGTGGGTTGCCCCTGGAGATCTGGAACCTTGCACGCACGGCCGGCGGCGCTGGCGACGACTACATGGCGCTTACGAAAACCGGTGGCGTGAAAATCGCTTCGCCGTGCGACCCCGAGATCATGAAGATGCTGCTGACACGCCTGTGTGTCGAGGCTGGCGTGCAGATCCTGTTCGAGACCTTTGTGTCAGCGCCTATCATCGAAAATGGAACCATCACCGGCGTCATCATTGAAAGCAAGTCGGGGCGCGAAGTGGTTACGGCCAAGGTCGTGATTGACTGCTCGGCCGACGGCGACATGGCCGCCAAGGCGAATGCGCCGTTTGTGATGGGCTCGGGCGGGACGGAGGAAGTTATGCAGCCGGTGTCGATGTACTTCACCATGACGAACGTGGATCTGAAACGCCTGGCCGACTGGTCACGCACCAGCGACGACATCCCTGCCCGCGCGATTCCAGACACCATGGAAGGTTTGGGATATGGCCTGTGGCTGACGGGTTTCAACAAGTCCTTGCGCAGGTTCCAGGAGGAAAGCGGCATCGTGCTGCAGCGTGACAACATCACGCTAAAAACGGCCAACGGCATCATGTACGTCAACGGCACGCGGGTGTTGGGTGTAGACATTTTCTCGCCGGCGGAATTCAGCGCGGCCATCGTCGAGTGCTACCGCCAGATCGAGGGAGTGGCGAAATTTCTGCGTGATCGGGTGCCCGGCTTTGAAACAGCGGGCATCGGCCAGATTTCCGGCGCGCTGGGCGTGCGCGAAACGCGCCACGTGCTGGGCGAGTACGTGCTCACAGGGGAAGACACTTTGAAAGGCCACCGCTTCAGCGATAGCATTGCCGCCGATGCGTCGGCACTCGACATCCACGATCCCAAGGGCGGCGACGTGGATTTCCAGGGCCTGCCCCCCTACGAGATTCCTTACCGCTGTCTGGTGGCTGCGACGATCGAGCAATTGCTGATCGCGGGCCGCGCCATTTCTGCCGACCACACCGCACATGCACGCTCGCGCAACATGCCGGCCTGCATGGCCACCGGCCAGGCAGCAGGCATTGCAGCGGCCGTGGCCATCAGCGACGGCGTGACAGTGCGCAAGGTGTCAGTAGCCAAGGTGCAGGCGATTCTCCGCCTGCTTGCCATGCCACTACACGCCGAAGACATCCGCGACGACAAGTTGCTTTCCGCGCGCGAGGCCGCACCCGCCTGACGAGCAGCCTTGAAGGAGTGACGGAGTGACGGAGTGGAACGATGACTGCACAGGTTGATTACTTTTTCAGCGTCGCCAGTCCCTGGATTTTTCTCGGCAGTCAGCGTTTCATCGACATGGCCTATCGCACTGGCGCCTGCGTGTTCGGCGGGCCGACCTGGGTGGTGGACGGCGAACGTTTCTGGGGCCAGGATCGGCTGGATTTTCTGGAAGAACGGCTTCAGCGCACACCCTGAATCCAGCGGCGCAGGATGAGCAAAAAAAGGCTGTCGACCAATCCAGTTCATTCGCTGCCAGCTGATTATTTATTACCAATACATGCTGGAGCAAGTGCGGCCGGTTCAGCCCCTGAATCCCAGCCCGCGTGAAATCGCCATCGCAGCGCGCAGCACCTCGCCCTTCACCGTGCCTTCAAGCTCGCCCATCGCGGGGATGGATTCATAGTCCGAAACATTGACCCCAGCCACGATGCGCCCGCTGGCATCACGCACGGGTGCGGCCACGCTGTGCAAGCCGTCGACAAAGCGTGAACGGTAAATCACGCAGCCAAACGTGCGCTCAATGGCCAGTTCCTTGTAAAGCGCATCGGCATCCGCTGGCGCGTGCTCAAAGCGTTCGCGCAGGTCCACGCCCGCAAACAGCTGGCGCAGCTCTGCTGGTGTGCTGTCGAACAGGATGGCGTGACCGATCGAGGTGGTGTGAATGGGCATGCGGGTCCCGACAGTGACGTTGCTGCGCAGGCGATGGCGGGACGGTGCCTTGAGCACATAAACGATTTCTCTGCCGTCTTGAATGCCGAGATGGGTCGAGGCGTCCGCACGGTCGCGCAGGTCTTCGAGAATGGGCCGCGCCACCTCTACAAGGTCGAGAGAGCCCAGGTATTCAAAGCCCAGCGACAGCAGGTTGATCCCCAGTTGGAAAGCGCTTGAATGCGGCGCACGCTGTAGGTACCCATCAGCCTCCAATGTGTACGCGAGGCGAAAGGCAGTGGCTCGCGTCACGCGCAGCTCACGCACGATCTCCGGCAGTGAGATCACACGCCGGTCGTGCCGGAACAGGCGCAGCACTGCCAAGCCCCGGCGCAGGGCGGGCACCACGTACTGGTCGGTGTCAACCGCCTTTTTTGCTAGAGACACCGGGGTACCTTTGATGCCAGTTTTCAAGGCGCTCTTTACACTGCTTCTCATTGTGCTTTTTTTCGGGGACTTGTCAGCCATCGGTTTCAGGGATTGCCTCTATCAATGAACTGCTAGTGTAAATCGCCGTCCAAAAAAATCGGGGCTGGGCTCGCAGCACGATTGGTAGATGACCCAGAAGTGGTTCGAGAAATCTGAACAGCGAGATAAGTGAGACTCTGGCCTTTCAAGCTGGCCGATCCGGCTGGCCAAGAAGTTCACATGAGATTGAAGAAGAAAGCCACGGTTGCACGCAGAATACGGCGCATGCACAGTCCAGATTTCAAAGCCCGCATCGCGCTGGAAGCCCTGCGCGAAACCCAGACCATGGAGCCGCTGGACCAGCCACCCCAAGACCTGGCCGCTGCGCGCGCTGCGGCAAACCTGCCAGCGGATGATTTCTTTTTACTGGCTGCGGGTGAGACGCGCAAGCTGCCGGTGCGGGTGGGGAAATAGGCTCGCCGCTAACCCAATGCTGAGCACCGTTAAGGCTCCCTCAACCCCAGCAACATCTGGTCAATGGCGTAATTGCAGTCCTTGGGGCCACGTAGGCAAAAGCGGGCAATGTCGTCCACGTCCACCGGCTTGTCGGCCTGGCCGGGGCGCTTCACCGTCAGTCCGCCGTTGGACGTGGGCTCGGCTTGGTACGCCGGAAACTGGTCAACGATCTTGATGGCCAGCAGCCTTTGCCAGCCGGGCGGTTCGGAGCAGGCGCACAGTAACAGCAGCGCGGCGAGCATTGCACGGTAGGCGAAGTTGGCCATTCTAAAAGTTGAGAGCAAGCCTAGAACGAAGACCCCGGCTCGCCAAGAAACGCCAGCTCGTCCGCACTGGAGGCGCGCCCCAGAATCCCGTTGCGATGTGGGAAGCGGCCAAAGCGGTCGATGATGGCCTGGTGGCGCAGTTCGAAGTTCAGGTTGTTTTCGATGCCCAGCTGCGTAAACAGCGTCACGGCCTGCCCATGCACCAGCGCGGACTCGCTGTGCATGTAAGGCATGTAGGCAAACACGCGCTGCGCAGGCGGCAGGCTGCGGTCTTGCCCGCTGGCCACCAGCCCTTGCGCCAGTGCCAGGGCCTGCGCGTCCTGCCCAAAGGCGCGCGGCGTGTCGCGGTAGACGTTGCGAGAGAACTGGTCCAGCACGATGATCTCTGCCAGCCGCCCCTCGGCCGTCGCCCGCCAGGCAAACAACTCACACCGCGCCGCCGCCTCCAGCGTGTCGCCAAAGCGGGCGCGGATGGTGTCGTCCAGCGCGGGGTCTTTGACGAAGTGCTGCTTGGCGGTCAGCTCTTCAAACCAGAAGTGGAGGACTGATTTAGGTTGCATGGAGGTTCGGTCGCAAGTCCGGGTCTGCGTCAGGGCGATGAACTCAAGCTGGCCGCGCGGGTCGGGCGCTGGCATGGGCTGTTATTGAGCCAAAACTCCTGAATGTAGGCATAAAAAGTGCCGATAGCCCTATTGGAGAATGCATAGTTAGCTACTAAAAATGTAGTAAATAGCTTTTAAGCGGTATTTGGCGTGCGGGGTTCTTTCTTGGTTTTGATGCTGGGTACAACAAGGCCAAATGCATCGGCCATTCGCTGTGCCTGCTTGGCCGATTGTTCCAACGCCTTCTGAAGCGCCTTGGGCGAGAGCATCAAGCGGCTTGGCTGAGTTTTTGCAGTTTCTGCCATGTTGCGGGCTCCGTTACGGTCAACTGGGTTGCAGATTTTGTGGCCACAGGCTGCGCCCAAACCGACGCCGGACCACATCGGATGGCACGTCGTGGCCACCCATCAAAACACGCATCTTGACGCGCCGTATTGCCAACTGAGCGCTGGCCAGCGAGAAATAGTAGATTGCCACGCTGTAGCCGCGAGCTTTGAGCGTGCGCAAAAATGGCGCGAACGCGCGGCTGGACAGCGTCGATTCAAACGCAAAATCGGCCTTTGCCTCGCCCAATTGCCGCAAACGTTTGAGCATGATGCGCCCGGCTTCAAATGCAACCAGTTCTGTTTTGCGCCCGGACAGGCCACGCGCGATGTAGTCTGCGTTGACAAACGTATCAATGCCCAACGCAGTCAGGATTGCATCTGCGTGAGTTGATTTGCCTGCGCCATTGGGGCCGGCAAAGATCACGACTCGGGGCGCGGGCTTGGTGGCTAGTGACATTCAAGAGCCCTGCCAGTCACACTCGCCACAATCCCGAAATTGTTGAATCGCGCGCTCGATGGCGGCGCGGTCTAGGTTTGCTTCGGCAACCACGGCGTGCAGGCCGATGCCATACGCGTAACCGCGATCAATCTCAAACCGCTCCGTGATCACTGGCGGGTCGGATGCGAGGTAATGCGCCTCCAGGCGATCACACTCCTGATTGAACGTGCGCCCTTCAAATTGGGAATAGTGGCGGTCAGGCCGTTGCACCAACTCCTTGCCGCGCAAGCCACCTGAGTGTTTAAGCGGCACAGATTTCCATTCCCACTTGAATTCAGCTTCAGATTCATCTGCGCTCAACAATGCATGGGCTTCACTGAATGCCCGAGAATGGACCGCATCTTCGAGGGCCATTTGGGTCGTGATGAATTCTGCGTTCCAGAGCGTGAACCGATCAGCGCCCAAAAAGTTAACGTCAACCCAGCGATGAATGCGATTCGGCTCGTCGGGGTCTTCCAAGAGGTGGTCCGTCCAGAACCCGGCTCCGTCGGCGCGCCGCGCAATTTGCCAACCGAGACGCACGACAGCGCTGCGCCGCTTATGGCGCGGCAAGTCGACAAATCGAACGTGTTTTCGCGTGTGAAATCTGTCGGGCATGCATCAAGTCGCAATTTGCGGCTTGCGCCGCGTCAGGTCGGGCTGTCCGGCGAGCAAGCCAGCCACCGAAATGTCTTCGTTCAGTGCTTCCCAATGCAGGCCACTGACGCTCAATTCGACTTCATCCCGCTTGGCAGGGGCGGCTTCCAGCAAGCGCGGAAACCAGGCCAGTGGTGCCGCAATCGTGCGGCCATCGGATAAGCTGACCCACATCGTGTCTTCGTCGAAACGGACGGTTTTAGGCGAAATGTTCATTCCAGACCCTTTCAATCAGCGCCTTGTTGCTTTCGATAACGGACCGCAATTCGCGCAGTGTGCGGCATCAAACCCGTCACTGTCCGCTAGACAGACCTCTGGCGTCAACCAGAATTTTGCCTCACCGTCTTCGCTGCACACATGAATGTGCATGGCTTCGCGCGGGTTGCCTTCATTGGAATAGAAGAAAAATCGGAACGATTTGTAGCGAAAGATGACGGGCATGGGGCAAAGTTTATCGCGCCAGGGAAACCGGGTGCACCACCGACTTGGTCGCGCGCATTAGCGCGGCGGGGCTGGTGGTCTGCGGCTTTGGTTATTGCAAGAAAAGCCTGAGCCGAGCGCCCGTGGAGTATGCGTTAAGAGCTACCAAAAAAATAGCAATTCCAGTGGCAGATTCAGAAAGAAGACCCCGGCTCGCTCAAAAAGGCCAGCTCTTCCGCCGTAGACGTTCGATCCAGAATCGCGTTGCGGTGCGGGTAGCGGCCAAACCTGTCAATGATGGCCTTCTGGCGCATCTCGAAATCCATGTTTTCTTCAATGCCTGGCTGGGAAAACAGCGCCACGGCTTGCGTGTGCACCAGCGCAGACTCGCAGTGCATATAGGGCATGTAGGCAAACACGCGCTGCGCTTCAGGCAGGCTGCGGTCTTGCGTGCTTGCCACCAGCTCTTGCGCCAGTACCAGCGCGATGGCGTCTTGCGCAAAGGCGTGTGCCGTGTCGCGGTACACATTGCGCGAGAACTGGTCCAACACAATGATCTCCGCCAGCCGCCCCTCGGCCGTGGTGCGCCAAGCAAACAGCTCACCCTTGGCAGCAGCTTCCGCCGTCGAGCCAAAGCGTGTGCGGATGGTGTCGTCCAGCGCGGTGTCTTTGGCGAAGTGCTGCTTGGGGGTTAGCTCTTCGAACCAGAAGTGGAGGAGGGATTGGGGTTGCATGCGATACGGATATCCAATGCCAGCACATCAAAATGCGGTCTAGCTCCTCATATTTTTCCAGACGAAGCTAGGTTGAAGGCGCAATTTCTCTTCTGCTGTCGCTAATTAAAAACGATACTGGCCTCAACTGCAATCTTCTTTGCGAGGTCTTGAAAATCTTCATAACAATTGCGAACGGCTTCAATATGTGCGCCAATTGCTCCGTCAGCAGACTTAAGAAAGAAAATGGGCTTGCGAGCTTCCATAGCCATTGGCATAAGACTTCTGTAGTGCTTCAAAAGTGACATGCAACGCGGGTCGCTGGCAATAGTTGGAGGTGCTTGCTCAGACTCACCTAATACCGCACTCTTATAAGTACTAGGAATTCGGTCCATCCATCGCTTATAGGCCTTCACTGGTCGATTGTCCAAGCTTCCATGCTGCATTACGACATACCCAATAGGATTCATCGTTCCATTTGGCAAGGGAAGGCCTTCGGGGGCTTTATTCGATAGATCTGCCCATACTGAACGCCACTCTCTAAGTGTTGGACCTAAGTTCTTTAGGCCTTGAATAGAAAAGAGATCCGGTGCGAGAGGTAAACAGACTTGGTCCGATGCAATAAGTGCAGCCCGATTGATTGCGCCTAGATTCGGACCAACATCTATTAATGCGATATCAGCTTGAAACCTTTGCTCAGACTGAATCAATCTATGAAATGCGGTCATGGTCCTAAATGCCGACTCATCGCGGTTGTGACATTTTGGCCAAGCCTCAGATAATTTATCTTCAAACCGCGACAGACCAAGATCACCTGGGAGTAACCCAAGATTCAGATTTATCTGCTCAATGTGGGGTATTTTTATGTCACCAGTTCCCCGCAAGATGGGATTTATTGCTCCGTAAACCGTATCGCTGTGCTCTCCGTCCGGCCAAAGTCTTTCGAGCCTATTCTCCGATAGGAACATAGCTGTTAGATTTGCTTGCGGATCTAAGTCGACTGCGAGCGTTTTCACCCCATGCTCGGCGAACATCCAAGCAAGGTGATAGACCAGCGATGTCTTTCCGACCCCACCTTTGTTGTTAAAGAACGCAACAGTTCTCATGCCGACCTTTTTTGAATCTTTACAAATACTGACTGTTCGTCGAATTCAAATGTGGCTGGGGGATTCCCATTTTCATTTAGGAGTGCCTGGGAACGCTGCACTCCGTAACCAAATCTATTCACATAACCAAGCGATTTAAGAGCTTCAGCTACTACGGGGTTTCTATAGCTATTTCGCGTAGGAAAATTCTCTCGCGTTGCTTCGCCGTACAACCCGCCGGGGCTCTGAATTTCAATGTGATCTGAAAAGGCATAAAAGCGAATAGGAGCGTTGCTGGCGTAGTTGCGATGCATTACAGCGTTCATTAGTAGCTCTCGTAAAGCCCGTTCCGGGTAATTCTGAACTAGTTTCTCCTCGAGAACACTAACTTGCACCATCGATGTTTTTACTAAAAGCCTAATTCGTCCTTCTAATTCTTTTAAAACGGTGTGCAAATCTCCGGATATTTCAGCTTGATCTAGAGGCTCATCAGTTAGCGAAACATTTGGAAGCTCTAAATACTGTACGTAGGCTCCAGGCAGAAAGAAGCGAGGATTTTTACCTATGAGCAGCATGCCCGCATTTGTCGCACATCCTCGCTCGGGGTCGTACAGCCGTAGAGAGGCCAACTGCTGCTCTATTGGGCGATGATTCGCAGCAATAGTTTCTGGGTCGACGGCCTCGCGGCGATAGCTATCGAATTGCCCTAGCGCTAGGTCATCGATCTTTGATTCTGAACATGGCTGAGCGTCGAATGATTTTGCATACGCGACGCGGCGTTCACTCAAAGTTCTTTCTTCTTGCTCATTGGCCGTAGCCTTTCGAGGTCCAACTCGAATATAAACGCGACCTTTGTAGCGAACTGGCGGCAGATCAGATGGCTGCACCTCCACAACCGCGACATCTCCACCTGTGAAGGAGAACTTCGACGCCGCAATCATTGGTTGCGGCAGGATATTTCCGTCAGCTCGAATTCCAGCAAGATTCTTGAGCAAATCGTCAGTGACGTTGAGGCCCGCCAGAGAACCATCGTCCCTTACCCCGATGAACAAATGGCCAGGCCGACGATGATTTGGAAGATCGTTTGCAAACGCGCAGATTGCCTGCGCAAATTTGTCAGTATTTGTCGTCGACTCTGTGCGTTCGGCAGTGTCTGACTCAATGTCAGCTATTAGCGTCTTCAATTGGTCTTCGTTCAACATTGATGTGTCCCTATGGAGCTAGTTGCGCACCTAACTAGCTTACTTCCCCCAACTATCCTTCAAGCACACCGCCAAATTAAACACCGGCTTGGAGCCAGTCACATGATCCACCCGATCCGCCACAAAGTAGCCGTGCCGTTCAAACTGAAACTTGTCGTCGGCCTTGGCGTTGGCCAAGGACGGCTCCACGATGGCTTGAATGACTTTCAGGCTGTTCGGGTTCAGGCCTTCGATGAAGTCCTTGCCGCCGGCGTCGGGCTGAGCTTCGAGGAAGAGGCGGTCGTAAAGGCGCACTTCGGCGGGGATGCCGTCGGCTACCGCCACCCAGGTGATGACGCCCCTGACTTTGACCGCATCGCTGCCTGGTGTGCCGCTCTTGGTGTCAGGAATGACTTTAGTCCTTATGGATATTACGTGTCCAGCTTCATTTTTTATAGCGCCAAGGCATTCGATCACATGGCCGTATTTCAGCCTGACTTTGCTGCCGGGCACGGCCTCGCCGTTGGCGTCCGTGCTGGGAGGGAACAGGCGGAAGAAACCTTTGGGCGGCGTTTCTTCATAGTCGCTGCGGTCAATCCAGACTTCTTTGCCGATTTT
>JANYJD010000371.1 GCA_025358555.1 Rhodoferax sp.
CCCCGCGCGGGTCGCGCAGGCCGTATTTGTGCAGGTAGGTGTAGTCGGCATGGCCGGGCCTGAAAGACTGCAGGATGTTGCCGTAGTCTTTGCTGCGCTGGTCGGTGTTTTTGATCAACAGGCAGATCGGCGTGCCGGTGGTTTTGCCCTCATATACGCCGCTCAAAATCTCCACGGCGTCGGGCTCATTGCGCTGGGTGACGTGGCGGCTGGTGCCGGGGCGGCGGCGGTCCAGGTCGCCCTGAATGTCCGCCTCGTCCAGCGCCATGCCGGGCGGGCAGCCGTCAATCACGCAGCCAATGGCCGGGCCGTGAGATTCACCAAAATTGGTGACTGCGAAGAGTTGTCCGAAGGTGTTGCCGCTCATGGCAGAGATTATCCCAGACCGCACGGCTGCCGGTGCAACGCGGGCGCGGCGACATCTGCATGGACTGAGCGGCTGGACCGCTTCAACCTTTTTCGTCGTCTTCCCCGGCTGGCCAGTCGCGGATGTAGGCCTTGAGCATCTTGTTCTCAAAATTCTGGCTGTCCACCACGGCGCGGGCCACGTCGTAGAAACTGACCACGCCCATCAGCATCATTTTGTCCAGCACCGGCATGTAGCGGGCGTGGCGCTCCAGCATCATGCGGCGCACTTCGTCAAGCTCGGTCTCCATGGTGCAGGTCAGCGGCCCATCGTCCATCGCCTTCCACACCGTGGTGGTGCCGACGTTACCGCCGTTTTTGACGATGGTCTTGATGACCTCGCGAAACGTCAGCATGCCCACTACTTTGCCATGCGACATGACCACAAGCGAACCGATGTCGTTGTCGGACATCACGTTCATCGCTTGGGACAGCAGGTCCTCCGGCGTGGCGGTGTACAGCGTGGTGCCTTTGACCCGCAAAATGTCGCTGACTTTCATGGTGCTCTCCTGTTGCGCTGACTTTGGGCGATGCATGAATATAGCCCACAATAGCCCACAATGGCCCCATGCAACCGCTATCGTGCGACCAAACACCCTGCCCGTAGAACCTGACTGGACTGACTGGAGAAAGTATGCCCGGCTATTCTGACCCCGGCTTTGACACGCTCGCCCTGCACGCAGGTGCCTCACCCGACCCCGCCACCGGCGCCCGCGCGGTGCCAATCCACCTCACTACCTCGTTTGTGTTTGAGTCCAGCGAGCATGCGCAGTCGCTCTTCAACCTGGAGCGCGCGGGCCATGTGTACAGCCGCATCAGCAACCCGACCAACGCGGTGCTGGAGCAGCGGGTGGCGGCGCTGGAAGGCGGCATTGGGGCCATCACCACGGCCAGCGGCCAGGCCGCGCTGCACCTGTGTGTGGCCACCCTGATGGGCGCGGGCTCACACATTGTGGCCTCCACCGCCCTGTACGGCGGCTCGCAGAATTTGCTGCATTACACGATGCGCCGCTTTGGCATTGACACCACGTTTGTCAAACCCGGCGACATTGATGGCTGGCGCGCAGCGGTGCGGCCCAACACCAAGCTGTTGTTCGGCGAAACCGTGGGCAACCCCGGGCTGGATGTGCTGGACATCCCCACCATTTCAGCCATCGCCCATGAAGCCGGTGTGCCGCTGCTGGTCGATTCCACGCTGACCTCGCCGTGGCTCATGAAGCCGTTTGAGCACGGTGCGCACCTGGTGTACCACTCGGCCACCAAATTTTTGAGTGGCCACGGCACGGTGATTGGCGGCATTGTGGTGGACGCGGGCAGCTTTGACTGGGCGCGCGCCAATGAAGCATCCGGCAAATTTGCAGAGCTGGCGCGGCCGTATGAAGGTTTTCACAACATGGTGTTTACCGAGGAATCCACGGTAGGCGCGTTTTTGCTGCGCGCGCGCCGTGAGGGCCTGCGCGACTTTGGGGCATGCATGAGCCCGCATTCGGCTTGGCTGATTTTGCAGGGCATTGAGACGCTGTCCCTTCGCATGGAGCGGCACATGCACAACACCGAAAAAGTGGTGCAGTTCCTGGCCAGCCAGCCGTTTGTCTCCCGAGTTGGCCACCCACTGCTCGAATCCCACCCCAGCCATGCGCTGGCTAAAAAGCTGCTGCCACGCGGGGCGGGATCGGTCTTCAGCTTCGACGTCAAGGGCAACCGCGAGCAAGGCAAGAAGTTTGTTGAAACCCTCAAAGTATTCAGCCACCTGGCCAACGTGGGCGATTGCCGCAGCCTGGTGATCCACCCGGCCAGCACCACGCATTTCCGCATGAGCGACGAGGCGCTGGCAGCGGGCGGCATCACGCAAGGGACGATTCGCCTAAGCATCGGGCTGGAAGATGCGGATGATTTGATTGATGACTTGAAGCGGGCTTTGAAAGCAGCAGAAAAATTGAAAGCCGGGGCCTGATCATGCAACTCAAAGTCAACGGCTTCGCAACCTACTGCTACACCGGCGGAAAACCATTCGACGCGGCCAAGCCTACGGTCGTATTCATCCACGGCGTGCTCAACGACCACAGCGTGTGGATTCTGCAAAGCCGCTACCTGGCCAACCACGGCTGGAACGTGCTGGCCGTGGACTTGCCTGGCCACTGCCGCAGTGCAGGCGACGCACCCGCCACGGTGGAAGCTGCGGCCGACTTCATCGCCGCCTTGCTGGACGCAACCGGCGTCAAACAAGCGGCTCTGGTCGGGCATAGCTGGGGCTCCTTGATTGCGCTGGAGGCTGCCGCACGCTTGCAGCACCGCGTCACCCATCTGGCGCTGGTGGGCACGGCTTATCCAATGAAGGTATCCCAGGTGTTGCTGGACGCTGCGCTCAACGACCCGGCCAAGGGCATTGAGATGATCAACATTTTCTCGCGTTCAACGCTGGCGGCTCCGCCGTCTGCGCTGGGGCCGGGCACCTGGGTGCTTGGGAGCAATTCGGCATTGAACCGCCGCGTGCTGGCCAGCAACACCGCCGTCAATGTGTTTCACCGTGGCTTCATGGCTTGCAATGCCTACGCCAATGGCGACGAAGCCATCACCCAAATCACCTGCCCGGTGCTGTTTTTGCTGGGCTCACAAGACCAGATGACGCAAGCCGCCGCAGCGCAGGGCCTGATCGCCAAAGCCAAGGCGGCAGGCAAGCAGGTGGAAACGGTCTACCTGCCCGTGGGCCACCACCAGATGACCGAAGCGCCGGAATCGACGCTTGCGGCACTCAAGGGCTTTTTAAATTCAGGTACGTGACCGACGCGCTCAGCTCAAGTCCTTGAAGGTCGTGCCGGGCCCATTCAGTCATGGTTTTCCAGCGTCTTGACGGATTCATTCGACTTGTATGATAAAACTGCATCCCAGAAGCAAAGCACTGCTTGACGCAACCCAACCCGCGTACTCTGATCATGCAACTCAACTTCATCGCCAACGCCTCCCAGCCGTCGTCGTCCGGGCGCACCATCCCGATGGTGGACCCGTCGGATGGTCACCCTTTTGACGAGATTCAGCGC
>JANYJD010000014.1 GCA_025358555.1 Rhodoferax sp.
CGCGCACCCCGAACTTGGCTTTGAAGAGGTCTACACCGCGCGGCGCGTGGCAGAGGCGCTGACGCTTTGCGGTGTGGATGAAATTCACACGGGCATTGGCAAAACCGGCGTGGTGGCCGTCATCCGGGGCAAAACCCAGACGGCTCACGCGGCCACGGGCGCAGCGGCGGGCGGCCATTGGGGCATTCATGGCCCGCGCATGATCGGCTTGCGGGCCGACATGGATGCCCTGCCCCTGGCCGAGAACAATGAGTTTGCCTGGAAATCCGCCAAGTCTGGCTTGATGCACGCCTGCGGCCATGACGGCCACACCGCCATGCTGGTGGGCGCAGCGCGGTACCTGGCTGAGACGCGCAATTTTGACGGCACCGCTGTACTCATCTTCCAGCCAGGCGAAGAAGGCTACGCCGGTGCCCGCGCGATGATGCAGGACGGCCTGTTCGAGCGCTTCCCGTGCAACCAGGTCTATGCCATCCACAACTCGCCGGAGACAGCAGAAGGCATCATCGGCATCACGCCCGGCCCAATGCAGGCGGCGGTGGACCGCGTCGAGATCATCGTCACTGGCAAAGGCGGGCATGGCGCGCGGCCCCAGAACTGCATTGACCCGGTGCTGGTGGCGGCGCACATCATTACCGCTGCGCAAAGCATCGTGGCGCGCAACGTGGCGGCCATTGACCAAGTGGTGCTGTCAATCTGCTCGGTGCAGGGCGGCAACCCGGGTGCCATGAGCGTGATCCCCAGCCAGGTGACGCTGGTGGGCACCGTGCGCACGTACCGCCACGAAATCCAGGACTTGGTGGAAGCACGCTTGATTGCCCTGTGTCAATCCGTTGCAGCGGGCTTTGGCGCCAGCGCGCAGGTGGTTTATGAGCGTGTCTACCCGGCCACCATCAATACCGTGCCCGAGGCCGAATTTGCATCCAACGTGGCGGCCAGCCTGGTGGGCGAGGCGCGCGTGATGCGCAACATGCCACCGAGCATGGGTGGCGAAGATTTTTCGTTCATGCTGCAGGCCAAGCCTGGTGCCTACATCCGGCTGGGCCAGGGCGCGCGCGACGGCTGTTTTTTGCACAACAGCCGCTATGATTTCAACGATGATGTGCTGCCCCTGGGCTCGGCCCTGCATGCCAGCCTGGTGGAGCAGGGCATGCCCTTGCACTCGGCCTGATCTGCCGCCATGACCCGATTTTTTACCGTGACCCGCTGATTTCCATTTTTAACCGGAGTATTTCATGAAATTCCATAGAAAAACAGCTGTAGCCCTTGTTGGTACTTCATTGTTAGCTACTACTATTGTAGCATCTGCCGTGACGCTGCGGGTGGCCAACCAGGGCGATGCGCTGTCGCTTGACCCGCACTCGCTGAATGAATCTCTGCAGCTAACGGTGTTGGAGAACATTTTTGATCCTCTGGTTTCACGCGGGCGCGACTACAAGCTCACGCCCGGTCTGGCCACCGACTGGAAGCAGACTTCACCCACCGTGTGGCGCTTTAACTTGCGCAAAGGCGTCAAGTTCCATGACGGCACGCCGTTCACCGCAGACGACGTGATCTTCAGTTACGAGCGCGCCAAAGACCCAGGCTCCGACATGAAAAGCTACGTTGGCCAGATCAAGGAAATCAAGAAAATCAATGACCACGCGGTTGATTTTGTGCTGACCGCGCCCTTCCCCATCCTGCCCGAGCTGTTCACCAAATGGTTCATCATGAGCAAGAAATGGTGCGAGGACAACCAGGCCACCAAGCCGGTAGACCGCCGCAAAGGCATTGAAAACGCCGCATCGTTCCGCGCCAACGGCACCGGCCCGTACCGCGCGCGTGAGCGCCAGCCCAACGTGCGCACCACGTTCTCGCGCAACGGCAGTTACTGGGACAAGATTGACGGCAATGTGGACGACGTGGTGTTCACCCCCATCGGCAACGCCAGCACGCTGGTGGCTGCATTGCTGTCGGGCGAGGTGGACGTGATTGAACCGGTGCCGGTGCAGGACGTGGACCGCATCAAGGGCAGCGCCAGCCTCAAGGTGCTGCAAGGCCCAGAGCTGCGTGTGATCTTTCTGGGCATGGACCAAAAGCGCGATGAGCTGCTGTTCTCCAACGTCAAAGGCAAAAACCCGTTTAAGGATAAGCGGGTGCGCCAGGCCTTCTACCAAGCCATTGACGTGGACGGCATCGCCAAAAACGTCATGCGCGGTGCCGCCACGCCAATTGCCCAGATGTTTCCGGCCCAAGTGAAGGGCTACGCGCCAGATCTGGCCAAGCGCCTGCCTTTTGACCCCGAAGCGTCCAAAAAACTGCTGACCGAGGCAGGCTACCCAGCTGGTTTTGAAGTGAAGATGAACTGCCCGAATGACCGCTATGTGAACGATGCGGCAATTTGTCAAGCGGTCGCAGCCAACCTGGCCCGGGTGGGTGTCAAGATCAACCTGGAAGCCGAAACCAAGGGTACCTATTTCCCCAAGATATTGCGCCGCGACACCAGCTTCTACATGCTGGGCTGGACCTCCAGCACGGTGGATGCGCACAACGTGATGTACCCCATCCTGTCGTCACCGGGTGACGGTGGCCGTGGCCAGTTCAACCTGGGTGCCTACAGCAACACCAAGGTGGACGAACTGACCAGTCAGGTAGCCTCTGAAACCGACGACAAAAAACGCACTGAGATGATTCGCGAGACCATCAAAATCCACCAGGATGAGATTGGCCACATCCCCTTGCACCAGCAGGCGCTGAACTGGGGCACCAAGAAGACTATTGATCTGGTGCAGCACCCCGGCAACGAAATGCCCTGGAAATACGTCAAAGTCAACAGCAAGTAAACGCTGGCGATGACAGCGATGATGCGACGCTGGTGGCTGGGCGATGTTGGCTACAGCTTTCGCCATTCGCCATTGGCTATTGCAGCGGCTGTGGTGGCCTTCGTTTGCGTCTTCTGCTCGGTGTTTGCAGGATGGGTGGCCCCGCACAACCCGTTTGACCTGGCCACGCTGGAGCTGGGCGATTCGCGCCTGCCCCCGGCTTGGATAGCCACCGGCAGCAGCAAGTACTTACTGGGCACCGACAGCCAGGGCCGCGACATTCTATCGGC
>JANYJD010000018.1 GCA_025358555.1 Rhodoferax sp.
CGCGCACCCAGACCCGCACTGACACGCGCCCAGACCCAAGCGTCAGCCCGCGCCCGCGGGGCCGCCCGCGCAAGACGCTGGGCGAGCGTGACGATGGCAACCGCCGCCAGCAGCTGCTGCAAGGCGCTGCCAAATTGTTTCGCAAAAAGGGCTACGGTGCCACCACCACGCGCGACATCGCAGCGGCTGCAGGCATGCACAGTGGCTCGCCGTTTTACCATTTCAAGAGCAAGAACGCGCTGCTGTATGCGGTGATGGAAGAGGGCATGCGTTCGGCGCTGGAGCGCCAGAGCCTCGCGGTGCAGCGCGCCCCGACCACCGACCCGCTGGCGCAGATTCGCCTCTTGGTCCGTACCCATTTTGATGTGCTTCTGGGTACGGGCAATGACTTCATCCCGGTCATGCTGTATGAGGCGCGCTCGCTCAAGCCGCACCAGCGCGCCGCCCTGGCCAGACTGCAAACTGACTATGAAGCCGCGTGGTTGCCGGTGCTACAAGTACTGCATGCCGAGGGGCGGCTTAACGCGCCGCTGGGTCTCGCAAGGTTGCTGATATTTGGCGCGCTCAACTGGTCTGTGCAATGGTTTGACAGAAAAAAAACCGCTTCACTTGAGGATTTGACCGACGCTGCCATGGGTTTGTTCATTCAAAAAAATCAGGAGTCGAAATGAGCCAGTACACATCTGTTTTCGCCCCGAACCTGATGAGCGGCCAGGTGGTGGTGGTCACGGGCGGTGGCTCGGGCATTGGCCGCTGCGTGGCGCATGAGCTGGGCGCGCTGGGCGCCCATGTGGTGTTGATCGGACGCAAGTTGGAAAAGCTGCAAACCGTGCACGAAGAGATCACACAGGATGGTGGCTCCGCCAGTTTTCACGTGTGCGACATCCGCCAGGAGGACGTCGTCAAAGAGACCGTCGCGGCGATTGTGGCTACGCACGGCCGCATTGATGGCCTGGTCAACAACGCGGGCGGGCAGTACGTCACGCCGCTGGAGGCCATCAGCGCCAAGGGCTGGCAGGCGGTGATTGACACCAATTTGACGGGTGGTTTTTTGATGTCACGCGAGTGCTACTTGCAATCCATGGCCAAGACCGGTGGCAGCATTGTCAACATCGTGGCAGACATGTGGGGCTCGATGCCGGGCATGGGTCACAGCGGCGCGGCGCGCTCGGGCATGGTGAGCTTCACCGAGACAGCCGCCGTGGAATGGGCCCACAGCGGCGTGCGTGTGAATGCCGTGGCACCTGGCTACATTGCCTCCAGCGGCATGGACCATTACCCGCCCGAGATGGGGCCGATGTTTCGCGAGATGGCCAAGACGGTGCCACTGGGCCGCTTTGGCACCGAGGCCGAAACGTCGGCCGGCATTGTGTATCTGCTCAGCCCGGCGGCGTCTTTTGTCACCGGCACCACCCTGCGCATAGACGGTGCGCGCCCGCAGGTGCGCATGGGCTGGCCGATGAAGGTGACCCGGCCCGAAGAGCAAAAACGCGCCGCGGTAAAACCGTTTGAAGGCTTCCACCGCGCCATCGTCCCCAAAGTATTTTCAAAATGAACTACACCCACGAACACCTGGAAATCCAGAAAACCCTCAAGCGCTTTATTGATGCGGAGATCAACCCGCATGTGGATGAATGGGAGGCGGCAGAAATCTTTCCAGCGCACGAGGTCTTTAAGGGCCTGGGAAAGCTGGGTCTGCTGGGCCTGACCAAGCCTGAAGCCTATGGCGGCGCCGGGCTGGACTATTCCTACGGCCTGGCCATGGCCGAAGGCCTGGGCAACATCCACTGCGGCGGCGTGCCCATGGCAATTGGCGTGCAGACCGATATGTGCACGCCTGCGCTGGCGCGCTTTGGCAGCGATGCGTTGAAGGCTGAGTTTCTGGCCCCGGCGATTGCCGGCGATGTGGTCGGCTGCATTGGCGTGAGCGAGCCCGGCGCGGGCAGCGACGTGGCGTCCATCAAGAGCCATGCCCGCAAAGATGGCGAAGACTATGTCATTACCGGCCAGAAGATGTGGATCACCAACAGCCTGCAGGCCGACTGGATGTGCATGCTGGTGAACACTGGCGACGGTTCAAGTGCTTCTGGCGGCAACCACCACAAGAATAAAAGCCTGGTGATGGTGCCCATGCGCGATGGTGCGGGTGGCAAGCTCACCAAAGGCATTGAAGTCGCCCGGAAAATCCGCAAGATCGGCATGCATTCCAGCGACACCGGGTTGATCTATTTTGATGAAGTGCGCGTGCCGCAGCGCAATCTGATTGGCGTGGAAGGCCAGGGCTTCATCTACCAGATGATGCAGTTCCAGGAAGAGCGCCTGTGGGCTGCAGCCAGCGCGCTGCAAGGGCTGACCAACTGCATCCAGTGGACGGTGGAATGGGCGCAGGAGCGCAAGCTGTTTGGCAGCACGCTGGCCGACCAGCAATGGGTGCAGTTCAAGCTGGCCGAGATGAAAACCGAGGTTGAGAGCCTGCGCGCGCTGACCTACCGCGCGTGCGAGCTGTATGTGAGCGGGCAGGACGTGACCGAGCTGGCTTCGATGGCCAAGCTCAAGGCCGGGCGGCTCAAGCGCATCGTGCCTGACGGTTGCCTGCAGTTTTGGGGCGGCATGGGTTACACGCTGGAGAACAAAGTCTCGCGCATGTTCCGCGACGGGCGGCTGGCGTCGATTGGCGGCGGGGCTGATGAAGTGATGTTGGGCATATTGGCCAAGATCATGGGGATTGCCAAGAAGCCACCCCGGTAGCCCCATGCAGATTCCATCGCCCGCCGTGCCCTCGTTCGACCGCGCTGACGAACAGGCTTTGCAAGATCTGGTTGAGCGCTTTGCCAAAACCGAAATCGCGCCCTATGTGACTGAATGGGACACTGCGGGCGAATTCCCGCGTGCGTTGTACAAACGGGCCGCAGACCTTGGCCTGCTGGGCCTGGGCTACCCGGAAGAGTTGGGAGGCACACCCGCCAGCCACCGCATGCGCAACATCGTGTCGCTGGCCTTGGCGCGCCATGGCACCAGTGGCGGCGTATGCGCCAGCCTGTTTTCGCACAGCATTGGCCTGCCCATCATCATCCGGCATGGCTCGCTTGGCTTGCAGCGCGAGATTGTGCCGCCGGTGCTGCGAGGCGACAAAATTTCCGCGCTGGCCATCACCGAGCCCGGCGGTGGCTCGGACGTGGCGGCGCTCAAAACCACAGCGGTGCGCGACGGCGGCGACTACCTCCTCAACGGCGAAAAAATATTCATCACCTCAGGCATGCGGGCTGATTTTGTGACCACAGCAGTGCGGACCCGGGAGGGGGACGCACGTGGCGCTGAAATGAAAGCAGCACGTGGCGCTGCGGCCATCTCGATGATCGTCGTCCCCATGGATTTGCCAGGCGTCTCGCGCACGCGGCTGGACAAGATGGGCTGGCTCTGTTCTGACACGGCGCACATCCGCTTTGACAACGTGCGGGTGCCGGCCAGGAATCTGGTCGGTGCAGAAGGCGCGGGCTTCAAGATGGTGATGGGCAACTTCAACGGCGAGCGGCTGGGCATGTCGGTGCTGGCCCTTGGCTTTGCGCAGGCGTGCTTTGATGAGGCGCTGGACTGGGCGCGCCAGCGCAAAACCTTTGGACAATTGCTGCTGGAGCACCAGGTGGTCCGCCACAAGCTGGTGGACATGCAGATGCGCCTTGCCAGCACGCAGGCCTGGGTGGACGCGCTGACCGGCAGGGCGGATGCGGGTGATGAATCGGCTGGCGCCGACATCGCTGCGCGCTGGGTTGCCGAGGTCTGCATGCTGAAGAACCATGCTACGCAGACCCTGCAGTTCTGCGCCGATCAGGCGGTGCAGATTCTGGGCGGCATGGGCTTCATGCGCGGCACCAAAAGCGAGCGCATTTACCGCGAAGTCAAGGTGATGATGATTGGCGGCGGCGCTGAGGACATCATGAAAGAGCTGGCGGCGCGGCAACTGGGTTTGTAGCCACCGCCATCGCCTGCCGTATCATTGGCGACAGGCGTGTTTGGGTGCCATGGCACGGGCTCGCCACAACTAAAAAGGAAGTGAGACACACCATGAGCAACAACCTGCGGGAAGCCGCGCTCCAATACCACCGTGTTCCGACGCCGGGGAAAATCTCGGTCAACCCCACCGTGCCCATGGCCACCCAGCGCGACCTGGCGCTGGCCTATTCGCCCGGCGTGGCCGAGCCCTGCCTAGTGATAGCCGCTGACCCGAGCGAGGCGCGCAACCTCACCTCGCGGGGCAACCTGGTGGCTGTCATCACCAATGGCACGGCGGTGCTGGGCCTGGGCAACATCGGGCCGCTGGCATCCAAGCCGGTGATGGAAGGCAAGGGCTGCCTGTTCAAGAAATTTGCGGGCATCGACGTGTTTGACATCGAACTGGCCGAGAACGACCCTGACGCGCTAATCGAGACCATCGTGCGCATGGAGCCCACGTTCGGCGGCATCAACCTGGAAGACATCAAGGCGCCAGAGTGCTTCTACATCGAGAAAAAGCTGCGCGAACGCATGAAGATCCCCGTTTTCCATGATGACCAGCACGGCACTGCCATCATCGCTGCGGCGGCTGTGCTCAACGCGCTGGAGCTGGTGAACAAGCAGGCTGGCGAGGTCAAGCTGGCCTGTTCCGGGGCTGGCGCGGCGGCGCTGGCCTGTCTTGACCTGCTGGTCAATTTGGGGTTTGAGCGCCGCAACATCACAGTTTGCGACAGCAAAGGCGTTGTGTACGCAGGGCGCGCGGGCGTTGATGCGTCCAAGGCTGCCTACGCACGGGATACAGCCGCGAGAACGCTGGCCGATGCCTGCCAGGGCGTTGACGTGTTCCTGGGCCTGTCCACGGCTGATGTGCTCACGCCCGAGATGGTCAAGACCATGGCGCGTGACCCCATCATTCTCGCCATGGCCAACCCCAATCCGGAGATCGACCCCGCCGTCGCGGTGGCCGCGCGCCCCGATGTCATCATCGGCACCGGGCGCTCGGACTACCCGAACCAGGTCAACAACGTCCTGTGCTTCCCGTTCATGTTCCGTGGCGCGCTGGACTGCGGTGCGACAACCATCAACGAGGCGATGAAAATGGCGGCCGTGCGGGCGATTGCGGCGCTGGCCCACGTGGAGATTCCCGAAACCGTGGCGCGGGCCTACAACGTCAAGAACATGAAGTTCGGGCGCAACTACCTGATCCCGATGCCGTTTGATCCGCGCCTGATCCAGGTGGTGTCCCCCGCAGTGGCGAAGGCTGCAGCCGACAGCGGCGTGGCCGAGCGGCCCATCACCGATCTGGACGCCTACCGCCGGCGCCTGGACGAATTTGTCTACAAGACCAGCAGCGCCATGCAGCCGATATTCACTGCTGCCAAGAGCGCTGCAATGCGCCGTTTGCCGCGTGTGGCCTACGCTGAGGGGGAGGACGAACGTGTTCTGCGCGCCGCGCAGGTGGTGGTGGACGAGCAGGTGGCGCGCCCGGTGCTCATTGGCCACAGGGACACCATTGCCAAAGGCATTGTCGAGTATGGCCTGCGCATGCAATTGGGCGTGGACTGCGAGTGCGTTGACCCCACCGACCCTGGCACCCTTGGCAAGCTGGCCGATGATTACTGCATGCTGGTCCGCAGTCGCAGCCAGGGCACTGGCATTTCCCGCGAATACGCGCTGGCCGCCGTGCGCAACCAGCGCACCATGGCCGGAACCCTGCTGCTGCAAGCAGGCGGCGTTGACGCGCTGCTGTGCGGCACCACGGGGATGTACGCGACCCATATTGACCCGGTGCGCGACATCATTGGCCTGCGCCCGGGCGTGCAAACGCTCGCGACCATGCAAATGCTGATGCTGCCTGAGCGGCAACTTTTCATCTGTGACACCCAGGTCAACCAGGATCCCACTGCCGCGCAGGTGGCTGAGATTGCTGTGCTGGCCGCCGCCGAAGTGCGCCGCTTTGGCGTCGAGCCGCGTGTGGCCCTGCTGTCGCACTCGAATTTCGGCAGTTCCGATGCACCGTCGGCGCTGAAGATGCGCCAGGCATTGGCCCTGGCCCGGGCGATGGATCCCACGCTGGCCATCGCCGGTGAGATGCGCGGTGACTCCGCGCTCTCGCAGGAAGTGCTGGCGCGCGAAGCGCCTGGCGCGGCCATGATGGGCGAGGCCAATGTGCTGGTCATGCCCAATGTGGACGCGGCCAACATTTCATACAACCTGCTGCGCATGGCGGCCGGCAACGGCATCACGGTCGGCGGGATCCTGCTGGGCGCGGCCAAGCCAGTGCACATCATGGCGCCTTCTTCCACGGTTCGGCGCATCGTCAACATGACCGCGCTGGCGGTGATGGGCGCAAGCGGCGACGCGGCGGCAGGCTGAAGAATGGCATCGCCGTTGAACACGCCCCCAGGCCTGCATCGCATCGTGGTCGTCGGTGGCGGCGCGGGCGGGCTTGAACTCGCAACCAAGCTGGGCAACTCGCTGGGTCGGCGCGGCCGTGCCAGCGTGACCCTGATTGAGAGAAACCGCGCGCACGTCTGGAAACCCAAGCTGCACGAAATCGCCGCTGGCAGCATGGACATTGATGCGCATGATGTGGATTACCTCGCCCAGGCGCACTGGCACCATTTCAAGTACCGGGTTGGCGACATGGTGGGCCTGGACCGCGCGCAGCGCGAGGTGCTGGTGGCTGCGTCTTATGACGCTGAAGACCGCCTTGTGACGCCGCAGCGGCGCATCGGGTACGAAACGCTGGTGATCTCCGTGGGCAGCCAGAGCAATGATTTTGGCACGCCGGGCGTCGCCGAACATGCCTTGAAGCTCGAGTCGTCTGAAGGCGCGCGCCGCTTCCACCGCCGCCTGGTCAACGCCGCCATCCGCGCCAATGCGCAGGCCGAGGCGCTGCGCCCGCACCAGTTGCAGGTGGCGATCATCGGCGCCGGCGCCACAGGTGTTGAGCTGTCTGCCGAGCTGCACCGCACCATGCGCCAGTTGGCCTCCTACGGCCTGGAGCGCATCGATCCGGACCGCCATGTGGGCGTGCACCTGATCGAGGCGTCGCCGCGCGTGCTGCCGGCCCTGCCGGAGCGCATGTCCCAATCGACACAGCGGCTGCTTGAGCAGCTTGGGGTGAAGGTGTACACCAGCTCCAAAGTGTCAGCCGTGCTGGCCGAGGGAGTGCGTTTTTCCGATGGCCGCGAAATCGGCGCTGAACTGGTGGTGTGGGCGGCCGGCATCAAGGCGGCGGATTTCCTGAAGGAGCTGGACGGCCTGCAGAGCAACCGGATCAACCAGCTGGTGGTAAAGCCCACACTGCAAACCACGCGTGACGACAATGTCTTTGCGATTGGCGATTGCGCCGAGTGCGCGTGGCCGGAAAAAAACGGCTTCGTGCCACCGCGCGCGCAGGCCGCCCACCAGCAGGCTTCCCATATGGTGGGGCAGATCAAGCGCAGGCTGGCAGGCCAGCCGCTGATCAGCTACCGCTACCGGGACTTCGGTTCACTTGTGTCTCTGGGGGAGTTCAGCACGGTAGGCAACATGATGGGCGGCGCATTGAGCGAGAAATTTGGCGGCAGCCTGATGATTGAAGGCGCATTCGCGCGGATGATGTACCTCTCGCTCTACAAAATGCACGAGTTGGCTCTGCATGGCGCGCCCAAAGTCGCCCTCAACACGCTGGCCCGGCTGATCACCCGGCGCACCGAGTCCCACGTCAAGCTGCACTGACGCTGCGCCCGGCATCGGGGCGCCTGCCACGCTGACGGCTACTTGATGTACTCAGAAATCACCTTCCACTTGCCATCGGTGATTTGTGACATCCGCGATGCGTCGCTTCCCAGGCGTTTGGTTGCCGTAAAAGTGGACTGGGCGCTGCCGAACATGTCGGATGGGACTGTCATCGTGTCCATCGCCTTGATGAAGCTTTCCGTGGTCAAACCCTTTCCTGCTTTAGTCGCAGCCTTGGCAAATGTGTCAACAATGCTGTAGCCGTAGACCGAAAACACCGTCGGATCTTCATTGAACTTTGTCTTGTACTTGGAAGCCCAGAACTGGATCGGTTTGGACGCTTCGTCCAGGTAGGGGTGTTGCACGGTCATGGTGGCGTACAGGCCATTCATCGCCGCACCGCCGAGCTTGTGAATCAAGTCGGTATAGCCGGCGCTGCTGGCCAGAAAGGTCGGGTTGTAGCCCGATTTTTTGGCGGTGCCAATGGCGCCAATGGTTTCGCGGATGATGGTGCCCAGCACGATCAGGTCGCAGCCCGAGGCCTGCATTTTTGACACCTGGGAAGAGAAGTCGGTAGCGCCGCGCTTGTACGAGGTTTTCTCGACAAACTCCATGCCAATGGTTTTCAGGCCGGCCTCGCCGCCGCGCAGCACTTCCAGGCCGAAGTCGTCGTCCTGGTACATGGTGCAGACCTTTTTGGCACCCTTGTCTTTGACCAATTTGGGCACGGCGTTGCGCATCTGGTCAAAGTAGGTGGCTGCGAATGAATACTTGAGCTTGTGGAACGGCTCGTACATTTCGCGCGCGGCCGTGATGGGGAAGAAGTTGATGACGTTCTTCTCAAACTGCACCGGCATGGCGGCCATGTTCTGGGCCGTACCGAGGTGGCCCAGCATGATGAATATCTTGTCCTGGTTCACCAGCTTTTGAGCAGCCAGCACGGCCTTTTTGGGATCGTAGGCCGAGTCTTCCACAATCAGCTTGAGCTTGCGGCCGTTGATGCCGCCCTGCTCATTGATCTCGTCCACGGCCAGCATCATGCCCAGGCGCGACTGCTTGCCAAAGCCCGCGATGGGGCCTGACAGGTCCTGGATGGAGCCTAAGGTGATTTCGGTGGCGCTGACGCCTTGTGGCGGCGCATTTTGGGCTTGCGTGACTGTGGCCGTCAGGGTCAGGGTAGCCAGAGCGGCTGCGTACTTGAATTTCATGGCGTGTTTCCTTTAGGTTTGACAGTTTGCAGAAAAAAATTGCTTCAGACCGGCCTCAGCTTTGCCAGGTACGCCCGCCTCAAGGCTTGACGTACTCCGATATAACGCGCCAGCGCCCATCCTGGATCTGCGACATGCGCGATGCATCGGTGCCCAGGCGTTTGGTGGCGGTAAAAGTGATTTCCGAGCTGCCAAAGATGTCGGGCGGCACGGTCAGGCTGTCCATGGCCTTGATGAAGCTGTCGGTCGTCAACGTGGGCCCGGCCTTTTGTGCGGCGCGGATGAAGGTGTCGATGATCTGGTAGCCGTAAATCGACACCACGCCCGGGTCTTCGTTGAATTTTGTCTTGTACTTGTTGGCCCAGAACCGGATGGGTTGCGACGATTCATCCAGATACGGGTGCTGCACCGTCATGGTCGAATACATGCCGTCCATGGCTTTGCCACCCAGCTTGGGAATCAGGTCGGTGTAGGCGGCGTTGGCGCTGAGGAAGATGGGGTTGAAGCCGGTCTTGCGCGATTCGCCAATGGTGCCAATGGTCTCGCGGATGATGGTGCCCAGCACCACCATGTCGCAATTGGCGCCCTTCATTTTTGCCACTTGGGACGAGAAATCGGTCGCACCGCGCTTGAAGGATGTTTTCTCGGCCACTTCCATGTTGATGGTTTTCAGGCCCGCCTCGGCACCGCGCTGCACTTCCAGGCCAAAGTCGTCGTCCTGGTAGATGGTGCAGATGCGCTTTGCATTCTTTTCCTTGACCAGCTTTGGCAAGGCGGTGCGGATCTGGTCGTAGTAGGTCACGGCAAACGAGTATTTAAGCCGGTGGAACGGCTCGTACATGTCGCGCGCCGCCGTGATGGGCAAAAAGTTGATGACGTTCTTCTCAAACTGAACCGGCATGGCGGCGTTGTTCTGCGCCGTGCCCACGTGGCCGGCCATGATGAAAATCTTGTCCTGGTTGACCAGCTTCTGCGCGCCCAGCACGGCCTTCTTGGGGTCATAGCCTGAGTCTTCCAGCAACAGCTTGAGCTTGCGGCCATGCACGCCGCCCTGCTCGTTGAGCTCATCAATGCGCAACTGCATGCCAAAGCGTGCCTGTTTGCCAAAAGCGGCCAGCGGCCCCGACATGTCCTGAATGGTGCCGACCAGGATTTCGGTTTTGGTCACACCCTGTTGTGCTATTGATAAAGTAGCTAACAATGCACATGGGACGAGGGCTAGAGCGTGTTTTAATGCCATTTCTATCTCCGTTCGAGTAATTATCCGTACATGACTTCAATTTGCGGCGAATATTTCTTTTCCACCAGTTTGCGTTTGAGCTTCATGGTGGGGGTGAGTTCCTCGTCTTCGGCCGTGAGCTGGTTTTCCAGCAGGAAAAACTTCTTGATCTGCTCCACCCTTGCAAACTTCTTGTTAACCCGGTCAATCTCGCCCTGGATCAGCGCCTGCACCTCGGGTGCGCGCGTGAGCGACGCGTAGTTGCTGAAAGGCACATCGCCATCCTGCGCAAACTTCTCCACATTTTCCTGGTCGATCATGATGATGACGGTGAGGTACGGGCGCTTGTCGCCAATCACCACGGCATCGGTTATGTAGGGCGAGAATTTCAGGTCATTTTCAAGCTCGCTGGGCGTGACGTTTTTACCACCGGCCGTGATGATGATGTCCTTCATGCGGTCGGTGATTTTGTAGTAACCATCGGCATCCACCACGCCCACGTCGCCCGTGTGCAGCCAGCCGTCCTTGTCGAAAGTTTCTGCGGTTTTCTCGGGCAGGTTCAGATAGCCGGCAAATACGTTCTTGCCACGCACCATCAGTTCGCTGGTCACTGGATCAAGGCGCACTTCGTTGAAGCTGACGGAAGGACCAATGGATCCGGGCTTCATCTTGTTGGCGGGCACGCCGGTGGAGGCGCCGCAGGTTTCGGTCATGCCCCACACCTCCAGCATCGGCACGCCCAAAGCGAGGTACCAGCGCACCAGGTCGGGCGAAATCGGCGCAGCGCCGGTCACCAAAAAGCGCGCGCGGTGAATGCCGATCATCTTGCGCACATTGTTCAGCGCAATCCACTGGGCGATGGTGAACTTGAACTTGAGCCAGCCATCGACCGTCTTGCCCGCCAGCACCTTGTCGGCTATCTCAGTGCCCACGCCAATGCCCCAGCCGTAAGCGGCCTGCTGCACGGGGCCTGCTTCTTTTAGCGAAATCATCACGCCTGAGTAAAACTTTTCCCACACGCGCGGCACAGCGGTGAAAACCGTGGGCGCAATCTCGCGCACGTTCTCGGGAATGGTCTCGGGGTTCTCCACAAAATTGAGCTTGGCCCCCGTGTACAACGCGTGGTACTCGCCGCCCATCCGTTCTGCAATGTGGCACAGCGGCAGAAAGCACATGCGCTCATCCCGCTCGTCCTGCGTGACCAGGGTGTTGTAGCCATGCAGGGTGTAGACCAGGCCCTGGTGCAGGTGCATGGCGCCTTTGGGCTTGCCCGTGGTGCCCGAGGTGTAGACAAGAATCGCCAGATCTTCGGGCTTGCAGGCGGCCACCCTTTCCTTGACTGCGTTGGGATGCTTGGCAAGGTACTCGCGCCCCAAGGCCCGCAGCGCGTCCACGCTGATGATGCCGGGGTCGCTGACGTTGCGCAGGCCTTCCATGTCAAAGACAACAACCTTGCGCAGGCCGGGTAATTGCGCGCGCACTTCCAGCGCCTTGTCGAGCTGCTCGTCGTCTTCCACAAAAAGGATGGTGGTACGGGAATCTTCACACAGAAATTGCACCTGGGACGCCGCATCGGTCGGGTAGATGCCGTTGGACACGCCGCCGCTGGAGAGCACCGCCAGGTCAGCCCATACCCACTGCACCGCAGTGTTGGCCAGGATGGACGCGCATTCGCCTGCTGCAAAGCCCAGGCTCATCAGGCCACCGGCGATTTCACTTACCGCCGTGCCAGTCTGGTGCCAGGTTGAGCTGCGCCAGATGCCCAGATGCTTCTGGCGCATCCAGACGGTGGGGCCGCGCTTTTCAACCGCATTCCAGAAGATCGCGGGCAGGGTGTCGCCGGGCATCACCACCTCGGGATTGGATTGAATATTGCTGAGATCCCACAAGCCACTCATCGTGTCGCCTCCGTCAAGTCATTGGTGTTCGGAAAGCCCAAGGTGTCGGCGACCGAAGCCGCTCGCGCTATGTCGATCCCCGCAAAGCGGGGCCCCTCGCCAAGTGCGCTCACGTCTTCACCGCCATGTCTTCTTCTTCTTCCACCGCCGCTCGCTGCGCATGCCGTCTTCCTTCATGCCCAGGTAGAACTCCTTGATGTCGTCTTTCTCGCGCAGGTGGGCGCAGGTGTCTTCCATCACGATGCGGCCGTTTTCCAGCACGTAGCCGTAGTCGGATGCATTCAGTGCCATGTTGGCGTTTTGCTCCACCAGCAAAATGGTGGTGCCACGCTCGCGGTTGATGCGTACCACAATCTCGAAGATTTCCTTGGTGAGCTTGGGGCTCAGTCCCAGGCTGGGCTCGTCGAGCAACATCAGGTCGGGGTTGGCCATCAGCGCGCGCGAGATCGACAGCATTTGCTGCTGGCCGCCCGACAGCAGGCCCGCGTCTTGCGACGCGCGTTCCCGCAAAATCGGGAAGTAGTTGAACACCGCCTCCATGTCCTTGCCCACGCCGTCGCGGTCGCTGCGGGTGTAGGCGCCCATGGCCAGGTTGTCGCGCACGCTGAGCAGCGCGAACACCTCGCGCCCCTCGGGCACATGGCTCAGGCCTTGCGTCACGATGTGGGCCGGGTCTTTGGCGGTGATGTCGTGGCCCTTGAATTCGATGGAGCCTTTGCGCGGGTCGATGATGCCCGAGATGGTTTTGAGGATCGTCGTCTTGCCCGCGCCGTTGGAGCCCAGCACGGTGGCAATCTCGCCCCGGCGCACCTGCAGGCTCACGCCCCGGATGGCTTTGATCGGCCCATAAGCGCTCTCGACGTTGAGCAGTTTGAGCACCGGGGTGTCGCTAACTGCGGGAGGCACTGAACTCATACCGTGGCCCCCCTGCGCAAAGATGACACATCGTCCACCGAGCCAAGGTAAGCCTCAATCACGCCCGGGTCGCTCTGCACCTCGCGCGGTGTGCCCATGGCCAGCACCTCACCCTGGTTCATGGCCAGCACGCGGTCAGACACTTTGCTGACCAGTGTCATGTCATGCTCCACCATCAGAACGGTGATGCCCAGCTCATTTTTAATGTCGGCAATCCAGAACGCCATGTCGTCGGTTTCTTCCACGTTCAGGCCGCTGGAGGGCTCATCAAGCAGCAGCAGCTTGGGCTCGGTGCACAGCGCGCGCGCCATCTCCACCACCTTGCGCACGCCATAGGGCAGGCCCGCCACGTGTGAGTCGCGGTGGTGTTGCAGGTCCAACAGCTCAATCACTTCTTCGGCTTTTTCCCGCGCCTTGAGTTCGGCCTCGCGCGCGGTGCCGGTGAAGAACATGTCTTGCCAGAGCCCGGTTTTGCGGTGCGTGTGGCGGCCAATCAGCAGGTTGTGCAGCACCGACGCGTTCTCAAACAGCTCTATGTTCTGGAAAGTGCGCGCAATGCCCAGCGAGGCAATCTTGTGCGGTGGCTGCTCGGTGAGCTTGTTGCCCAGGTAAATGATCTCGCCGGTGGTGGGCGTGTAGATGCGGCTGATGAGGTTGAACACCGTCGTCTTGCCCGCGCCATTGGGGCCGATCAGCGTGAACACCTCGCCCTGCTTTACGTCAAA
>JANYJD010000026.1 GCA_025358555.1 Rhodoferax sp.
GCGCTCTTTCACGCCCCAGGGCGTGGCCTGCACCAGCTCGGGCTCCTGCGTGCTGGAGCCGTGGTCGTCTTCACCGCCCATGTCGAACAGGCCGCCTTGGTTGACGTTGGCCTCGGCCGCATTGGCAAAGTCAAACGCCCGCTCGACCGATGCCATCAGCGACGCGCGGTTGAGTTGCAGCGTGTCAAACGCGCCCGCCTTGATCAGCGCCTCCACGCAGCGCTTGTTGAGCTTGCTGCGGTCGACCCGCACGCAGAAATCGAACAGGCTGGTGAAGTCGCCACCGGCTTGCCTCGCCTTCACAATCGCTTCAATCGCCTGCTGGCCCGTCCCTTTGATGGCGCCCAGGCCGTAACGGATCACTTTGTCAGAGATCGGCTCAAAACTGTGGCCGCCCCGGTTGATGTTGGGCGCCTCGAAGGTGAGGCCCACGCCGCCGGAGGGGCCGCCAATAGGTTTGACCGCATCTTCAAACAAGACCCGCAGCTTGTCGGTGTCGTCCATCTCCACCGTCATGTTGGCGCAGAAAAATTCGGCCGTGTAATGCACCTTGAGCCAGGCCGTGTGGTAGGCCAGCAGCGCGTAGGCAGCAGAATGCGACTTGTTGAAGCCGTAGCCCGCAAACTTCTCCATGTGGTCGAAAACTTCATCGGCCTTTTGCTGCGTCAGGCCATTGACCGCTGCGCCATCACGGAAGATTTGGCGGTGCTCCGCCATTTCTTCGGCCTTTTTCTTGCCCATGGCGCGGCGCAGCATGTCGGCCCCGCCCAGCGAATAGCCGCCCAGGATCTGCGCCATCTGCATGACCTGCTCCTGGTACACCATCACGCCGTAGGTGTCCTTCAGGATGCCTTCAACGCGGGGGTCAGGGTATTCCACCGGCTCGCGGCCCATCTTGCGCGCCACGTAGGTGGGGATCAGGTCCATTGGGCCGGGCCGGTACAGCGCGTTCATGGCGATCAGGTCTTCCAGCCGCGTGGGTTTGCAGTCGCGCAGCAAACCCTGCATGCCGCGGGATTCAAACTGGAACACGGCCTCGGTCTTGGCATCGGCAAACAGCCGGTACACGGCTGCGTCGTCCAGCGGCAAATCTTCATACGCAAAGTTTTCCTGGCCCTTGTGCCGGGCCACGATCATGTCCTTGGCAATCTCAAGGATCGTCAAGGTCGCCAGGCCCAAAAAGTCAAACTTCACCAGGCCAATGGCCTCCACGTCGTCCTTGTCGTACTGGCTCACCGCCGACTCGCTGCCGGGCTGCTGGTACAGCGGGCAAAAGTCGGTGAGCTTGCCCGGCGCAATCAGCACGCCCCCTGCGTGCATGCCGACGTTGCGCGTCAGGCCCTCCAGCTTTTGCGCCAGCGCTAAAAGCGTCTTGACATCGTCTTCTTTCTCCAGCCGCTCGGCCAGAATTGGCTCAGCCTTGAGGGCACCGTCAATCGTGATGTGGGCGCCCGGCTTGTTGGGAATAAGCTTGCTGATGCCATCGCAAAAGGTGTAGCTCATGTCCAGCACGCGACCCACGTCGCGCACCACAGCGCGCGCGGCCATGGTGCCAAAGGTCACAATCTGGCTCACGGCCTCCTTGCCGTATTTGAGCTTGACGTAATCAATCACGCGGTCGCGGTTGGCCTGGCAGAAGTCAATGTCAAAGTCGGGCATCGACACGCGCTCGGGGTTCAGAAAACGCTCAAACAGCAAGTCGTACTGCAGCGGGTCCAGATCGGTGATCTTGAGCGAATACGCCACCAGCGAGCCCGCGCCCGAGCCGCGTCCTGGCCCCACCGGGCAGCCATTGTTTTTGGCCCAGTTGATGAAGTCGCCCACAATCAAAAAGTAACCGGGGAAACCCATTTTGAGAATCGTGTTGATCTCAAACTCCAGCCGCTCCAAATAGCGCGGGCGCTGCGACTCACGCTCGGCCTCAACCGGATACAGGTGCACCAGCCGTGCCGCAAGGCCTTCGTGGGATGCGTAGCGAAAATAGGCCTCTGGCGACAGATGCTCGCCATTCACCAGCGGCGTGGGGAACTCGGGCAACTGCGGCTTGCCCAACACCAGCGTGAGGTTGCAGCGGCGGGCAATCTCCACCGTGTTGGCAATGGATGACGGCACATCGGCAAACAGCGCCTGCATCTGCGCGGCGGACTTGAAATATTGCTCGCGCGTGAACTTGCGCACGCGTTTGAGGTTACCCAAAATTTCACCTTCGGCAATGCAGACCCGCGCCTCATGCGCCTCGTAGTCGTCTGGCTGCGCAAACTGCACCGGGTGCGTCGCCACCACCGGCAGCTTCATGCGCGCGGCTAGCTGCACGGCAGCGGCAACATGGGCCTCGTCATCCGCCCGGCCCGCGCGCTGCAGCTCGATGTAGAAGCGGTGCGGGAACAGCCCGGCCAATTGCAGCGCGGCCTCATGTGCGCGCACCCCGTCGCCCTGCACTAGCGCCTGGCCCACCGGCCCGGCCTGCGCGCCTGAGAGCGCAATCAGCCCCTCGCCCAGTTCTGCGAGCCAGGCCAGTTTGACAACCGGCAGTGCCTTGACGATGTTTTGCGTGTAAGCCCGCGCCAGCAGCTCAGACAGGTTGAGGTAGCCCTGCGTGTTTTGCACCAGAACGATGATGCGCGACAGGCTGGCGGCGTCTTTGCCCATCCCCTCCAGCGAAATTTCGGCCCCCAGCAGCGGCTTGACGCCCTTGCCACGTGCTTCCTTGTAAAACTTGATGGCAGCAAACAGGTTGTTGAAGTCGGTGATGGCCAGGGCCGGCTGGCCGTCAGCGGCGGCTGCGTTGACGATTTCGTCGATGCGGTTGGTGCCGTCTACGACGGAAAATTCGGTGTGAAGGCGCAAATGGATGAACATGGGTAGTATTGTAGGAAGGTGCTGCATGCAGCCACAAATCTCAACACGCCGAGCGGCTGCTCTGATAGAGTCGGCTTGACCGAGAACAAGCAACGCTTTGCTGCGCCTACAGGAGTCCTCATGAACCAATTCAACCTTCCGACGCGGTTCGGCCCGCCCACCCCATGCACACTCTTGCGTGCCGGGGCGCTTTGCATCACGCTGGTTTTGTGGGGCTGCACCACGCCCGATGTCAAAAAGGTCGAGCCTGGCGTGACGCAGTCAGCGCCTGCGGCTGCGGTCACCGTGGCGGCAGCGCCACCGCCTGCCGCAGCGCCAGTGGCGGCGGTGCCCGTCGCCCTGCCCCACCGCGATGCGATCGCTGCTGCCGCCCGCGAGCTGTTTGAGAAAGCGCAGTTGCCCGCCGGGCAAAAATTCACGGTGGTGATCGATCCGCTGGTCGATGGCTCCACCGGCCTGCAATCGCTGGGCACCGCAGCGGTTGAAAAGCAGGTTGTCAGCCTGGTTGGCAGCGACTTTCCCAACTACCAGATCAAACCCCTGAATTCCGCCAACCTGTCCGCGCAGCCGCTGGTTTTCATAGGCACCTTCACCCCCATCAACCTGCAGGGCAAAGGCCTGGGCGAGCGCGATGCCTACCGGGTCTGTTTTGCGCTGGCCGACCTGAAAACCGGCAAGATCGTCAGCAAAGGTTTTGCCCGCTCGCAAACCGCCGGCGTCGACGCCACGCCGCTGCCCTATTTCCAGGATGCGCCGCTGTGGGTCAACGACAAGATTGTGGAAGGCTACATCAAGACCTGCCAGGGTACCAAAGCAGGTGACCCGATCAACGCCGCCTATCTGGACAAAGTGTCTTCCATCGCGGCCATTGACGAGGCCACTAAAGCCTACAACGGAAAAAAATACCAGGAATCCCTGGCTTTGTTCACCTCGGTGCTGCGCAACCCGGCGGGTGACCAGCCCCGGGTGTACACCGGCGTTTATCTGTCCAACCTCAAGCTGGGCCGCCGGGAACCGGCCATGCTGGCTTTTGGCAAAATCGCGCAGCAGGGCATGGATGCCAAACGCCTGGCAGTCAAGTTCAATTTCCAGCAGGGCGGCGCCAGCCTGGCCAAAGACAGCAGCCCTTATGACCGCTGGGTGAAAGAGCTGGCAATCCAGTCATCAAAAGCCACGGCAACGGGCACTTGCATGGAGGTCAGCGCGCATACCGGGCGCACAGGTTCCGAGCCTTTGAACCAGCGGCTCTCGCTGCAACGGGCCGAGTACGTCAAGCAGCGTCTGGTCACCGAGCGCAAAGACCTGGCGTCCAAGATCACCGCCAAGGGCTATGGCTCCAGTGAGGCACTGGTCGCCACCGGGAGCGAGGACACGTCAGACGCGCTGGACCGGCGCATTGAATTCAAGCCTGCTGCTTGCGCGTCGTAAAAACTATACGCACAGTCCCGTGGTGCTGCCAAAATTCATAGCAAGCCTGGCATCGCTTGCGCTGGCTGCCAGCGTCCTGTGGGCCCCGCCAGTCCATGCCCAGTCGGCAAGTGTGCAGCCCGCAAATGCGCAGCCGGTGGACGCGCCGCTTTTGCGCATTGACACCGGGTCCCACAACGCCGCCATACGGGCCCTGGGCATTGATTCGGCAGGCCGCTTTGCCGTCACCGCGTCAGACGACAAAACTGCCCGCATCTGGGATTTGTCCAGTGGCCGGCTGCTGCAAACATTGCGCCCGCCGGTTGGGGCAGACAACAACGGGCGCCTGTTTGCAGCCGCCATAACGCCCGACGGCGCCACCGTGGCTGTCGGCGGCTGGTCGGCAGACAACGACGTCTACCTGTTTGAGCGCGCCAGCGGCACCATGATCCAGCGCATCACGGGCCTGCCCAACACCATTACGCAATTGGCTTTTGCGCCCGACGGCAAGCTGCTGTTGATAGGCCTGTGGGGCCAGCACGGCGTGCGGCTGTTTGGCACCTCGTCGGGCTGGCGCAGCAGCAATGAAATCGACAGCGACGTAAAGTACCAGGGCGAGGTCTACGGTGCGCATTTTTCCCCAGATGGCAAGCGGCTGGCCACCGCCAGCGTGGATGGCGCGGTGCGCTTGTACGACCTCAGCCAGCAGCGCCTGAAGCTGGTCAACAGTGTCCGGCCAGCCGGTGGCAGCCAGCCATACACGGTTGCCTACGCGCCGGATGGCAAGCTGCTCGCGGTCAGTTTTTCAGACACTTCAGCGGTCACCGTGCTGCAGGCCGACACCTTGCAGCAGGCTTATGTCCCGAATGCAGCGGGCATTGGCAACGGCAGCCTCAATGCGCTGGCCTGGTCCCATGATGGTCGTGAGCTGATGGCCGCAGGCACCTGGAAACGCGCCGATGGCCTGCACGGACTGCGCACCTGGGCCGACCGGGGTCGCGGCGCAGCCACCGATGCCAGCGTGGCCAGCGACAGCGTTGTGGCCTTGCATGCACTGGCTGACGGACGCACCGTTTACGCCGCAGCGGACGCGGCCTGGGGCTGGGTAATGTCAGGCAACGGGCAGTCGGGCAACGGGCAGTCAGGCACCGGGCAGTTGGGCGCCGGCCAGTCGGGTGCGGGCCAGCCGGCTCGCGCAAAACTGCAAACCGTCGCCAGCGGCCTGGTTGATTTTCGGGGCAACCGGGAGCAATTCCGTGTGTCGCGCGATGGCAGTGGCATTGCATTTGCCGCCCGCCCTGGCAGCGCCGCTGCATTGGCCACGCAACGCGACAGCGCCGCTTTGGAAACCTCGGGTTTTGATTTCAAAAACACCGCCTGGATTGCACCATTGGCGCAGTGGCTGCCACCCAGCGCCAGCGGCCGGGGGCTGCGGGTCTCGGATTGGTCCGACAGCGCGCGGCCAAGGCTCAACGGCAATGCCTTGCCACTGACCGACAACGAGGTGGCGATGTCTGCTGCGGTGACACCGGACAGTAGCGCGTTTGCGTTAGGCACCAGTTTTTACCTGCGCCTGCTGCAAGCCAATGGCACACCGCTGTGGCGCGTTGCAGCACCGGGTGCTGCGTGGCAGGTCAATGTGTCAGGCGATGGCCGCTGGGTGATTGCGGGCTACAGCGACGGCACGCTGCGCTGGCATCGTGCGCGTGATGGCACCGAGATGCTGGCGCTGCTGCCGCATGCGGACCGCAAACGCTGGGTCGCCTGGACGCCCCAAGGCTACTACGCCGCCAGCCCGGGGGGCGAGGACTTGTTTGGCTGGCAGATCAACCGGGGGCTGTCCCGCGCGGCTGACTTCTTCCCGGCCTCCCGGTTTCGTGCGACTTACTTCAGGCCTGACGTGATAGCCGCCGTGCTGACCACGGCCGACTTTGACGCCGCCCTGCGGCTTGCCAACCAGGCCGCCACTACCGCCGCTACCGCCACGCCTGCCCCCGCGCCATTGCCAGTGCCCGCCTCTGTGGCTGTTGCAGTGCCCTCCCCGCAGCCGAGCCCAGCCAGGCCAGCGGTGCCTGCGTCCGATATTGAGTTGCAGACGCCGCCGGTTGTGACGGTGCTCTCACCCAAAGACGGCGACACTTTTTCAAAACGTGAAGTGATTTTGAGCTTGTCCATCCGCGCCCCGGCGGGCGCGCCACCGCTGAGCCTGCGTGCACGGCTCAACGGAAGCATCTTCGAGTTGCCCCAAGTGCCCGCCGGCGCCTGGCCAGACGCCCGCAACCTGACTGTGCAGGCGGCCGGTGGCGCAGCAGCGCCAGCGCGGGAGCCACCTCCCGTCCGGTACGAGCAGCGCATCACCTTGCCAGCGCAAGACGCCGAACTGATGGTTTTTGCCGACAACCGCAACGGCTACTCCATGCCTGCGATGCTGCGCTTGAAATGGACCGGCCCGCCGGCCAGCGCCAGCGTTGCCGCCGCAGACGCCGCCGTGCCGGCCCTGCCCAAGACGCAGCCCCAAACCAAAACCCAGACGCCAGTGCCAGGGGACCTGCGCCCGGCCCTGTACGTTCTGGCAGTGGGCGTCAGCAAGTACCAAAACCAGGGCATCCAGCTCGCCTTCGCCGCCAAAGATGCCACCGATTTCTCCAACATTTTTAAACTGCAGGAGAACCAGCTGTACCGGAAGGTGGAAGTGAAGTTGCTGACAGACGGCAGCGCCAAACGCGATGACATTCTGGATGGCCTGGAATGGATTCGCCGCGAAATGACGGCACGCGATGTGGGTGTGGTCTTCATGGCGGGCCACGGCATCAACGACAGCGACGGCGTTTACTATTTTTTGCCACAAGACACCGACCCTGACCGGCTCAAGCGCACCGGCGTCATCTTCACGGAAATCCGCAACACGATGGCCTCGCTGCCCGGCAAGGCGCTTTTCTTTGTAGACACGTGCCACTCAGGCAACGTGCTGGGCACGGGCCGCCGCGCCCTGGGCAGTGACTTGACGGCCATTGTGAACGAGCTGTCCAGTGCGGAAAACGGCGTTGTCGTGTTTGCTGCCTCCACCGGACGCCAGTCATCCCAAGAGTCGCCAGCCTGGGGCAATGGGGCTTTCACGCGGGCTGTGGTGGAAGGGATGGGTGGCAAAGCAGACGTTGGCGGCACCGGGCGGGTGACGCACAAAATGCTGGACCTGTATGTCTCGGAACGGGTCAAGGTGTTGACGCGCGGCACCCAGACCCCCGTCACCATCGTGCCGCAGGGCGTGCCGGACTTTCCGGTGGCAATTTCGCGCTAATTGGCAGTAAAATCAGTGGTTAGCCCTTGTCGCTGTTGAAAAGTACGCTATCATTTAAGTATAAAACTAAAGAAATTGAACGAGTACGCTTCTAAACGGTGCCCTGCCCACCTGAATCACCCGCGCAATTTGGCAGCCACTTGGGCCACGCGCTTGCCGTAGGCCATGGCGGTGTCCAGGTCGCCCCGAGGAATGGCGCTGGCAGGGTCTTGCGGGCCAACCTGGGCCATCACCCCCGAGTTGGAGCCGATGCGGTTGATGGTGCCATCATTCAGCGCGGGCTGGCCAACCCAGATCATGCCCTGCTGCATTGACAGCGTGATGAAATACTGGATGGTGGACAGCTTGTCGCCGCTCGGGCTGGCCGAGCATGTAAAGCCGCCGGCCACTTTGTCTTTCCAGGCGCTTGTAAACCATTTTTTGCTACTGGCGTCGGCGAATTTTTTGAACTGCCAGCTGGCCATGCCCATGTACGTGGGGCTGCCCATGATGATGGCGTCGGCTGCGTCCAGCGTGGCCCATTGCGCATCGGTCAGGTCGCCATTGGCATCAATGGTGACCAGCTCTGCGCTGGCGCCTTCAGCCACAAACTCGGCCACGCGCTGGGTGTGCCCATAACCTGAGTGATAAACGACTGCTAATTTTGTCATGACGAATTTCCTTGGATAAAAGTTGAGGGAGAAAAATTTCAGGCACCACGTTTTGCATCAAGGCTCCAGGCTCCCGCGCCATGCGCTGCCAGAACCAGCAAGCCACCCACCACAGCCATGTTCTTGAAGAACATCAGTTGCTGCACCATGGCCTGCGCGGCCGGCACGCCCCAAAAATTGTGGAAGAAGAAACTGGCGACAAAGGTAAACACTGCCAGCGCCAGTGCCGCCCAGCGGGTGCCAAAACCGGCGATCAGCGCCAGCGAGCCGCCCACTTCAACAATGATCGCAATCACCGCTGCCACGGATGGCACTGGCAGGCCCTTAGAGGCGATGTAGCCCACGGTGCCGGCAAAGCCGCCAATTTTGCTGATGCCGGCCGGCAAAAACAGCAAGGCCAGCAACAGGCGGCCAATCAGGGCCAAGGGGGATTGAAGTGATGTGAACATGAGGGGGCCTTTGAAAAAAAAGAAAGGTTGTGAAAATTTCAAAAATCAGGCGGCCAAGTCAAACACCAGCACCTCGGCGTCCACGCCTTGGGCGAGGTCAAGCTGGCTCTCACCACTGAGCAATGCGGCGTCGCCAGAAGCGAGCTTTTGGCCATTGACTTCCAGCGCGCCGCGCACCAGGTGCACATAGCTTTTGCGCGCGGGGTTCAACGCCAGGCTTGCGGCCTCAGGCCCGTCAAACAGGCCTGCATAGACAGACGCATCGGCATGCACGGTCACCGAGCCCTGCCCGCCGTCATTGGAGGCCACCAGACGCAGCTTGCCGCGCTTCTCGGCGTCTGCAAACGTCTTCTGCTCGTAGCTCGGCGCAATGCCGGTGACGTTGGGTTCGATCCAGATTTGCAAAAAATGCGTGGTGTCATTGGGCGCGTGGTTGAACTCGCTGTGCTGCACGCCGTTGCCGGCACTCATGCGCTGCACATCGCCCGGTGGAATGCCCTTGACGTTGCCCATGGTGTCTTTGTGCGCCAGATTGCCTGAGAGCACGTAGCTGATGATTTCCATGTCGCGGTGGCCGTGCGTGCCAAAGCCGGTGCCAGGGGCAATGCGGTCTTCATTGATGACGCGCAGGTTGCCAAAGCCCATGTGCTTGGGGTCGTGGTAGCCGGCAAATGAAAAACTGTGGAACGACTTGAGCCAGCCATGGTCGGCAAAACCGCGGCCTTGTGATTTGCGAAGGGTCAACATGGTCAGCTCCTTGGTCAGCGGGTACGCGGTTCAGCTCGTTTTGGCGGTTGTGGCAAGTATCGTTTGTACAGCGTCCACCAAGAACTGAACTTTAGTCCCGTCAGCGCCGTTTGCAGTCCATTCAAATTGATGGCATCATTCAAATAATTTGAAATTAAAAGCCAAATCAATGCAAACTGCGCGCGATGTATTGACGCCCGACGCTTTGGCGATGCTGCAATCCATCGCCCAGGCCGGCAGTTTTGCGGGTGCTGCACGGGACCTTGGCCTGGTGCCCAGTGCCCTCACCTACCGGGTGCGCCAGATTGAGGACGCGCTGGACGTGCTGCTGTTTGACCGCAGCTCGCGCCAGGCCCAGGTCACCGAAGCCGGGGCCGAGCTGCTGCGCGAAGGCGCACGCCTGCTGGTGGAGATTGACGCCGTGGCGAACCGGGTAAAACGCGTGGCCACGGGATGGGAGCCGCAGCTCACCATTGCGCTGGACAGCATCATCTCCAGGCCGACCGTGATGGAGCTGTGTGAAGGATTTTTTGCGCTCAATCCGCCCACCCGCATCAAGCTGCGCGACGAGGCCCTGTCAGGCACCATGCAGGCGCTGACCTCGGGCCAGGCAGACCTGGCGATTGGCGTGGCGCTGGAGCCCGGCAGCAGCGCAGGCATTCAGGGCAAGCCACTGGGCACGCTCAATTTTGTTTACGCGGTAGCCCCCCACCATCCACTGGCAGCAGCGCCCGAGCCCTTGAGCGACGCGTTGATCCAGCAGCACCGCGCCGTGGCCGTTGCCGACTCGCTGCAACGCGGCAGCGGGCTGACATTTGGCCTGCTGACCGGACAGGACGTGTTTACCGTGGCCACCATGCCCGCCAAACTCGACGCCCAACTGCGTGGCCTGGGCAGCGGCTTTGTGCCGCAGAGCATGGCGCGCCCGTTCATTGAAGCCGGGCGCCTGGTGGTGAAGAAAGTAGAGCGCCCGGAGCGCGTGATCCGGGTCAGCTATGCCTGGCGCGGCGCTGGCAAGTCGGCCCAGGGCCGGGCCCTGCAGTGGTGGCTGCACCAGTTGGAGAGCCCGACCACCCGTAGCGCGCTGCTGCTGCAGCACAGAGGTCTCTGATTGCGATTGCAGCCTGCACTATGGCCGGGGCGTGTAAAGTGCAAGTCATACAACGATAACTGGAGAAACAAACCGTGCCCGAATCCCAAATCCAACCCCAAGTCAAACCCAAAGTCCCCCGAGCCGCAATGCATTTCGCCGTCGTGGGTGCCGGCATGGCCGGCATCGTCTGCGCCCGCACATTGATGCAGGCCGGGCACCGCGTTACAGTGTTTGAGAAGAGCGCAGGCCTGGGCGGGCGCATGGCGACGAGGCGTACCGCCTTTGGCACGTTTGACCACGGCGCGCAGTATTTCACCGTGCGCGATGCGCGTTTTGCCAAAGCACTGGAGACCTCGCCCGGAGTGTGCAAACGCTGGAGTGCCAACACTGTGCAAGTGCTGGACGAGCTGGGCCGCGTCACCGCTGCAGGGCTGCCCGCGCGCGAGGCGCATTGGGTGCCCACGCCGGGCATGAACGCCCTGGTGCGCGCCTGGGCAGAACCCATCGTGGCTGCGCACCATGTGGAAATGCAAACCCGCGTGACGCGCCTGGAGCGTGACGCGCTGGATGCATCACGCTGGCAACTACGCACCACAGGCGTGGATGATTCGCAGCACGTCTTTTCCGGGTTTGACAACGTAATATTGGCTTTGCCCTCACCCCAGATGCGTGAGCTGCTACATAAATCAAAGCAATGTGATGCCATACTCAGGCAAACTGACGCTGTGCAGGTGGCCCCTTGCTGGACGTTGATGCTGGCTTTTCCGCAGGCCATGCAGCCCGGCATGTCGGCGTTAGGGCCGCAGTGGAACGCTGCCCGCAGCACCCACCACCGCATCGCCTGGCTGGCGCGTGAATCATCCAAGCCGGGCCGTGGCAGCATTGAGCGCTGGACCGTGCAGGCCAGTGCCGCGTGGTCATCCGAACATCTGCAAGACGATGCGCCGCGCGTGCAGGACAAGCTGCTCAAGGCATTTTCCGAAGTGACCGGCATCCGAGCCGAGCCGGCCCACGTCGACACCCAGCGCTGGCTTTATGCGCAGACCACCGCGCCGCTGGGCGAGAGCCATTTGTGGAACGCGAAAGCTGGCATCGGCGTATGCGGTGACTGGTGCATTGGGCATCGCGTAGAGGACGCCTTTGTCTCGGGCCTGGAATTGGCGCTTGCGGTTGCCTGATGGTTTATCGGGGCAGGTTTGCCCCCTCCCCGACCGGCCCGCTGCACGCGGGCTCGCTGGTGGCCGCGCTGGCCAGTTGGCTTGACGCCCGCGCCCATGGCGGGCAGTGGCTGGTCCGCATTGAAGACGTTGACGTGCCGCGTTGCGTGCCGGGGATGGGCCAGTTCATTCTCGGCCAACTGGCTGCCGTCGGACTGATGCCAGACGAGCCGCCGCGCGTTCAATCCGAACATTCCCCTGTCCATCAGCAGGCGCTGGATGCCCTGGTCGCACGGGGCCTGGCCTACCCTTGCGACTGCTCGCGCAAGGACATTGAGGCCGCATTGGCGCTGCTTGGCCACGCCCGCCAACGGCAAGGCGAACTGGTGTACCCCGGCACGTGCCGAAACGAAAGAATTGCCCTGCGCGCAGAATGGACCCAAGGGGCCGGCGGCACGCAAACCACGCCCCAAAGCAATCAACAGCCTGCCTGGCGGCTGAGAACCGATTTTTTTCCATCAAATGAGTCTGTAGCCCTTGTCCAATATGCAAAGTTAGCTACTATAAAAATAGCAAATGAATGCTTGCAATGGCATGACCGCCGATTGGGCCCGCAGCATCAGGATGTTGAAAAATCCGTTGGCGACTTCCCGCTCAAACGCGCCGACGGCTACTTCACCTACCAGCTGGCCGTCGTGGTGGACGACGCCGCGCAGGGCATCACGCATGTGGTGCGCGGTGAAGACTTGGCCGACAACACGGCCAGGCAAATTTTTCTGCAGCGCGCGCTCGGTTTGCCCACCCCGGTCTACCTGCACACGCCGCTGGTGTTGGGGCCGAATGGCGAGAAACTGTCCAAACAGAACGGCGCACAGGCGCTGGATACATCCCGCCCGCTGGCAGCTCTCAATGCCGCTGCGCAGGCGCTCGGCCTGGCATCACTGCCAAGTACTGCCCAACAGCCCACCCCTTGCACAACTGAAACCGCCCCGCAGACGATGCCGATGACAGATGCGTTGAATGCCTGGGTCACCCAGTGGCGCAGCCTGTACGCCCTTGCCTGAATGTCACAAACCCAGCATGCGCTGAATCTGCGTCTTGTCCACCGCAGCACCCGCAAAATCATCAAATGATTTGGTGGCCATGTTGATGATATGTTTGCTGATGAAAGGAGCGCCTTCGCGGGCACCGTCCTCTGGGTCTTTCAGGCAGCATTCCCACTCGAGCACCGCCCAGCCCCGGTAACCGTACTGCGTGAGCTTGCTGAAGATGGCGCCAAAATCAACCTGCCCGTCGCCGAGCGAGCGGAAGCGCCCGGCCCGGTTGACCCAGGACTCAAACCCGCCATAAACACCCTGGCGGCCATTTGGACGAAACTCGGTATCCTTCACATGGAAGGCCTTGATGCGGTCGTGGTACAGGTCGATGTACTGCAGGTAGTCAAGCCGCTGAAGTACAGAGTGGCTCGGGTGGTACAGCAGGCAGGCGCGCGGGTGTTGCTTGACGACATCCAGAAAGCGCTCATAGGTAGCGCCATCGCACAAGTCTTCACCGGGGTGAACTTCATAGCAGACGTCCACACCCTCTTGATCAAACGCATCAAGAATCGGCTTCCAGCGACGGGCCAGCTCGGCGAAAGCGGTCTCGATCAATCCGGCGGGGCGCTGCGGCCAGGGGTACAGATAAGGCCACGCCAATGCACCCGAAAAGGTAGCGTGGGCATTGAGGCCGAGCCGGCGCGAAGCCTTGGCTGCCAGCATCATCTGGCTCACCGCCCACGCCATGCGGGCGGCAGGATTGCCACGAACGTGCTCCGGGGCGAAGCCATCCATCTGCAGGTCGTAGGCCGGGTGAACGGCCACCAGTTGTCCCTGCAGGTGGGTTGAAAGCTCGGTCACGCTAATGCCGAATTCACCCAATGTGCCGCGCACTTCGTCGCAGTAGGTGTCGCTCTCGGCCGCTTTTTGAAGGTCAAACAGTTGTGGCGCCGTGGTGGGAATTTGAACGCCCTTTTAGCCGTGCCCCGCCGCCCAGCGGGCAATGGATGCGAGCGAGGTGAACGGCGGTTAGTCGCTGGCAAACTGTGCCAGAAAGATGCCGGGGCCTTTGATTGCGTGGGTCATGGTCAACTCCGCGAATCAGCGAGAATTTCGCATTGGCCTGCCTGCTTGGCCGTCGCTCGTGGCCCCAGGTTTGTCGGTGGTCGGGTTAGCGTCATGGTGCACTCTGTCTGGCACATAAAACGGTGTCTTTTCGGCCATGGCGGCGTTGCAAATCCGCGCGATACCCACTGGTATCGCTGTGGGTTGCGCCTTGCCCTGTCCAAAAATCCATCCGTTTTATTTGTGCCATCAAGAATGCAACACTACACCAGTGACCGGGGCTCTCTGTGCCGATGCTGCGCGCAGCCACCGCTCGGGTGCCGCACTGGACCTGGACCCGAAACGCGTGTACGCCAGCTACCAGGCCATGGCGCACGCCGAGCGCCAGCGGCCCGACGCGATTGACGCGGTGGTGATCGTCACCCCAACCACATGCATGCACCGGTGGCCGAGGTTTTTTTGCGCGCCGGTTTTCATGTGATTTGCGACAAGCCGCTAACCACCACACTGGCGCACGCCCTGGCGCTGCGCGACTTGGCCCGCATGGGCAACCGAATATTTTGTGTGACCCACAACTACACCGGCTACCCCCTGATGCGCCATGCCCGCGACATGGTGGCTGCGGGCACGCTTGGCGACATCCGCCTGGTGCAAGTGGAGTACCCGCAGGAATGGCTGACCGAGCCCCTCGAGCAAACGGGCCAGAAACAGGCCCAGTGGCGCACCGACCCTGCGCGCTCAGGCGCAGGGGGCTGCCTGGGTGACATTGGCACACACGCGTACAACCTGGCAGATTTTGTGACTGGCCTGAAGCTTGACCAGCTATGCGCCGAACTGATGACATTTGTGCCCGGCCGTCGGCTGGACGACAACGTCAACATGCTGCTGCGTTACCAGGGCGGAGCCCAGGGCATGTTGTGGGCCAGCCAGGTCGCGCCAGGCCACGAGAACGGCCTGCGCTTGCGGGTGTATGGCACGCAAGGCGGCATCGAATGGGTTCAGGCCGAGCCGAATGTGCTGATCCACTCGCCGCTCAACGAGTCGCGTCGCCTGGTGACCCGTGGCTCTGCAGCGGCGGGTGCGGCAGCAGCCCGTGTGACGCGCATCCCGTCAGGCCATCCCGAGGGGTATCTGGAAGGGTTTGCCAACATCTACACCGAAGCGGCACTGGCAATTCACGCAGTAAATGCGGGCCAGCCCATCCCTGCCGAGGTGCACTTCCCGACGATGGACGAGGGCGTCAAGGGCATGGCGTTTATCGAAGCGGCCGTCAAATCTTCTGCCGCTGGTGCGGTCTGGGTAAGACCTGAATTCGTTTGATCCTCTCAGTCCGTTGCTGTCACTGCGCATGGAATCAGGCCCATCCTTATGAAGCGTGGTGACAACTCTACAATCCCGTAGGTGATTGACCCAACCCAAAATAACGGCCCGCCACTGGCCGGCGTCGCCCACCCCAAGACCATCAAAAGTTACGTCACCCGCGCGGGCCGGATTACCGCCGCACAGGCCAAGGCGTTTGAAGAACTGGGGCCTCGGTATTTGCTTGCTTATCAGTCAAATACTATTGATTTAATAGCTACTTATGCATATTCTACGGGGGCTACAGGCATAAATGATGGTGAATTACGGCCTGTAGTGCTGGAAATCGGCTTTGGCATGGGTGAAGCCACGGCACACATTGCCGCCGCCATGCCGGGCACAGATTTTTTGTGCTGCGAGGTGCATGCGGCGGGCGTGGGCGCCCTGCTCAAGCGGATGGGCGAGCAGGGCTTGCGCAATATCCGCATCATCCAGCACGATGCGGTGGAGGTGATCGACAACATGCTACCCGCATGGAACCCGGTTGACCCGCAGCCCACCGGCGTGGACGGCGTGCACATCTTCTTCCCCGACCCGTGGCACAAGAAGCGCCACAACAAGCGCCGCCTGATTCAAGGCCCGTTGATCGCCAAACTCGCCACCCGCCTCAAGCCCGGTGGCTACCTGCACTGCGCCACCGACTGGCAGCCCTATGCCGAGCAGATTCTGGAAGTTCTGAGCGCCGAGCCATTGCTGAAAAACACGGTTGAGGGTGATCCGCATGAAGGCCGCGGCTACGCGCCCAAACCCCACTATCGGCCGCTGACCAAGTTTGAGAACCGCGGCATCAAACTGGGCCATGGCGTGTGGGACGTGGTGTTCACGCGGCGCTGAACTTGCGATCGGCGCGCAATTGACTGCCTGCGCTTTCCAGTCCTTCAACTCTTCAGCCCATCCGGCAGCCGCAACATGGCCCTGTTCCGCCCCAATCCGCCGCCTGCCCGCAATGGCGTAAGCCCGAGTTGCGTGGTGCTGCCCGCGCAAGGTTCGTGGGTAACCGTCGCCGAGTTTTTGATCCAGCGCTTCCCTGGCGTGCCAGAGCCCGTTTGGCTGCAACGGCTCTCAATCGGCGACGTGGTGGACGATGCGGGCCAGCCGGTCACCGCGCAATGCGTCTATAGCCCGCTGCGCAGGCTCTACTACTACCGTGCCGTGCCCAACGAGCCGCGCATCCCGTTTGATGAGGTCATCCTGTGGCAAGACGCGCACCTGCTGGTGATCGACAAGCCGCATTTTCTGCCCGTGCTGCCCTCCGGCAAATACCTGCAGGAGACGGTGCTCACACGCCTCAAAAACCGGCTTGGCCTGAATGCGCTGTCCCCCATCCACCGCATTGACCGCGACACCGCCGGGCTGGTGCTGTTCTGCGTCCAGCCCGCCACGCGCGATGCGTATCACGCGCTATTTCGTGAACGCCAGGTGAACAAAACCTATGAAGCCATTGCGCCGTGGAACCCTGCCCTGCCGTGGCCGATTCGGCGCGAAACCCGCATCGTTCAGTCTGACCACTTCATGCGGCAGATGGAGGTGGACGGGCCACCCAACACGCTGACCCATATTGCGCCGCTGGAAGTGCACGGCAAGTTCGCAAAATATGAGCTCAAACCCATCACCGGCCACCGCCACCAGTTGCGCGTGCACATGGCCGCACTGGGCCTGCCGATTGTGGGCGACGGCATCTACCCCGTGCTCACGCCCGAGGGGCAAGTGGACTACGCGCGGCCTTTGCAGTTGCTGGCCAAGTCGATTGAGTTTGTTGATCCCTTGACCCGGGTGCAGCGGAAGTTCGAGAGCCAGCGGACCTTGCAAGCGTAGAGCAGCGCCTTGCCCAATCGCCATACACAGGCCGTAAACTGCAAACTCGCTTTCAAACTGCAAGGAAATCCTGTCATGCAAGACCTGGCCACCATCCAGAAAATCCTTGACCCCATGTTCCCTGGCCTCATGGGCGTTCGAATCACCGAGCTCGCGCCAGACCGCGTGGTCGCCACGCTGCTGGTGCGAGAAGACCTTTGCACGGGCGGCGGCATTCTGCACGGCGGCGCGCACATGGCGTTTGCAGACACGCTGGGCGCGGTGGGCACGGTGGTGAATCTGCCTGCGGGCAAGCGCACCACCACCACCGACTCCAGCACCAAGTTCATCGCCGGTGCGCGCGCGGGCACCATCGTCACGGGCACCTGCGTGGCGCTGCACCGTGGCCGCTCGACCATGGTCTGGCAGACCTCCATCACCAATGAAGCTGGCAAGCTGTGCGCGGTGGTGACACAGACGCAACTGGTACTGGATGCGCCGACCTGACGCGCCGCATTGACTTGCAGTAAAGGCAAAAGCCCAGACTAAGGAAGCGCTGAACAAGTCCTGGCGGATGTGGGGCAGCCGGATCGGGATGGGATGCAAGGCGGATTTCGCAGTCAATAGCCCCGCCTATCCTCTGAAGCACAGGCAAGAAATTCAACGCAGCAGACCGCCCGAGCCCGGCTGATCGCACTCCGCAGGGGGCTTGTTCAGCGTTTCCCAAAGCCAAACACCGTCCTGTTACTGGCACAAGCCCCTGGCAAGGGCCACGGCGTCACACCAGCAGGCTCGCCAGCAGCGTCGCCACATGCACGGCCTCGCGCTGCGCACCGTCCTGGATTTGATGGCGGCAACTGGTGCCGTCGGCCACGATGATGGCATCAGGCTGCGCCCGCACGGCAGGCAGCAGCGACAGTTCGGCCATCTGCATCGAAACCTCAAAGTGGCTGGCCTCATAGCCAAAGCTGCCAGCCATGCCGCAGCAGCTTGACTCAATCAACTCCGGCTTGGCGCCAGGAATCAGCCTGAGCACGTCCATGATCGGCGTGACCGCCGCGAACGCCTTCTGATGACAGTGCCCGTGAACCAGGATTGGCTTGTCCACGGCCTTGAAACGACCGTTGAAGCAGCCCAGCTTGCCGGCAGCAGCCTCTGCAGCCAAAAATTCTTCAAACAGCATGGCGTGGTCTGCCACCTTTTGCGCTGCGCCACGCAAGCCTTCAACTTCATCCAGACCCATCACCAGTGCCTCATCGCGCAGGGTCAACAGACATGACGGCTCAAGACCAACGATGGCAATGCCTTTCTCTGCAAAGGGCAAGAGCGCGCGAATCAATTCAGCCGCCTTTGCTTGGGCTTGGTCCACCATGCCGCAGGCGAGATAAGTGCGGCCGCAGCATAGCGGTTTTCCATCCACTACTATTTTAGTAGCTACATATGCACTGTAGTCAAGGGCTAGAAGCACTTTTAATGCTGAAAACGCGTTTTTTGACTCAAAGTGGCCGTTGAATGTGTCCACAAACAGCACGACAGGCTTTTTGGCTGCCAAAACTTCTTCACGCGTTGCAGTGGCGGGCATGGCATTGAAGAATGTCCGCGTTTTCCACTGCGGAAGCGTGCGTTTGGCAGACAGGCCCAGCAGCGTCTCGCTCAGTTTCGCCAGGCCAGGAACCCTGTCACGCAGGTTCAGCAGGGGCGCAAAGCGGCTGGCCCACGGCGCGTAGCTGGGCAGGTGCGCCACGAGCTTGTCTTTGAGGGTGTAGCCGTGTTTGGCCTTGTAGTGGTAAAGATGCTCAACCTTCATCTTGGCCATGTCCACGCCGGTTGGGCAGTCGCGCTTGCAGCCCTTGCAACCAACGCACAGGTCCATGGCTTCATGAACTGCCTCAAGCGCACCCTCACCCCAACCCTCTGCCGAGGGCAGAGGGAGTGAAGAGCCGACGCCACCCCCTGTGCTGCTCCCGGTGTTGCTCCCGGTGCTGCTCCCGGTCTTGCCCCCGCTCCCGCCCGCGGCAGAGGGTTGGGGTGGGGGCATGGGCGTTAGCTGCCCCGATAGCGCCAGCCGCAGCGTATTGGCGCGCCCGCGCGTCAGGTGTTTTTCGTCCCGTGTCACCCGGTAGCTGGGGCACATGGTGCCCGCGTCGAACTTTCTACAGTGGCCATTGTTGTTGCACATCTCCACCGCTTTGGCAAAGCCCTGGGCGGGGTCGCCACCGGTGCCGGGGGCGCTGGTTTTCTCGCCAATCGAGCTGGTCGGGTCGTTTTGCACGTCCCACGCGCGCCAGTCCAGCGCAGTTTTGAGCGGGATGACCCTGTAGCTTGGCGGGAAGCGCATCAGCCGCGTGTCGTCCATTTTGGGCGGGTTGACCATGCGTTGCGGGCACAGCAGATTGAGCGGGTCCATCATCTGCTTGATCTGAGCAAACGCCTTGTTGACACCTGCGCCAAACTGCCATTCGATCCACTCGCCCCGGCACAGGCCATCGCCGTGCTCGCCGCTGTACGCGCCCTTGTACTTGCGCACCAGTTCACTGGCTTCTTCGGCAATCGCACGCATCTTCGCTGCGCCCTCTTTGCGCATGTCGAGGATGGGCCGCACGTGCAGGGTGCCGACCGACGCATGCGCGTACCAGGTGCCCTTGCTGCCGTGGCGGCGAAACACCTGGGTGAGCGCATCGGTGTACTCGGCCAGGTGCACCAACGGCACGGCGCAGTCTTCAATGAAGCTGACCGGCTTGCCATCACCCTTGAGGCTCATCATGATGTTCAGGCCCGCCTTGCGCACTTCCCACAGGTTTTTTTGGGCTGCGTCGCAGGTCATCTCGACCACGCTGCCGGGCAGGCCCAGGTCGCCCATCAGCTCCACCAGTTGTTTGAGTTTGGGCAGCAAGTCGGCCTTGCTGGTGCCGGAGAATTCAACCAGCAAAATCGCATCAGGCTGGCCTACCAGCGCGGTGCGGATGGTCGATGCAAACGCCGGGTTTTGCAGCGACAGGTCGATCATGGTGCGGTCCACCAGCTCAACTGCTGTCAGCGTCGCTGGGCCACCGCCCTCCCCCAGTTTGACAATGTGCTGCGCGCAGTCCATCGCCTTGTAAAACACCGGGAAGTTCACCACGCCCAACACCTTGGCAAGTGGCAATTCGCTCAGTTTCAATGTGAGTGATTGGGTGAGGGCCAGCGTGCCTTCGCTGCCCACCAGCAGATGCGCCAGATTGACCGAACCGTCAGTGGTGTAGGGGCGTTCGCTGCGCGGGGTGAAGATGTCCAGGTTGTAGCCGCCCACGCGGCGCAGCACGGTAGGCCAGTGCGCTTCGATCTCGTCCTGATAGTCGTCGCACAGCAGTTGCACACTGTCGCCAATTTCCCTGGCGCGGCCCTGGGCGCAGTCATAGCGGCCCATCTCCACCGACGAGCCGTCGGACAGCCAGGCCTTGGCCCCCAGCACGTTGTGCACCATGTTGCCATAGGCAATGCTGCGGCTGCCGCAGGAGTTGTTGCCTGCCATGCCACCCAGCGTGGCCTGCGCGCTGGTGGACACATCCACCGGGTACCACAGGCCGTGTTGTTTGAGTGCCGCGTTCAGGTGGTCCAGCACCAGGCCGGGCTCGACCTCTGCCGTGCGGTTCTCCACATCCACATTCAAAATATTGCGGACGTGTTTGCTGTAGTCAATCACCAGCCCGGCGCCTACGGTTTGCCCGCACTGGCTCGTGCCAGCGCCGCGCGGCACGATGGGCACCCTTAGATCGCGGCAAATATCCAGCGCGGTTTTCACGTCTGCGGCGTCGCTAGGGACAAACGCGGCAACCGGCATCACCTGGTAGATCGACGCGTCGGTGGCGTAACGGCCCCGATCGGCACTGGAGGTGAGCACCTCGCCCTGCGTGTGCCGGGCCAGTTGGGCGGCAAGCGTCATCATGCGGTCCGCTGGAGTTGGCCCGCGCGCATCAGCGCCAGCACGGCGTCGCGCTTGTGCAGCAGGTGGGTCTGCATGACGGCGGCCAGGGCCGCACCGTCGCGCTGTGTCAGGGCATCGAGCATCTGCTCGTGCTGCTGCACCGCCGCGTGCCATTTGTCTTCGTCCTGGTTGGAGCGAAAGCGCAGCGCCTGCAAGCGGGCATTGAGCTGCGAGTAAGTCACCGCAAGCACCGGGTTATTAGCCGCCACGTTGATGGCCAGATGAATCTGCGCGTTGAGCCGGTAGTAGGCCGGCAGATCGCGCCGGGTGTAGGCCGCCAGCATCTCAAAATGTTTCGCCCTGATCTCTGCCAGCTCCGCATCGGTGATGCGCTCGGCTGCAAGCAGGCCCGACATCGCCTCCAGCCCGGCCATCACTTCAAAGGTGTTGAACACATCGGCCTCGGTGAGGCACACGGCAATCGCGCCCCGATGCGGCAGCAAGTCCACCAGGCCTTCGGCGGCCAGCATCTTGATGGCCTCTCGCAGCGGCGTGCGCGATACATTGAGCACGCCACACAGCTCGCGCTCATTGAGTTTGGCACCCGGTGCAATGCGGTTTTCCACCAGCATCTGGCGCAGTTGGTGGGCCACCTGGTCATGCAGGGTGGCGTGACTTCTGGAGGGGGCCAGCGGGATGATGTCAGCGGTCATGATTGAGAAGCGCCAGGTGGCGCCAAATTTTGTATGCAAAAAAATTGTAGCCCTTTTTGGATTTAGGCATAAACCAGATTGACAGGAAACGTTTGTATGCAAAAATTGTGTACGGAGAAATTTATGCAACGCAGACAACTCATTTCAATTGGCGCAGCCACCGCCGCCACACTGGCCGCTCCCATGCTGCGGGCGCAGACACTTCAGACGTTACCAACGGGCCCGGTCCGCATCGTGGTCGGCTTTCCGCCCGGTGGCGGCACCGACGCGCTGGCGCGCGTGGTCGGGCAGAAACTCGCGGTAATGTGGAGTCTGCCGGTGGTGATTGAAAACAAGGCAGGTGCCGCTGGCGTGATTGCCGCCGACTACGTGGCCAAGCAGCCCGCAGACGGCAGCACGCTGCTCATGGCGCACATCAACAGCCACGCGCTGGCGCCAGCCCTGGGCGCAAAACTGGGCTACAACGCCCAGACCGATTTTGTGCCCATCAGCATGGTCGGCATCACGCCCAACATCCTGATCTGCAATGCCGATCAGCCCGCCAAGACGGTGCAGGCCGTGGTGGAATTGTGCCGGCAAAAGCCGGGGCAAATCAGCTTCGCTTCAGCCGGCGGCGGCTCAGCGCAGCACTTCGCGCTGGAGATGTTCAAGCTGCAAGCCAAAGTTTTTGCGCTGCACATTCCCTACCGGGGCTCCGGCCCGGCGCTGGTGGACTTGATTGGCGGCCAGGTCAACTATTGTTTTGAATCCATGACCTCGGCCACGCCGCACATCAAAAGCGGCAAGGCCATTGCCATTGCGCAAACCCGGCTCAAACGCGCCAAAGGCCACCCCAACGTGCCCACCATGGACGAATCGGGCTTTAAAGGGTTTGACGCCACTATTTGGTACGGCCTGATGGGTCCCGGCAAGATGCCCGCCGCCATGCAGGCCCGCATGAACGAGGACGTCAACAAGGTGCTGGCCATGCCCGACGTGCAGGAAAAAATGGAGCAGTACGGGGCCGAAGACGGCGGCGGCAGCACCGAGAAGTTCGCCAGCTTCATCAAGGCCGAGCAGGTGAAGTGGGCGCAGGTGGCGGCAGATGCGAAGGTGCGCGCGGACGCGTGAGCCTTGCATTCGGGCGCTGCACTTGGCGCGAGGTTGGGCTACGATCAAGGCCAATGACAAATCTGGCAATCACACCGCGCCGCAGATCAGGCTGGCTCCCATTGAGTCCCGTTCGCGCACCGCAGGTTTTCATCGGCCTCTTCCTCGACCTGGTCCTCGGCCTGGTCCTCGGCGTTTGCTTGCCCGCCGCTGCGTCAGACTACGCCCGTGAAAAGCGCTTTGCCGATGAAGTGACAGCCCAACTGGTGGTGGGCGACGCGGTGACCATCCCGCCGCCTACAGGCGCACCTGCGGGGTACCGCCCGTTCCTAGGCCTGTACACCGTGGGCAAACCGGGCATGCCCGCCGTAGTGCTGGCGCACGGGGTAGGCACCCACCCCGAGGATGGCCTGACCGGTAGCCTGCGCCTTCGCCTGAACGACCTCGGCTACACCACGTTAGCCATCCAGATGCCGATCGCGGCCAAAGAAGCCACGGTGGATGACTACTACCCCGCGCTGTTCCCAGAGGCCGGGGCGCGCCTGCAGGCCGCAAGCCTGTGGCTCAAAGCCAAAGGCCACGCCAACGTCGCGCTGGTGAGCCACACCTTCGGTTCATGGATGGCCAATGTCTACCTCGACAAAAATGCGCACGACAAGTCGTACCAGGCCTGGGTCTGCATTTCGCTCACGGGCGGCTACTCGTTTGCGGTGCGTAACTACCCATTTCCTGTGCTGGACCTGTATGGCGAAAGCGACATCCCGGTTACCGTGTCATCTGCCTGGCGCCGAAGCGCCCTGCTGCGCCTGGCTGCTGCAGGCTCCCGGCAGCAGATGATCGCCGGAGCCGATGCGCAATGGCGCGGCAAAGAGCAGGCGGCGGCACAGGCGATTGCGGAATTTTTGCGTCAGCAGTTTTAATTCATTTCTTTACTGGCATCAGATTTTTAGCGTTTGGCGTATTTGGTTTTTTTTGGCAATTTATCCATTAAATAGGCCTGTAGCCCTCGTACAATGGATATTGTTTGCTATATATTTACTATTAATTGGCAAAACCAGGCAGCGCGCCCAGCGCTGACGCTGCTGATCTCTGCCGCTACCACTTGCCGTAATGGCCCACCACGCCACGCCAGAACGCATTGCGCTCGCGGGCGAGTGAGTTGTCGCCCGCCTCTGCGGTGGCGTTGACGCCGACCTGCACCATCACCAGTTTTTGTTCCGGATCGATGTAGACGGATTGGCCGTAAACACCGACCATGGCAAATCGCCTGCGCTCGCCGGGGAAGATCCAGAACTGATAGCCATAACCCAGGTACGGCGTCGCCTTCCCGGGACGAAACTGCTCGGGCGCACGCTTCCAGTCGGTGGCGTCGAGCAGAAACTCGCGCGGGATGATTTGCTTGCCGCCCGGATCGTCCGCTCGCACGCCGTCGTTGGCGAGCACCACGCCCAGCCGAGCATAGTCGCGCAGCGTGGCGTTGAAGTTTCCGTAGGCCACCTCAAGTCCGGTTTTATCGGCACGCCACAGCGCGGTCTCCTCGGCACCAATGGCTTGCCACAGTCGCGGAGTCAGGTAGTCGCTGACACTCTTTCCCGTCGCTCCCTGCAAGACCGCTCCAAGGATCGCACTCTGGGCGCTGGCGTAGCTGAACCGCGCGCCCTGTTCGCGCTCGCGCACCGTCAGGACGCGTGCAGCGGCTTCAACACCTTCGCGCCCAATGGCCGTGTCGAAACGACCGGAATCACCACTGCCGTTGTAGGTCTGCTCAATACGGATACCGGAGGCCATGCGCAACAGATTGCGAATGGTGGTCTCGCCAAGCAGCGTGCCGCTGACTTTGGGCGCGTAATGGTCAGCCCGGTCGTCCAGCGACTTGATTTTTCCCTCATTGAGGGCGATTCCAATGGCCAGCGCGGTCACTGATTTGGCCATCGAGTGCGAGTTGAATCGATGTGACGGCTTGCGGTCATACTGGTAGCGTTCCAGCTGCACCACGCCGTCCTTGACAATCAGCAAGCCCATGATGCGCTGTCGCGCCAGGTAGTCGTCCACGCTCAAGCCGCGCGCCTGGTCGATGTTCCAGCGATAGTCGGGTTCTTGCGCGTCTTTCGGCAATGGCATGGGTTTATCCGCGCGCTTCAGGACATTCGCCTTGCCTTGGTACATGCCCGGAATCTCGCCATGATGGGTGAACGATCCAACCCGCATCGATTCGTCCTCAAGCCAACTGCTTCTGGCGGCCTTTCCGACCGGGTAACCCGCATCTTTGCCGAGCTTCTGCTCGTCCGGTGCAGCGAGGGCAATCGAACTGATGCCTAGAACCGAGGCGAATGTAATTGCGACAATTTTCATGTGGGCACCCCATTGCGTTGAGGACAGGCAATTCAACGGCTCTGGACGAAAAGTATATGCTCCAACATTCATGCACGCAAACCGAAGTGCCCTTATTCTGGCGCTGGTGCGCAATGGCGGGCAACGAGCAGGCGTACTTCTGCGCAGCGATATTGAAATCCTATCACTGTATTGCATCTGCCATCTCGCGCGGCGCAATCCACTGGTCTACAGTTCGCTGTAGCGCGTCTTTGGCACGGCTCTACGCCGAAGGCACTGTTTGGTTGCAGACCTGAATCCCCCATCAAGGAAAGAAACCATGAAACTCACCCTCGCCTACTGCCCCGTCGCCTGCTCGCTGGTGCCCTACATCCTGCTGGCCGAAGCCGGGGCCGAATTCGACACTTTGCCAGTCAATCTGGGGAAAAACGAAAATAACACGCCCGCCTACCTGCGCATCAACCCCAAAGGCAAGGTGCCCGCCCTGATCATCGACGGCCAGCCGCTCACAGAAAACGTTGCGATCCAGATCTGGATTGCGCGCCAGTACCCAGCGGCCAGATTGCTGCCTGCGGACCCCATGGAGTACGTCCGCGCAATTTCCGTGATGGCCTGGTGCGCAGCAGGCATACACCCCAAGCTCACGCAGCAGGCGCGGCCCGAGCGCTATTGCGACCTGCCCGGCTCCGCCGATAACGTGCGCACCCATGGCTCGCATACGCTGTTCGAGCTGTTTGAGATTGCCGACAACATGCTGGCCGGGCGCGAGTGGTTCTTTGACGATTTCACCTGCGCTGATGCCTATTTTTACTGGTGCTTCAGGCGGGGTGGCATGTTCAAGCCGGATGTGTCGGGCTTCAAAAATTGCGTGGCCCACCTGCGCCGTATGGAGCAGCGCCCGAGCGTGCAAAAGCTGCTCGCGTACGAGGCGCAAGTGCAGGCTGAGTTTGCCAAGGCCAATCCCTGAGCCACCCCCTACGACGACAGCGGCACCACACAAATGACCATTGAACCGAGGCCTAACTTGAAACAAGCAAAAATAGACATCTACAACCACGTCATGCCGCCCGCCTACTTGGCGCTGGTAAACAAGCACGGCAAAGAGCCAGGCATGGTCAGGCGCATGAACTCCCTGCGCATGCTATGGGACATGGAAGCCCGCGTGGAAATGCTCAATGCGTGGCCCGAAGTCCAGCAGGTCATTACCCTGGCCGTTCCATCGCCCGAGATGCTGGGCGGCCCTGAAGATTCACCGGGGTACGCCCGAGTCGCCAATGAGGGCATGGCCGAAATCTGCCGCCGCTGGCCTGACAAATTCCCGACCTTCGTGGCTTCGCTGCCCATGAACAATCCAGCAGCAGCGCTGGAGGAAATGGACCATGCGATTGAAAAGCTCGGTGCCAAAGGCGTGCAGATTCTGACCAGCGTGAACGGCCGGGCGCTGGATGAGCCCGAGATTTTTCAGATTTTTGAGCGCATCACCCACCATCACAACATGCCGGTGTGGATGCACCCTACCCGGCCTGCAAGCAAACCTGATTACGCCAACGAAGACAAATCCAAGTACGAAATCTGGCAGGTCTTGGGCTGGCCGGTCGAGACCAGTGTGGCCATGTCGCGCATGGTCTTCTCGGGCCTGCTGGAGCGCCTGCCTGGCTTGCGGCTGATCACCCACCATTGCGGTGGCATGCTGCCGTATTTTGCGGGCCGGGCAGAGACGCTGTGGGCGCAAATGGGCAGCCGGGGTGACGGCTCGGAAGCCAATGTGCTGAAGTCGCTTTCCAAGCCGCCGATTGAGTACTTCAAAATGTTTTATGGCGATACCGTGCTGGGCGGGTCCAGCTCGGCATTGCGCTGCGGGCTGGACTTTTTTGGCGCAGACAAGGTGGTGTTTGCCAGCGACTGCCCGTTTGACCCCGAGGAGGGCCCCATGTTCATCCGCGAGGGGATCCGCTCCATTGAAGACCTGGATCTCAATGAAGAAGATGCGCGCAAACTTTACTTTGGCAACGCGTTCAAGCTGCTGGGCATGTCGCACGCCACATGAACTTCCGACTCACATTCAAGGATGCATCGGGCATGAGAACTTTTGCTTACGGGTTGGCAGCACTGCTGCTTTTTTCTGGCAACGTGCATTCCCAAGCCACTGCACCGTTGGATGAGATCGTCAAGACCGAGCAAGGCAGCTTGCGCGGCACACCCCGCGATGCGCAAGGTGTGCTTTCATTCAAGGGTGTTCCATTCGCCGCAGCGCCCGTTGGGCCCTTGCGCTGGCAAGCTCCCCAAGCCGCCAAATTGTGGGAGGGCACGCGTGAGGCCACCAGCTTTGGCAACCGCTGCTGGGCCAACGTGAGGGTTGCCTCGTTGGCCGGGCGCAGTGGCGGTGTACCCCAAAGCGAAGACTGCCTCTACTTGAATCTGTGGACCAGTGCAAAGGCGTCGGGCGAGCGGCGGCCCGTGATGGTCTGGATCCACGGCGGCGGATTCCAGTTTGGCGCGGCAGGCGACCCCAACACAGATGGTGCCTTGCTGGCCCAAAAGGGCGTGGTGCTCGTCAGCGTTAACTACCGCCTGGGCGTGTTCGGCTTCTTTGCGCATCCGCTGCTCAGAAGCGAAGGTCGGCTGTCGGGCAACTTCGGCATGCAGGACCAGATGGCCGCCCTGAAATGGGTGCAGGCGAACATCGCCAACTTTGGCGGCGACCCGAAGAACGTCACCATTTTTGGAGAGTCGGCGGGATCGCAGGCGGTCAGCCTGCTGATGGGTTCACCCATGGCGAAAGGCCTTTTCCACAAGGCCATCGGCCAAAGCGGATCGTCATTGCAACAACTGCCCAGCCTTGCCGAGATCGGGCTTCGTGGTGCCGCGTTCGCCAGCGCGGTAGGAGCGTCAACGGTTGCAACGGCGATGGAGGAGTTGCGCGCCATGCCGGCCGAGCGCCTAAACACCGCCGCCAACTGGGATTTCCCTGGCGGCGCGGCGATGGTGTTCGCACCGGGCATTGACGGGCATGTCTTCCCCGCCAACATGGAAGAGCTGTTCCGCAAGGGGCAGCAGAACGACGTGCCGCTTTTGGCCGGGTACAACAAGCGCGAGGCCTTTCCATTCCGCGCAGAGTGGTTTCCGCACAAGACTGCCGCAGAGTTCCGCGAAGCGGCCCAATTGGTTTTTGGTCCGGGGAAAATTCGGGAATTTTTGTCGCTGTATCCGGGCGATACCGATGCCGAGGTGAAACTCGCCGCCGAGGAACTGCATTCCGACCTCCGGCAAAAGGCCGAGACCTGGGCCTGGCTTTCACTGCATGCGCAGACTGGAAAATCGCCTGTCTACGGCTACCACTTCGCCTATGAGTCGCCCTATTCGCCGATAGCGTCGCATGTGGCGGATGTGGCTTTCGTATTCGGCACCCTCAACCCGCAGTTCTTCGCGCCCAGGGCACCCCCGGCTGGCCCGGCGGATCGCAAAGTCTCAAGCGAGATGATGTCTTACTGGGTGAACTTCGCCGCGAATGGCGACCCGAATGGGCCGGGTCTCGCACCTTGGCCAGAATTCAAGGCCAAGGGTTCGCTGCTGCAAATTCAGGAGGATGGCCGCATCACGGCAAGTCCACCTTCGGCCCAGCAGCTTGCCAAGTTCAAGTTTATGGACGGCTTTCTGACTTCGGCATCGATGGGGCAAAGGTAATTTCGGGATTTAGTAATGATCGCTCCGCATGGCTGGAGCTCCATTGGGGCGACTGTTTGGCATACCACTCCCGGGCAACGGCCTTGAAGGTGTCGCCTTCGGAGCGTGTGGCTCGCAGTTTTTGCACCTTGCGCACCTCAACCGGGTTGCGGCCCTCGGATTTGTGCAGCTTGGCAGCGTCACGGGCCTTGCGGGCATCACTCAGGCCCATGGCCGGGTAGGCACCCAGCGCCATGCGTCCTTCTTTGCCGTCCTGCTAGGTTTTCCAGAACCAACGCTTTGACCCGGCGGGGCTCGCCTCCAGGTAGAGCCCGCCCGAGTCGGTGAAGCGGGCGCGGTGTTTGCCAGGTGGGCAGATGGACCAACCTGCATTCGAAACAGGCTTAAGATGTTGATTTTACAATCGGGATAGGGGCCGATCATCGCAGATCGGGCCCCTCCCACACCACCCGGCATGCGGGTCCGCACCGGGCGGTTCGAGAAGTTGAGGTCATGAGAGCCGGGGCAGACCCAGACGATCAAAGAAATCGATGGTCAGGAC
>JANYJD010000039.1 GCA_025358555.1 Rhodoferax sp.
GAAATCGAATGTTTGACTTCATGCTGAAGGGACCGCCTGTGGTGTAAGTTGAAAGCCCAATTGGTGAGCCCGGCGAGTCAGATTTTGCACCACTCTTTGGCGGTAGCGCTCTTCATATTCATCCTGGCCAGCTTCGACAAAGGCCTGACCCCTGGTCAGCATGAAATACACCAGCCGTGCCAGCTTGTGTGCGCTGGCCGTGATAGCTTTGGGTTTATCCATTCGGGAGCACAGGCGGCAGTGTTCGCCGGTGTGCTGCGTTTGGGAGCGCCCAGGCCAGACTCTGGCAATTCGTGGCCCTTCAGAGCCCCCAGCAGGTGCTGCAATTTGCCATCGCACTCGGTGATCTGCGCGGTATAGGCGTCGATCAAGGCCAGGGCCTGCTTGAGGGTAAACAGGTGCTCGTCGTGCCAGTTGCCCTCCAGGGCCGCGGCGACCTCGGCCTCGTCAGCTTTGATGCGACTCTCCCGCAGCTTGGGCCAGCGTGGCGGCATCACGCTCGCCTGCGACGATGGCGCGGATGATGGCCTGCCCGGTCACGCCCATGATGTCGGAGATGACATGGTGCAGCTGCACATTCATCTGCGTCATCGCCTTTTGCAAATGCTGGACATGGCGTGCCTGATAGGCCAGCAACATGTCGCGGTGGCGCCAGACGGCACGCAGCGCACAGACTTCCTCAGCCGGACGAAAACCACCGCGCAGCAGCCCATAGCTCATCAATTGTTGCAGCCACTGGCAGTCCAGCACGTCGCTCTTGCGCCCAGGCACATTCCTGACGTGCCGGGCGTTGACCAGATGCACTTCAAACCCGGCGGCATCGAGCATCTCGAACAGGGGGATCCAGTACACCCCGGTTGACTCCATTGCCACGGCTGTAACGCGACATTCATGCAGCCATTACACCAGGCGATGCAAGTCGGCAGTGAAGGACAGGAACTCGCGCACTGGCTCATCGTCACGCTCCCCTGGCACGGCGACGAAATGACTTGTGGCACCGATATCAATGCCGCAGGCACTGGGGTAAGCGATGCTCAAAGCCGGGGCCTTTGATCGCTTGCGTACGGGTTGCGCCTTGGACGGCAGTGCTGACACAGTTGAGGTTTTGACGGGCTGGGCCACAAGCGTACTCCTTTGATTGAGGGTTCAACGATGCGCACCACGAGGGAAAAACGTCTTGATTACTCAGTCTCTTAAACGGGATGGTCGTCGCCACCACAACGGTAGCCACGAACCTCACCACTGCGCTGCTACCCTAAGTCTATTAACGCTTTGGCCTGACCCAATTTCGGCCAAGGAAGCCTGGTGCACAGCGTGCGCGCCACCTCGGGCAACGTGCACGACGTGACTGAAGGCAACGGCCGGGTGAACCTGCCCCCGCTTGACGTACCGCTTAGCCGTTCCGTTATGCGGCCTTCGGTTGCTGTGCCGCGTGCCAGCGTTCTTCAAATTGCATGGCGCTGACATAGCCCAGCGTAGAGTGCAATCGTCTGTGGCTGTAGAAGGTCAGCCAGTCAATCACCTCGTCCATTGATTCTCTGTGCGTGGCGAACTTTTGCCCGTATAGCCTGCCCACTTTCAACCGTCCCCACAGACTCTCTGTGGGCGCGTTGTGGCAAAACCCCAAGTCCGCCCAGCAGTTCCCCTTGCGGCTCATCGAGCTTTTCATCTTGTCGCCCGCCAGCGTGCGCTGAAACTCGTGCCCACAGTATTGACTTCCCCGCTCCGAATGGAAGATCAGGCCTGGGTCGGGGTGACGCCGAAACCATGCCATCTTCAGCGCATCCGTCACCAGGCTGCTTTGCTTGTGCGCCTGCATACTCCAGCCCACCACCTGGCGGCTGAACAGGTCAACAACAGCCGCCAAATACAGCCAACCCTCGTCGGTGGCGATATACGTGATGTCACCCGTCCAGACCTGATTGGGCGCCGCTGGGGTGAAGTTACGTTGCACCAGATCAGGGGCAATGGGCAGATGGTGCTTGCTGTCCGCGGTGACGACAAACTTGCGTTTGCATCGGGCGCGGATGCCGTGATTCTTCATCAGGCGGCGTACCCGCTCCTTGCCCACGCGGTGACCTCGTGCCACCAGTTCCTTCCACATTTTTGACCAACCGTATTCCGCTTTGACCTCTGCATGGATGGCTCGGATGTGGGTCAACAACGCTTCATCGTTCAGGCGCTGAAAGCTGCCAGGCTTGCTGGGTTTGTCCAGACGTCTACGCCGCCCGTGCTCAAAGAGCGTGTACTTGGCCCGTCGTTTCGTTTCACCCATTTCGTTCTCTTAAACTGATTTTTAACCACCAGCTAAGCAGTACGTTTTTCGGGGGCAATGTCACAATATGAAATGTCGGGTTCATTGGCAACCTTGGCAAAGCGCGCATGGAGAAAATGCGCAGTTTTGCAAGTGTCTCCTGACATTCATGCCGTGCGTCGCCGCCGCCAGAGAATCTTCAGATTGTTTGATCCAGATCATGCCGGGCAGCGCGCTTATTGTGTTCAATAGGCCTGACGGCGGCTCCTTGCTTGACGTCGCAACGGGCGGCCGTGCCGCTTGGAAAAAGGGGATTTTGAGATGAACGACACCCAACCCGGTTGGCCTGCGGTCTGTAGTTTGACCCCTGGCTTTCGGATTGCGGCACTCTACGGGCTAGGCGCGTGATGACTTGGTTGAAGTGGTCAGGTGTTGCACTCACTGTGCTTTTGATCGTTGGGATAGGTGCCGTAGGCTACGGTTCCTGGCACTGGAACTCAGGCACAAACGCCAAGCTGGCACGGCTCGAAGCGGCTCGCGTCGGGCCTTGGCCTTCTACGCAGGCTGCACGCTACGATGCCCGCGAGCTCGAAGGTCTGCCCGCACCCGTGCAGCGATACTTTCGCGCGGTGTTGAAGGACGGCCAGGCCATCATCGCCGCCGCGTCGCTTGAACAGACCGGAACGTTCAACATGAGCGAAACCGCTGAAGCGTGGAAGCCGTTCACCGCGAAGCAGCGTGTGATCACCCAGCGGCCAGGCTTTGACTGGGATGCCCGCATCACGATGTTTTCGCGCGTACCCGTGCATATCCATGACGCGTACATCGCAGGCCAGGGCATACTGCACGGCGCGGTATTGGGGTTGATTCCTGTGGTCAACATGCCCGACACCCCGGAGTTGCGGCAAGGGGAGTTCATGCGCTACTTTATGGAGGCATTGTGGTACCCGACGGCACTTTTACCGAGCCAGGGCGTGCGCTGGGAGGCAGTGGATGACCAATCGGCCCGCGCCACTCTCACAGACGGTGCGATCACATTGACACTGACTTTCCGGTTTCAGGACGACGGATTGATCGGCTCTGCCCGTGCTGAATCGCGTGGGCGCCTGGTAAACGGTGTTCCCAGCGGTGCACCCTGGCAAGGCCGGTTCTGGAATTACGCAGTTCGCGACGGCATGCGGGTGCCGCTTGAAGGCGAGGTCGCGTGGGTGATGCCTGACGGCCTCAAACCCTACTACCGCGGCAAGTTGACATCGCTCTCATTTGATTTTGCGAAATGAGCCTGGTGCTAAGTGAATTCAATTTGCCCTACGGAAATCGGCCGTATGTGCGTTGGCGCACATACAGGGCGCAAACGCGAAGCGAAGATTCAGGTCTTCGCAATCGACCGCGTGGCAGGAGACTCATGACGAAACTTCAAAATGGGATCGTGGTTTTTTTGTGTTGGCAGGTTCCAGCTCGCTTTGCTGTTCCCAAGACACACCCGCCCAGACACGGGGCGAGTTGCTTTACAGCACGCATTGCGTAGCGTGCCACACCACGCAAATGCATTGGCGCAATGTCAAGCAGGCCTTCGACTGGGACAGCCTGAAATTTCAAGTTCGCCGCTGGCAGGGCAACACGGGCTTGGCATGGAGCGAGGCGGACATTACAGAGGTTTCCCGCTACTTGAATGAAACCATTTATCACTATCCGCAGACGAATGACCGTGTCGGGATGGTTTCACGGCAAACATCCCACTCACCCAAATCCAGCAGAGATCAATGATGTCCAAACGAACCCTTTTAATACAGGGCCACCCAGATGCAAGCCAGCCGCACTTGTGCCATGCCCTGGCATCGAGCTAAAGCGCTGGCGCAGAAAGTGCGGGCCACTCAGTCAGGCACGTCAATATCGCGGAACTTGACTTCCCTTTGCTGCGCAGTCAAAAAGACTGTGAAACAGGCACAGTGCCCATTAGCCTTAAACCCGTGCAAAACGATCTTCTTTAGGCCGCGCATCTGGTTATTTTCTTTCCGCTCTGGGCCGGTGACATGCGCGCATTGCTAAAAGGCTTTTTTGAATAGCTGATGCGTCCTTTTTTTAGCGGGGAATACGCCAATTTCTTTGATAAAAAGGTTTTGTCAGGTCGCTCGGCTCGCGTCGTAGTCACGATGGGCATGCCCGCTGTCATTTACCGCTGGTACTTTCGCGCCCACAGCGTGAAGTCGCTGGAACGCAACCTGCTGGGCATAGTGGGCGTCGCGCCCGTACATGAGACGTTGATTGGTTTGCAACCAACGGAACTGAGTGCTTACGTGATTTACGGCGTACCCGTGTACGCGCCTTGCACAGGCGTCGTGGAGGTTGCCATCGACGGCTTGCCCGACATGCCAGTGCCGCAAATGGATCGGGAGCATATGGCGGGGAACCACGTGCTGCTGCGCTGCGCAGGTGCCGATGTGTTGCTGGGGCACCTTCAACCCGGCAGCATTAAAGTCAAGGCTGGCGATCAAGTCGCAGTCGGTCAGCTTGTAGGGGCAGTAGGCAATTCTGGCAATACCGGCGAGCCGCACCTGCACATTCATGCGCAGCAGGCCGGCACGGCGCTCGAACCCATTTCTGGCAGCCCGCTGCCGATACGCTTGAATGGCCGGTTTCTGGTGCGAAATGACCGGGTTATCGGCTCCGTGAAAAGTCAAAAGGATTGGACATCATGAGACACACCGAAAGACACCGCACCTCCCGCATCGGCTGGCTGCGCGCGGCCGTGCTGGGGGCCAACGACGGCATTGTGTCCACCGCCAGCCTGATTGTGGGCGTTGCGGCTGCCAGCGCCAGCCAGAGCAGCCTGCTGCTCACCGGAGTCGCAGGCCTGGTGGCGGGTGCCATGTCGATGGCGGCGGGCGAGTTTGTGTCGGTGCATTCGCAGGCCGATACCGAAATGGCCGATCTGGCCCGCGAGCGCGCCGAGCTGGAGAAAGACCCCGCCGCCGAGCACCGGGAGTTGGCCGCCATTTATGTCACACGCGGGCTGGATTCGACGCTGGCGCAACAAGTGGCTACGCAATTGATGAAACACGATGCGCTGGGCACGCACGCGCGCGAAGAGCTGGGCATATCCGAGGCGCATGGCGCACAACCCGTTCAAGCGGCGCTGTCGTCAGCTGCCAGCTTTGCAGTGGGGGCAGCGCTGCCGCTGGCAGTCACCGCACTGGCGGTGGGGCCGCACCTGATTGCCTGGATCACGGTGATGTCGCTTGGCTTTCTTGCTTTGTTGGGAGTTGCTGCTGCTAAAGCGGGCGGTGCCAACGTCTGGACGGGTGCCTGGCGCGTCACGTTCTGGGGTGCCCTGGCCATGGCCATCACGGCGGGCGTGGGATCGCTGTTTGGGGCGGCACTGTGAATGCGCAGCAAACGCCTGATTCCGTCCGCAACAGGTTTGGCGTGTACCCGGATGTGCTCAAGCTCGGCTTGGTCAGCTTCTTGACCGACCTGAGTTCCGAGATGATCTTCTCGGTATTTGCGATTTTCTTCACCACCCTCGCCGGTGCATCGGCGGCCCTGTTGGGCCTTGTGGAGGGCCTGGCTGATCTGTCGGCGTCATCACTCAACTACTACGCAGGCTGGTTGTCAGACCGCACTGGCCAACGCAAAATCTTTGCGTTGGCGGGCTATGGTTTTTCCACCCTGGCCAAGGTCATCCTGCTGGTCAGCAGTTCAATTACCGGCCTTACAGTTTTTCGCGTGATCGAGCGCTTAGGCAAGGGCTTCAGAGGTCCGCCGCGCGATGCCTGGCTGTCCGCCGTGGCCGACAAGGGGAGCCGTGGCTACGCTTTCGGCGTGCACAAGGCGCTGGACAAATCGGGTGCCGTGCTGGGGCCATTGGTCGCGTATGCCCTGCTGTCGTGGCTGGGGTATGGCGCTTCAACCTACCGCGCCCTGTTCTGGGTGGCGCTGGTGCCAGCGGTACTGGCCGTGGTGGCGCTGAGCCTCGTCAAAGACCAGGCAGCGCCAGCGCGTCCGCGCGAGAACATGCTGCAGACTTGGCAAAGCCTGAGCCCCGGGTTCAAGCGCTATCTGATAAGTGCGGGCGTCTTTTCGCTGGCGTATTTCAGTTTTGGCTTCTTGATGTTGCGTGCCCACAGCGTGGGCTTTTCGGTCAAAGACACGGTGCTGCTCTACGCCATGTTCAACATAGCGTGCGTGATTGCTGCGCCGCTGATTGGTAAGCTCGGGGACAGTGTGGGCAGGCCCAAGATGATCATGCTGGGCTATGCCGTCTACTTTGTGATGAGCCTTGGTTTTGCGTTTGCCAGCACCCAATTGGAAATAATCGTGCTGTTCATTCTGTACGGCGTTTTCTACGCGATAGACGAGGCCCAAAACAAAGCCTTCATCGTCGATCTGGAAGCCGAGCGGCGCGCCTCTGCCATAGGGCTTTACAACTTCGTGACGGGTGTGATTTATTTGCCCGCATCGCTGATTGCCGGCGCTTTGTGGCTGCTGAATCCGGCCAGCACGTTCTTCCTGGCAGCGGGGCTGGCCTTGGCCGCGCTGATTGTCTTTGCGTTGACGCACCCGGACCGCCTGCGCGAAGGTGCGTTACCGCACTGAACTTTTGCGCGTGACGCTTTAGCATGGGAAAACTGGGGAATTGCCATGATCACACGTAAACAATTCATCCATAGTGCTACGGCATCTGCGGCCGCAGCGATGGGTGCACCTTTTATTCTGCAAGCCTGCTCGTCAGACAGTGGCGCGGGCGGCTATGACGCCACAGTGAGCAGCACCTGGCGCCCCGCCAAAGTGCCGCCTGGCGACAAGACGGCGTTGCGCCAGGAACTCGTGCGGTATGCCACGCTGGCCCCATCCAGCCACAACACCCAGTGCTGGAAGTTTCGCATTGAAGACGATGCCATCACCATCTTGCCCGACCTCGCGCGGCGAACCCCTGCGGTTGACCCCGACGACCATCATCTGTATGCATCATTGGGCTGCGCGACCGAGAATCTGGTGCAGGCCGCGCTGGCCAATGGTTTGAAAGGCGATGTGCGGTTTGGCCTTGAATCCGGCGGTGGCCGCGATGGAGACGGGGGCGGCGCCATCCGGGTGGCGCTGGAACCGACCAACGCAGCCGCTTCACCGCTTTACCTGGCGATCTCCGAGCGCCAGTGCACGCGTGCCGAATACGATGGCAAGCCGTTGTCCACCGACGAATTGCGCCTCTTGGAACAGGCAGGCACGGGCAAAGGCGTTCGCGTGATGCTCCTCACCAAAAAGGCCGCGCTTGAGAGCGTTTTGGCGTACGTGGTTGAAGGCAACACCGCGCAAATGAACGATCCGGCTTTTGTTGAAGAGCTCAAAAGCTGGATTCGGTTTGGCAGCGGTGAAGCAGTTGAAACCGGTGACGGGCTCTATAGCGCCACCTCGGGAAACCCATCGGTTCCGCGCTGGATTGGCAGCCCGCTTTTTGGCATGTTCTTCAAGCCAAAAAGCGAAAATGACAAATATGCAAAACACGTGCGCAGCTCCGCTGGCGTTGCGGTTTTTGTATCTGAAGCCAGCGACAAGGCGCATTGGGTTGAGGCGGGGCGCTGCTACGAGCGTTTCGCACTTCAGGCCACAGCTTTGGGCATCCGCAACGCGATGCTCAACCAGCCTGTGGAGGTTTCCAGGCTTCGGCCCCAGTTTGCGACCGCGATGGGCATCGGCGGTGGCCGACCCGATCTGGTGGTGCGGTTCGGGCACGGGCCGGTGATGCCCAAATCATTGAGGCGTGACTTGCAGTCTGTGCTGGTTTAGCCCCGACGCATGTCGTTTTGTTACGCTGACTTTGGCGCAAATATCTTCACCCAGGCCACGTACCGGTCCATCCAGGCCTGCAAGAATTTCTTGCTGGCCGCGCCGATACTGCCATCTGCGTCAAACAGGCCTTCTTTTGCATGGATGAACGCTTCGGGCTGCCCCATCGTGGGCACATCAAGGTACGCCAGGATGTTGCGCAGATGCTGTTGCGCCATCGACGTGCCGATGGCTCCAATCGATGCGCCCATCACGCCAGCCGGTTTGCCTGCCCAGGCATTTTGGCCATAGGGGCGTGATGCGTGGTCAATCGCGTTCTTCAGTACGCACGGGATTGAGCGGTTGTATTCGGGCGTGACGAAAAGCAACCCGTGCGATGCGGCAATCTCGGATTTCAACTGCTTGACCTGGTCTGACTGGATGGCATCGTCGTCCTGGTTGTAAAGGGGCAGGTTGCCAATTTGCACTTGCTGGAACGAGAAGTCTGCCGGTGCCAGCTTGGCCATGGCGCTGGCCAGTTTGCGGTTGAAAGAATCGCGGCGGAGGCTGCCGACAACGACGGCAATTTGGGTGTGGCTCATCAAGTTCTCCTATGGAAATTTCAGACAAAAAAACCGCGCACTTCCACTGCTGAAAAGCCCGGCGTTGGTCATCTTCCGCTTTGTGCCGGTTGCCTTCTGTGCGCTGGCGCACATACCGGGTTAGTGCTCAACCCGGCGCAGCAGCCTTGATCGCCTCACCACGCTTGATATGCCCGTCCACCAGCTCAATCACCCGGTCACAGCGCGCGGCCAGGCGCGGGTCGTGTGTGACGATCAAAAATGAGGTGTTCAACTCGGCGTGCATACGCCGCATCAATGCAAACACCTCGTCCGACGACGCGGTGTCCAGGTTGCCTGTGGGCTCGTCGGCCAGCACCAGCGGCGGCTCCAACACCAACGCGCGGGCAATGGCCACACGCTGCTGCATGCCGCCTGACAGCTCGCCGGGGCGTTTGGCCATCGCATTTTCAAGGCCCACCGATTTCAATACCGCACGGGCGCGTTCCAGGGCCGCTGGCGTGATTCGGCCTTCGCGCATCAGCGCGGGCAGCGTCGCGTTTTCCAGCGCGGTGAAGGCGGGCAGCAGGTGGTGGAACTGGAACACAAAGCCCAGCGTGGTGCGCCGCAGCAGGGTCAATTCGGCGTCGTCCAGTGCGGTGGTCTCTTTGCCTTCCATTTTGTAGCTCCCGGAGGTGGAGCGCTCCAGCAGGCCGATGATGTTGAGCAGCGTGCTCTTGCCGGAACCTGAGGGGCCGATCAGCGCGACAAACTCGCCGCGCCCAATGGCAAGCGACAGGCCGTGCAGCACCTTTGCCTCGTTCGGCTGGCCCTGGTTGTAGGTTTTGTGGATGTCGGCAAGTTCTATCAATGCGCCAGTGGAAGCAGTGTTTGCAGCGCCCATCTCACCTCCATCACAGACGTATGGCCTGCGCCGGGTCCAGCTTGGCGGCGCGCCGCGCCGGCGCCACGGCGGCCAGAACGCCGCACAGCGTGGCAATGCCCGCCACTTCCAGCGCGAGGCCGGGTGACAGTGTGATGGCAAACAGCGGCAGTCCGTCAGAGCCACGCACCAGGGCAGTAAAAACCCAGATCAATCCCACCGCCAGCAACACGCCCAGCGCAGAGCCCACAGCCCCCACAATCGCGCCTTGCAGCAGAAAAACGCGCAGTATCTGGCCTTGCGTTGCACCCATGGCCCGCAAGATGCCAATCTCACGCCGCTTCTGCACGACCGACACCACCAGCACGCTGGCGATGCCCAGCACCACCACCACCATCACCACCGCTCGGATGACACCGGTGCTGATCGATTGCGCGTTCAGGGCCGAAACCAGCGACGCATTGGCCAGTTGCCAGCTTTCCACTTTGTACGGAAATCGCCGCGACAGGTCTGCCGCAAGGGTCTGGGCCGACCAGATGTCTTTAAGCGTCATCTCCAGGCTGGTTGCGCCACCGGGCAGCCCCACCAGGCTTTGCGCGGTGCGCAGCGGCACGATGACGGTGCGCCGGTTGATCTCCCTCACGCCCAGATCCACCAGCGCGGTGACGCGCAGTGAATCCGTGATGCCCCCTGTCACGAGGCTGATGCGGTCGCCTACGCGCACGCCCAGATCGTCGGCCAGTTCGCGCCCGATGATGCCTTCGCCAGGCCCCAGGCGTGCCTCGCCCGCGACGATTTTGCTGCTCAAGTGCACGATGCGCTCATAGCGGTCAAGCTCAACGCCAATCAATGCGATGGACTTTGTTGCCTCACCGCGCACTGCCAGGCCGGAACCAGAGACAGTCGGCGACACGGCGCTGATCTCGGGCATGGCCTCCAGCACGGGCACCAGCGCGCGCCAGTTGGCAATGGAGCGGGGCCGTTGCGCGCGGGGCTGGGTTTGCGACAGCACGGTGGCTGGCGTGTCAGGCGCTCGGGCGGAGATCACCACATCGTCGGGCGTGCTGACCGTGATGTGCGCTTGCGCGCCCAGTGTTTTTTCCAGCGTGTTGCGCTGCAGGCCCGTGATCAGCGCCGAGATGTAGGCGACCACGGCCACACCCGCAGCCACACCTACGATGATCAGCACCGTCTGCATGCGGCCCTCCCGCAGAAATCGGGTGGCCACCTGGCGCTCAAAACCGAACAGGCAAAACATGGTCTGTCACCGCCCCATGGCGTTGGACATGGCCGAACCAGCGTCTTCGTCGCGTGTGCCCTTGCCTGTGTTTTTGCCCTGGAGGCGGGTCGATGCCGTTGCGGTTTGCGGGGTGAGGCTGGCGCGCACCCGGCTGCCAGGTTTGGGCGCGGGGCCGGTCAAGACGATATCGCCCTCTGCCAGCCCTTCCAGCACTTCCACGGCCTCCAGTGTGCGAAGGCCCAGGCGCACTCTGCGCTCTTCTACTCGGCCGTCGCGCGCGATGAAAACCACGTCGCTGCGCAACGAGGCGGAGTTTTGAAGGTCGCCGCGCAACGCAGCAGAAGTTTGGAGGTCGCCGCGCAACGCCGCGACGGGCGCCACCAGAGCGCTGTCCCGGCGGGCGGTTTCCACCTCCAGCGACAGCGTCATGTCTTCACGCAAAAAAGCCGGGGGTGCGTCGGGCAGGGCAAACTTCACTTCCACTGCACCGCGTTGCGCGTCCACCAGCGGCGAGATCAATTGCACGCGCGCAGCAAACCGCGCTTGGGGAAAAGCATCGGCCAGCACGCTGGCGGTTTGGCCCACCTGCAACTGCTCAAGATAGCGCTCGTCCACCTGGGCGACCAGTTGCACCGGGCCGGTTAGCGCCAGGCTCAGCAACGCCCGCCCGGGTTGCACAATCTGGCCCGGCTCGACCACGCGGGTCAGCACCCGCGCGTCAGCCGGTGCAAGCAGTACCGACTGCGCCAACCGCGCGCGCGCGGCGGCGGTGGCCGCATCGGCCAGGGAAAGCTGCGCCTGGGCCTGCACCACGTCTGTGCCCCGGTCTGCATTGGCGGCGCTTTGGGCACGGGAACTCATCAGCTGCGCTTGGGCCACGTCTGCGCCACGGCGGGCTTCGTCCAGCTTGGCCTCGCTCAGGAACCCCTTAGCCACCAATTCCCGAGTGCGCTGCAAGTCGGCTTTGGCAGCAATCAACACAGAGTCCGCCTGTGCCACGCCGGCCTGGGCGCTGCTGCGCCCTGTGCTGCGCAGGCCTGCAAGGCGCGCCGCCGCCTGTTGCCCGTTGGCCAACGCTTGGTCCAGCGCGGCGCGCAGCTCGTCGCTTTCCAGCCGCACCAGCACATCGCCTTTTTTGACCTGCGCGCCTTCTGCCACGCCCACTTGGACCACACGCCCTGTGAGGGTGCTGCCGACATCCACGCGGGAGAGGGTGGCCACCCGACCTGAGAACTGCAAGGTGCGAACCAGAGGCCCTTTAACGACGCTGGCCCCTGCAACCGCAGTCGCGCGGGTGAACCACCAAGCAATACCAACAGCAACAAGTACAGCGAGGCAAGCAAGAAGGAAAATTAGGCGGCGGGACATGGGCTGAATCTTAACCGCGCCGCGACGGGCTTGCCGTGCCCCCGTGCGTGTTAAATAGCGCGCTATTCAAATGATATCAACACAAACCCTCAGTCAAGCCGGGCCATTCTGGTCAACCCCTGCTAGGCGCCCGCGACTGCCGACTACTGCTTTGGCTTGGTCACTTCATGGCCAATCACGCCGCCCACGGCCGCGCCGCCCAGCGTGCCCAATGTGCCCCCGCCCAGAACGGCACCGCCAATGGCGCCCGCGCCGGCGCCAATGGCCGTGCCTTTTTCCTGTGCCGTCATGCCGGCACAGCCACCCAAGCCAAGCAGCAAGGCTGCAATCGATGCGCTGAATGCGATATGTTGAGTCGTTTTCATGGGAATACCTCTTTAGTGAAAATTGTAAATTTGCCGGGGCGTAAATTTTCCTTTGCTCCGGCTGCGGAACCCAACGGTAGCCTTCGATGGGCAGCCCGTCTGTTGGGTAGCGCACATAGGGGAAGAATTTTTTATTGATGCGCAAAAGTAGGTCTAATCTTGCATGGATATCCGCCACGCGTTGATCTTTGATTGAGTGAATGGCACAGAAAAAGAATGGCAATATACTACTAGAATAATAGCTAAGTATGCATGCTACACAAGGGCTATAGGCCGTTTTCTCTCTCTAAATCGCTAAATACAGCTGCGTGCGGTAACGCACAGACGTTGATGCGTCTCCCGTGCCACATTTGCACATGACCCCTGATGCTACGCAATACACCCAACGAGACACGGCTGCCAGCTGGGCACAAGACACGCCGCCTGTGCACCACGCGCCCAAGGACTTCTCAGACCATTTCGCGCTGGGTTTCACCAAGCTGTTGCGCTTGCTGGCCGACACGTTTTTCGCCAAGCGTTATGGCCATCGGGCGATTGTTCTGGAAACCGTGGCCGCTGTGCCAGGCATGGTCGGCGGCACCATCCAGCACCTCAACAGCCTGCGCTGCATGGCGGATGACGGCGGCTGGATCCGCACCCTGATGGAAGAAGCCGAGAACGAGCGCATGCACCTGATGACATTCATCCAGATCGCCCGGCCGACCCAATTCGAGCGGCTGGTGGTGTTGTTGGCGCAGTGGATTTTTTATGTGGGTTTTTTCGGGCTGTACCTGGTGTCCTCGCGCACCGCCCACCGCGTGGTGGGTTATTTTGAAGAAGAGGCGGTGCTCAGCTACACGCTGTACCTGCAGGAAATTGACGAAGGACGTTCGCCCAATGTACCTGCTCCTGCCATTGCAAAACATTACTGGCATTTGCCCGACGACGCCACCCTGCGCGATGTGGTGCTGGTGGTGCGGGCCGACGAGGCGCACCACCGAGACATCAACCACGGCTTCTCCAGCAAGCTGGCAGGCGAGCCGGTGGATACCGTTCAGGTGGCACCCTACCCACGCCATGCGGATGAGATCCGGATGACGGCTTGACAGCATGAATACCAGTTCCGACCTATTCCTGCTTGGCGATGCGGGCACGGGCGCCACCACCGGCGCAGGGGTGACAGCACTGCCCGCAAGCCAGGCCAAGCCAAGCCGCATCAGCCCGCTCGCCGGCCAAATGGCGCCGCTTTCAGAGCTGATCAATGTGCGCAAACTGGTTGCCGCCTACTGGGCAGATGTGCCCGATCCCGGCGTTGCAGCGCAGCGCGTGGCGTTTGGCACGTCGGGGCACCGGGGATCGGCTTTTGACCGATCATTCAATGAGTGGCACGTGCTGGCCATCACGCAGGCCATCTGCAATTACCGCAAAACCGGTGGCCTTGACGGGCCGCTGTTCATGGGCATTGACACCCACGCGCTCTCAAGCCCGGCCTGTGCCAGCGCGCTGGAGGTGCTGGCTGGCAATGGCGTCGAGGTGATGCTGGATTTGCCGGGCGCGTACACGCCCACGCCCGCCGTGTCGCATGCAATCCTGGGCCACAACCGGGGCCGTGAGCATGGGTCTTCAGGCCAGGCGGACGGCATCATCATGACGCCATCGCACAACCCGCCACGCGACGGCGGCCTCAAATACAACCCGCCGCATGGCGGTGCGGCCGGGCAGGATGTCACCCGCTGGATTGAAGCCGAGGCCAACCGGCTGCTTGGCGAGGGGTTGGCTGGCGTCAAGCGCAGGCCGCATGCCAAGGCGTTGCTGGCGGCCACCACGCACCGCCATGATTTCATGAATGCCTATGTGGGCGACCTTGGCAGTGTGGTTGACCTGGACGCCATCCGCAATGCAAACATCAGGATGGGCGTGGACCCGATGGGCGGCGCAGGGGTGCATTATTGGGCTGCCATTGCCGAGCGGTATCAGCTTGATCTGCACGTGCTCAGTGACGTGGTGGATCCCACCTTCGGCTTCATGCTGCTGGATTGGGACGGCCAGATCCGCATGGACCCGTCTTCAAAGTATGCGATGCAGCGCCTCATCAACGTGGCAGAACGCTTTGACATTGCCTTTGCCTGCGATACCGACCATGACCGCCACGGCATCGTCACGCCCACCGCAGGCTTGCTGGCGCCCAACCACTATTTGTCGGTGGCCATTGACTATCTGTTCCAAAACCGCCCGCAGTGGGGCGCGCAGGCCGCTGTGGGCAAAACAGTGGTGAGCACAGGGCTGATTGACCGCATTGCAGCCAGATTGGGGCGCAAGCTGTTTGAAGTGCCGGCCGGCTTCAAGTGGTTCGCGCAAGGCCTGCATGGCGGAGCGCTGGGCTTCGCGGGAGAAGAAAGCGCAGGGGCCAGCTTTTTGCGCCGCGACGGCTCGGTCTGGACCACCGACAAGGACGGCATTGCCGCCGCGCTGCTGTCAGCTGAGATCACGGCGCGCCGGGGCCGCGACCCGGGTGCACTGTATGTCGATCTCACAGATGAGTTGGGCAGCCCGGTCGCAGACCGGGTAGAGACAGCGGCCACGGCAAGTCAAAAGCAGCGGTTGGCAGCGCTGTCGCCCCAGCAAATCAAGGCGCCGCTGCTGGCTGGGGAAAAAATCGAGTCCACCCTGGATGCCGCGCCCGGCAACGGTGCGCCGCTGGGCGGCATCAAGGTCATCACCGCCAGCGGCTGGTTTGCAGCGCGGCCATCGGGCACCGAAGCCATTTACAAGATTTACGCCGAAAGCTTTCAGGGCTTCAGGCACTTGCAGCGCATTCTGGACGAAGCGCAAACGATTGTGGACAAGGCGATTTCCCCCAGCTCCTGATGCAGGTCCTGTTTGGCGGATAAAGCCCAGGCTTGCCAAAGATTTCGGGAACGAGATGCTCTGGCGTTGCATCTAACATTTGAAAGCACGCCATGTACAACGCAGCCGCCACAGCACAAGCCACCGTTTGGGAGCACGCCAGCGACACACAACTCGCCGCCAGTGCGGCAAGTGGCAATGAGTCCGCGTTTACATGCATCATGCGCCGCCACAACCGGCTGCTTTTTCGCACCGCGCGCAGCATTCTGAAAAACGACGCAGAAACCGAAGACGCGTTGCAAGAGGCCTATCTACAGGCCTGGCGCGCGCTGGGCAGTTTTCGCGCCGACGCCAAACTGTCAACCTGGCTGGTACGCATCGTCATCAACCAGTCGCTGGGGCGCCTGCGCCGCAAGGGTGCCGAAGTTATTCCGCTGGAAGGTGCGATGGAACTCGATGAGGCGCATGGCGAGTTGTCGGTCGAAGACGATCCCGACCAGCGGCCTGACAAAGTCGCGATGCGCGCAGAAATCCGGCGGCTGATGGAAGCCCGCATTGACTTGCTGCCTGATGTCTTTCGCACCGTGTTCATGCTGCGTGCGGTAGAGGAACTGAGTGTGGACGAGACCGCTGTGGCTTTGAACATTGGGGCGGCCACGGTGCGAACCCGTTTTTTCCGCGCACGCAGTCTGCTGCGCGAGGGGCTGTCGCGCGACGTCGATATGGCGATTGGCGACGCATTCTCATTCGCTGGTGTGCGTTGTGACCGCGTAGTGGCCAACGTGCTTGCGAAGCTTGCAAGCGAGCGGGAATCTCCCCAATCGTGATTGCATCATTCAAGGAAACTGTGATGTCATTCTTTCTTATGCCGACTCCTGTCGCGGCGCGCCGACTTTTTTTGGGCCGCTCGGGCCTGGTGCTTTCCGGCGCCGCAGTTGCTCTGCTGGCCGGCAACGGGGCGCTGGCCGCAAAAACCGGAGGTGCCAACCCCAAAGATGTGCAAATCCTCAACACCGCGCTGGGTGCTGAACTTGAGGCCATTGCGGCCTACCAGCTGGGGGCCGAGAGCAAGCTGCTGGAGAAGCCGGTGCTGGACCTTGCGCTGACGTTCCAGGGCCACCACAAGGAACACGCGGCCGTGTTGATCCAGACCGTCGAGAAGCTGGGCGGCAAAGCGGTCGTGGCCAAGGCCAAATACAACTTCCCGGTCGATCAGTTGAAGTCGCAGGCGGATGTGCTCCGGTTCGCAGCCAAGCTGGAGCAGGGCGCGGTCAGTGCCTATCTGGGTGCCGTTCCGCTGTTCGGCAACCGCGACTTGGCCAAGGCGGCTGCAAGCATTCTGGGCGACGAGGCCATGCACTGGGCGATCCTGCGCCAGGCGCTGGGTGAAGTGCCCGTGCCGTCTGCATTCATGGCCTGACCATGCGATGGCGGCTCGCAGCCCGTGCACGTGTCGGCGCCTTCTTCGGTGCCTTCGCTGGTGCCTTGGCCCTGGGTGTTCCCGCGTTGGCGCGGGCAGCGCCCGATGCGGTGCACGGCGAGCAGGTCTACGCCCGTTGCCTGGCCTGCCACGCACTGGCCTATGACCGTGTGGGGCCGCGCCATTGTGGGCTGTTGGGGCGGCGGGCTGGCAGCGTGGCCGGGTTCAATTACTCGGCGGCGATGAAAAAATCGCGCATCACCTGGAACGACAAGACGCTGGACCGCTTTCTCACCAAGCCGCTCAACATGGTGCCTGGCACGGCCATGACCTACGACGGCGTCGCGGACCCGAAGGACCGCGCCGACCTGATTGCTTACCTGAAGCATGCCAATGACTCCCCCGAATGCGCCAAACGGTTGCATTAACCCACTCAAAAGGAACAGCCATGAACACCCATCCATTATTGGCTGCGGCCATCTCGGCCGCCGTTGCGTCAATTGCAGCGTGTGGTGGTGATTCCCTCGACAACTCGTCAACCGGACAAGCCGCACTGGTCGCGCAGGGGCAACAGATTTTCCGCTTCGATACCTTTGGCGACGAGACGCAGTGGACCGACAAGCTGCGTCTGCATGAAACGATCAGCACCAAAGTGGACCCGACGACCGCACTTTCGGTCGGTCTCAAGGTTGATGCCGAGGCGCTGCCGCCGGCCGTGGTGCAGGGCATTCAAAACAAAACCATCAGTCTGACTGACCCTGCCACCACCGTCGCGCTGATCAAGCTCAATGCCGTGGTCGGCATCAAGGGCACCGTGGAGTCCGTCAATGGCAAAGACACACTGACGCGAGTCGGCGTGACCTGCGCCCTGTGCCATTCGACGGTTGACAATTCATTCGCGCCGGGTATTGGAAAGCGGCCTGATGGCTGGCCGAATCTCCAGCTGACTCCGGGGCCATCATTGCCTTGTCGCCGGCGCTGAGCGCCGTGCAAAAGGCGGTCTATAACTCCTGGCGCCCCGGCAAGTACGACCCGCGCTTCAATCTGGACGGCAAGAACGGCCCCCAGGTCATCCCGCCGGCCTACGGCCTGCAGGGCGTCAACAAGATCATCTCGACCGGCGACGGAGACGACCTGTCCTACTGGAACCGCTATGTGGGCGTCACCCAGATGGGCGGGCATGGAAACTTTTCCGAGCCACGTACTGGTGTCAACGTCACCAATGGCACGGACGACCTGATCACCGCCAAGTTGCCGGCCCTGCAGGCCTATCAGCTTTCACTTGAAGCACCGCCGCCACCGGCCGGCAGCTTCGATGCGGCAGCGGCCGCGCGTGGCAAGCTGGTATTCAACAATGCCGGCACCTGTGTGACTTGCCACAGCGGCGACAAGTTCACCGACGCCAACACGCGGCTGCACCCGCCCAGTGACGCTGTCAGCGAACCCGAGCCGAACGGCGCGCCCAGCTACGCCTCGCGCAGTGCCACCAAGCAGTACCGGACCGCGCCGCTGGCAGGGCTGTGGCAGCACGCGCCTTATTTCCACAACGGAACAGCGCCAACTTTGGAAGCGGTGGTACAAACTTACAACACGAAGCGGGCGTTGGGTCTGACGCCTGCTCAAGCTGCTGATCTGGTCCAGTACCTGAAAACCCTGTGACCACTGGTACCTGCAAACACGCGCTCCGCCGCGAGTGCTCGGAAGAAGTCATTGCAGGGGGCATTACGCGCAGAGTGTTTTCCCATGCGATGGCAGGCACCGCCACGCTGCTGTTGGTGCATGGCTGTGGTGGTGGAGGTGTTAGCGGCAGCACAGCACCGTCTGGAACAAGCTGCGGTGCCAGCGGCACGGCGATCTCGCTCAACCACGGTCATGCGTTGGTCATCCCGCTGATGGATCTCGATTCCATGGTTGGCATAACTTACAGCAGCCCGGGCTCTGCTGACCATGACCACACCTTGATGCTTGAGGTGGCCCAGTTGCGCCAGTTGAAGGGCGGGGCAAGCGTGACGGTCGAGGCGTCTGTGCAGTCAGCGCACACTCATGTCTTGACGCTGGCCTGCGTTTCTTGAGATCCGGCGCGGTGGAACTCGCTGAAGGAATGCGGATGGAATCTGCATTGATTCTCCGGACGTCGACGGCGCTGCTGGCCATCGCAGCAGTCGGCAGACCTGCCACAGCGGGGACAAGTTCACCGATGCCAATACGCGGCTGCACCCGCCCACAGGCGCCGTTAGGGAAACGCAGATTTATTCACCGGATTTGCCAACCTGCATCGCTCCCGAAACGTTAAAGGTAGGTAGTCCACAAAGCCAGGTCAAGATGAACCCTACAACGCCAAGTCAAATCAGTTTCGCCTTAGCCGAATACGAGGGCAAGAAGAAGATAACGCGGCGGGAGATATTTCTTGGCAAGATGCAGCAAGTGGTTCCCTGGGGTCAATTGAAAGAAGTCATAGAGCCGCACTACCCCAAGAGCGGCAAACGGGGCCAACGCCCGGGGATTCAGGAGCTTCGCCAGCTACCGGGCGAGGATTCTGTTTTATTGCGGCAAGCTGGAGATGGGGTGCGGGTGAGGAAGAAATCACAGTGAAATCAACGAAGAACCATTTTCATAACGGCACCGCGCCGGCTTTGGAGGCGGTGGTCCAGACCTACAACACCAAGATGGCGCTGGGTTTGACGGCAACGCAAATGGCGAATTTGACCCAGTACCTCAAGTCCCTTGAAGCATGGGGCCGGATAGGGCGGCGCAAAGCAGGCCATCGGTGGAAATCAGGGATGCAGCGCAAGCTCGCCGCAAATTTCCCCAATCGGGTTGGGTCGCCTCCCTCTGGCATCGGGAGACCATCCTGGCGCGGCCAGTGCCCGCATCCTGACGCCAACCCTGGTGGCAAAGTATTTGTTCAGGACACCGGCTGATCAGTTGCGTCCCTACCTTGGCCTGGGCATCACCTACGCCTCGTCCAGGAACATAGAGGCCAACACCAGCGATCCGCTGGTCAATCAACTGGGCGGAACGTCGGCTTCGCTGAGCCCGTTATGGGCGCCGACGTCGTGATCCGCGTTGGCTACACGTTCTAACGATACAAAAAGAATAGCATCCCGCGCCCTGGCCGTCAAAGGGATAGATCAAGGGTAGAGCGCAACCTGGCCGCGAATCTCGCCACCCGGGTTGGCGGCGGTGTGCAAATTGACGTACCAATTTCCATTCATCACGGCATCCATCTGGGCCGGTGTGAGAGTTGCCGTGCCACGGATCGGGCTTTCCAGGCTGCCTGTAAATGGCAGCGCCACACCGGCGTTTTGTCCCGTCGCCGCCGGGCCATGGAAGTGCCCTGCGGTCGCCGGGCCGCTCAGGCCGGAATATGTGACGGTCCAGCTCAGCACGCGGGTTGTTTTGTCCAGATTGGCAGAGAGTGTCCCGCTGCCATTGCTGTTGGAAGCGGGCACTTCGTTGGCACCTGACAGGCGGGCGTTAAGCGTGCTGACGTTCGACGCCATGGGGGACGTGTTGCAGGCACTCAGGGCCAGCAGGCTGGCCAGCAAAACGCTGGATGTCAAAGTTCGATAAGGGGTCATGTAGATCTCCAGTGGGTTAAAAATCAGGGTGAACGTGAATTGTGCAAGGTGTCGGGCTGGCCGACTGTGCGCTGGCGAACATAGAACCAATTTTTTCATTCACGCGGGTGTTCCCGGTTAGGGTCATTTATGCCGGCCACGGTAGTTTCGGCTGCACCGCCTGCAAACGCCCTGACCGCAATTGCACAACCGCATGCGCGACGGCACGCGCTTTTTGGTGGCCGCCGATTCTGCAGACAGGTCGTAGCCGGGATCGGCATAGCCAGGGCCGGCTTTCTGCGTTGCCAAATATTCTTTTGCGACTGTGTTGGCTAGCGCACAGACGGCCCTCGCATGTGGCAGGTACCGTGTGCAGCTTGCGTAGTATTTCACCTTGGAGCCTTCATGCAAAACTTGGCGACATCCCTGTCACAGCCATCAACGCTGTACCCTGTTTCCCCGGCCGGATCTGCGCTGCCCAATGCTGCTGGACCGCGCGAATGCACTTGCGCAGAACATGGGACACATGACAGTTCAGATCGCCAGTTTGTGGCGATGCTCGATGCCTACCGCAACAGTGGTGGCCTGTGCCGGGTGCGTGAATTGCAGGAGGTGTTTGCGCGGTCAACCGACGTGGGCGGGCCAGAGGTTGCTGTGCTTAATGGCTGGATCACGCAGCGTGCGGTGATCTGTTTTAACTGGCAGGCCAACGCCTGGCTGCCCTGGTTCCAGTTCGACCGGCTTGGCATGATGCCGTACCCGCAATTGCGCCCCATATTGCAGGAACTCAATACCGTCTATGACCCATGGGAGATTGGCTGCTGGTTTGCCCGCTCCAACCCCTGGTTGGCCGACTGCACGCCGGTGGATGCTTTGCTGGCACACCTGCCAGACGTTCTGCAAGCGGCGCGCGCAGAACGCTTCATTGCGCATTGAGTTCACCTGCAAACCGCTAAACGCGGCGTCGCGCTGCACAGGCCGGTGCGAATCGACGACCCGCCTTTTTCCTACAGCAGTTAAAACCTGTGTCTGACACCTTGAATGGCCTGCGCCGGTGATGATTCAGTGACACAACTTCTGGACCAACGCCATGAGCCCTTCCTATGCTGCGACCGCCGACGAGCTTGAGCGCGCGCACACCCTGTCACCCGCATCCCCCACCACGTCTACGCCCACACACTTGGCGCGTGTTGCATTGCAAGGGCCGCCACAGGCCAGTGCCGTGTCGTGGGGCGCCATTCTGGCGGGCGCGGCGGGTGCTGCGGCCTTGTCTCTTGTTTTGCTGGTGCTTGGGGTGGGGCTGGGCCTGTCTGCGGTGTCGCCTTGGGCGCAGACCGGCGCCAGTGCCAAAACCTTTGGTGTCTCCACCATTTTGTGGTTCACTTTTACGCAGCTGGTGGCCTCAGCCATGGGCGGCTATCTGGCAGGCCGCCTGCGGACCAAATGGGCATCGACTCCTTCGGACGAAGTCTACTTCCGCGACACCGCGCACGGCTTTCTGGCTTGGGCCATCGCCTCACTGGCGACAGCGGCACTGCTGACCTCGGTGATCGGCAACATCGTCGGCAGCGGCGTGCAGGCCGGGGCTTCGGTGGCGGGTGGCGTGGCCAGCACGGCCGTGGTCGCCACAGCGGGCGCGGCCACGTCCGGGATATCCAGCGAATCAAAGTCTGACAGTGCCAGTGGCCCCATGGCCTATTTTGTGGATTCCCTTTTCCGAAGGGACAGCGGCAGCAGTGCCGCGTTGCCACCCGATGCAAATGCGCCGATGCCTTCAACCGCTGAAGTCACCCGAATCCTGATGAACACGATCCGCGCTGGCACGCTTCCTGCCGCAGATGCACGGTACGTGGGCCAACTGGTTGCGCAGCGCACCGGGCTGTCTCAAGCCGATGCGGAAAAGCGGGTCACGGACACCTACGCCCGCATGCAGGCCAGCTTGAATGAGGCGCAGGCCTCGGCCAAAGATGCGGCTGACAGCGCCCGCAAGGCGTCTGCCTACTGCGCGCTGTGGCTGTTCATCTCGCTGCTGGCCGGGGCCTTTGTGGCCAGCCTGAGCGCGACTTGGGGCGGGCGCATGCGCGATTCGTGAATCTGCCGCTGACCCTCTGCCTGACCCTCCGCCTGACCTGACGCCTCGCCGTTTTCCCGCCAATTTTCTTCAACCTCCCCATTTCAGGAGACCACCATGCGCTCACTGCTGCTGCTTTTTCTGGGCATCCCGATCCCCATCATCATCCTGATTGCCCTTTTCGTTCGCTAAGGAGGGTTCCTCATGAAAATTCACGCTCAAAGCTCCGCTGCGCTGACGCAGCTCGGCAAACTGATTGAGGCAATCCCCGTTGCGATGTTCTGCAACCTGGACGCCGAAGGCACGCTTGTCAGTCGGCCCATGTCGCCGCTGGAGATGGACGTCAACGGCGCGCTCTGGTTTTTCACCGATGTGAACTCGTCCAAGGTCGAGCAACTGCGCAAAGTCAACCTCAGTTTTGCCGACCCGGCACGCGCCAGCTATGTCTCGCTCGCAGGACATGGCGAGTTGGAGACCGACCAGGCCCACATCCAGCAGCTATGGTCGCCGTTCATGAAACCGTGGTTTCCCGATGGCCCTGACTCCGCCAACCTGGCCTTGCTGAAATTTGTGCCAGAGAGCGCTGAGTACTGGGATGCGCCGCACAGCAAAATGGTGCGCATGGCGGCCATGGCTGCGTCGGTTGTGGCGGGCAAACCCGTCGGCGTGGGTGACCACGATACATTGACCGGCCTGTCGCCTGCGACACCGGCCGTCTGACCGGCATGGCACTCCAAGCGCCACCACGGGCGGTCCGGTGGCAGCTTTGGCGGCGCTGGCAAGTGGCTGTTGGCCCTTTTGTGCTGGCGCTGTTGGCGGGTGTGGCCTTGGGCGAGTGGATGGGTTGGCACTTTCTGGCCGCGCCCCTGCAAAATTTTCTGGCTGAGAAGCTGGGTCGGCGGGTGCAGATTGCTTCCAATGATTTCACCATACGCTTTGTAGGCGGCGTGCGCCTGAATGCGCCGCAATTTGAGGTCGCAGCGCCGGCTTGGAGCCAGTCGCCACACATGATTTCTGCCACTGACGTCTTGCTGGAAATGCGTTATGTTGACTTGTGGCGCGCCTACACCGGCCAGCGTTTGCGAATCCATAAATTGCAGGCCAGCAGCCTTGACGGCTATCTGGAGCGGCGTGCCGATGGCGCGGCGTCCTGGCAATTCGGCGCGACGCCCTCGGGCGTGGCAGTGCCATTTTTCGGCACGCTGCAAGTCACGTCTGGTGTGTTGCGCTACAACGATGTGCCGCTGGGCGCAAACGTTATCGCCAAACTGTCGCTGGCAAACAGCGTTTCGCAGGGCGCGGGGCCTTCTGCCGACATCAACGCAAACCGGCTGCAGGCCACAGCGACGGGCCGTTACCGCGACCAGCCTTTGAAGGTTGAACTGGAATCGTCTGGCGCACTGCCGTGGGAAGCCGATGGCGGAACCAGCGACCGGGCTGCGGTGCCGGTGGCGCTGACGATGGACGCGAAGATTGGCCGCGCCGAGTTTGCCTTCACAGGCACGGCCCTGGACGCGCTGCATCTGGGCGGTCTGACCGGCCGCTTCAGCCTGAAAGGCCCTTCTTTGGCGGCGGTGGGCGACCCGCTGGGCGTGACGCTGCCAACCACATCCGCCTTTCGCACCGAGGGCCGGGTCGTCCGGCAGGGCGACACTTGGCGGGTTGTCGTGGACGATGCCACTGTCGGTGCCAGCCGGCTCAATGGCGCGTTCACTTATGAGGCTGGCCTGCCCGTGCCCAAGCTGTCAGGCCAACTGCGTGGCACGCGGCTTTTACTCGCTGATTTGGGGCCAGCTGTAGGCATGGCGCCCAAGGCGGTCACAGTCCCCGCACCCCCAGCCAATTCCAGCAAAGCCACAGCCAAAAACAATCTCAAAGTCAACGCCAGTGCCAAGGACGCAGCGTCCGTCAAGGGCGCCGGGAAAGCGGCAGGCAAAGTGCTGCCAGGCCGGTTGTTTGACCTGAAAGTGCTGCGGGTGATGGACGCCAATGTGCTGATCGACATTGCTGATGTTGACCTGAATACGAGTCTGCTGGAGCCGTTGCGCCCGCTGCACACCCACTTGCAACTGATCGGCGGCGTGCTGACTCTGCGTGATCTTGACGCCCGAACGGCAGATGGCCAATTGCGCGGCGACATGGCGCTGGACGGCCGCACAAACAAGGCGCTGTGGAGCGCCAATGTGCGCTGGGACGGCGTGCGGCTTGAGCGCTGGATTCACCAGGAGCGCAAGGGCGGTGTGCCGCCGTTTGTGTCCGGCCGCATGAATGGCCGGGCCAACTTGCAGGGAGAGGGCCGCTCCACGGCAGAAATTCTGGCCACCCTCAAAGGCACGGCCCGCACCGAGCTGCAGGGTGGCGCCGTGTCGCATTTGATGGTGGAGGCGGGTGGCCTGGACATCGCCCAGGCGCTGGGTGTGCTGTTCAAGGGAGACGATGCCTTGCCCGTGCAATGTGCGGTGGCCGACTTGGTGGCGCAGAACGGCCTGTTTCGACCGCGCGTGATGGTGCTGGACACGACGGATTCATCGGTCTGGGTGGATGGCACGCTGTCTCTGGCCACCGAGGCGCTGGACCTGCGCGCCGTGGTGATGCCCAAAGACTTCAGCCCGCTGACCTTGCGCACGCCCCTGCACGTGGGCGGCAGTTTTGGCAACCCCTCGGTGTCGGTGGAAAAAGGCCCGCTCGGCTTGAAGCTGGCAGGCGCTTTGCTGCTGGGCCTGATCAACCCGCTGGCCGCGCTGATTCCTCTGGTGGACCCGGGCGATGCCGATGCGGCAAGGCGCGGCGCGGAGGGTTGTCAGGGCCTGATGCAGCGCAGCACGGCCAAGCGTACAGTTGAAAAACCTGCACGATAGTCTTTCATGACGTCCAATTCCCCACCTTCGCCTGCCCCTGCCCCGACCCGCATTGAGCGCGACAGTTTCGGCCCTATCCAGGTGCCCGCCACCGCCCTGTGGGGCGCACAGACCGCGCGCAGCGTGCGCTTCTTTGCGATTGGCGGTACGGCTGTGGGCACGGGCCTCACAACGTCTACAAGCCTCTGATTGTGCTGGACACACTGGATAGCCTGCGCCTGCTGGCTGATGCGATGCGCAGCTTTGCGCGGCACTGTGTCGCGGGCATCAAGGTCAACACGGCGCGTGTGGAGCAGCTCTTGCAAGGCTCGCTGATGCTGGTCACCGCGCTGGCGCCCCACATCGGGTACGACAGGGCCGCGCAGATTGCCAAGGAAGCGCACCAGCAGGGCATGACTTTGCGCGAAGCAGCGTTGGCTTTGGGGTTTGTGACCGCAGCGCAATTTGACGAATGGGTCGATGCTCGCAGGATGCTGGGTGCCGTGCACGGGGCAGACGGTTTCAAACCGCCAATACTACACAAATAGTAGCTAACTATTCAACATGGACAAGGGCTACAGGCTGTTTTTACCGTATAAATCGGGAAAAAACCGGGGCCAGGTGCCCATGAGGCCTGTCACCGCTGTCAGAAATGTCTGAGGCCTGCCGACCTGCTGTCTGACACCCATCTGGGCCACTGGCTTACCGTCAATTTGCGGCTACACCCTTACGCTTGCATGGCTGACCCCCTCAACCCATCAACTCGGAGCATCCATGACCATCAATCCCCAAGCCGCCGGGCAAACAAAGACTCAAGACGCCGTGCAAGGCGGAGGCGACTACAAGTCGGCTGAAACCTATGGCAAGTCCGTGCGCTCGTTTGTCCAATCCGGCAAAGTCGATGAGGCCGCCAACAAGGCCAAACCGGCAACCCCGCAAGAGCAGGAAGAGTTGCTTAAGGCAGAGCGCGCTGGCAAGTCGCATTCAAAGGGTGAAGACCCTGGTTCGCCTCGCGCACCCGCACGCACATCGACCGCCAAACCCTGATCTCGCTTCCCCTTCCATCACTCCAAAAAGGCTCCCATGAAACACTCATTATTGATTTCCGCTTTGCTCTGCACCCTGGCTTTGGCCGCGTGTGACCGGCCCACCGTGGTCACTGTGCCCACGCCCGTAGCCGTTCCCGGCCCGGCTGGACCCACCGGCGCAACGGGCAGCACTGGTGCCACAGGCAGCATGGGCTCTACAGGCACCACGGGCGCCACGGGCAGCACGGGCGACACAGGTGCAACTGGCAAAACTGGTGGCAATACCGCCATCATCGTAGTGCCTGCTGCCTCCGCACCAGCCAACTAAACCGACCCATCCCGTAAATATTCTGAGGAGAAACGTATGAGCATTGGAACCATCTTGTTGATCGTCTTGGTATTGCTGCTGGTCGGCGTCCTCCCGAGCTGGGGGCACAGCAAAAACTGGGGCTACGGGCCCAGCGGCGGCCTGGGCTTGGTGCTCATTATTGTGATAGCGCTGCTGCTAACCGGGCGGCTATGAGGCGTTGGGCAGGTTCGGCAATTTTCGCGGCGATGTCCGTTGCACTGGCTGGCTGTAGTGACATTGCCAAACTGCCGGTCTCGGCTGGCACCGGCCCCACCCCCACGCTTCCCGCGCCAAACAAGACGCTGATTCCCACGGTCAACATTGCGCCCGCCAAGGGCTGGCCCATTGGTGCAGTGCCGCAGGGCGCGCCGGGCACCGGTGTCGCGGCCTTTGCCAGGGGCCTGGACCATCCGCGCTGGCTGTATGTGCTGCCCAACGGCGATGTGCTGGTGGCCGAAACGAATGCGCCGCCCAAACCCGATGACGCCAAAGGCATTCGGGGCTGGGTGATGGGCTTGGTAATGAAATGGGCCGGTGCCGGTGTGCCTAGTGCCAACCGCATCACCCTGCTGCGCGACACCGATGGAGATGGCGTGGCGGACGTTCGCACCGTGCTGCTGGACGCCGGCAACGGCCTCTCCTCGCCGTTTGGCATGGCGCTGGTAGGCAATCAGATCTTCGTGGCCAACGCCGATGCAGTGCTCAAGTTTCCCTATCTTGCGGGCGACACGCGCATCACTGCAGCGGGCGTCAAGGTGGTTGACTTGCCAGGCGGCCCCATCAACCATCACTGGACCAAAAACTTGATCGCCTCGGCCGATGGCTGCAAGCTGTATGTCACGGTGGGTTCCAACAGCAATGTGGCTGAGAACGGCATGACCGCAGAAACCGGTCGCGCGGCCATCTGGGAAGTAGATGCCCAAACCGGCGCACACCGCATTTTTGCCTCTGGCCTGCGCAACCCGGTCGGTATGGCATGGGACCCTGCCAGTGCACTCCTGTGGACCGTGGTGAATGAGCGGGACGAGCTGGGCAGCGACCTTGTACCGGACTATCTCACGTCGGTAAGCGATGGCGGGTTTTACGGCTGGCCCTACAGCTACTACGGCCAGCATGTGGATGTGCGCGTGGCGCCCCAGCAGCCTGACCTGGTAGCCAAAGCCGTGGTACCCGACTACGCACTAGGACCGCACACAGCATCGCTTGGCCTGGCTTCATCCTTTGGCAATGCTCTGCCTCCTTCGTTTGCCAACGGCATGTTCATCGGCCAGCATGGCTCGTGGAACCGTCGGCCACACAGCGGCTACAAGGTGATCTTTGTGCCGTTCGTGGGTGGCAAAACCAGCGGCGCTCCGCTCGACGTACTGACTGGTTTTCTGAGCAGCGAAGGCAATGCCTATGGCCGCCCGGTAGGCGTCGCGCTGGACAAACAGGGCGCTTTGCTCGTGGCTGACGACGTGGGCAATGTGGTCTGGCGCGTATCGTCGCAACGCTGATCAACAATGCCGGGAATAATGTGCGCATGAGCAAATATTTCGCCACGTATGCCGCCACCTTCATCGTAATGGTCGCACTCGACATGGTCTGGCTCGGCGTCGTCGCCAAGTCGTTTTACCAGGACGGCATTGGCCATCTGATGGCCGAGAAACCCGTGGTCTCTGTCGCAGTCGCGTTCTATGTCATGTATGCCGTCGGCCTCGTCTTCTTCGCCGTTGTCGCCAATGAAGCCTCCGCCGGGTACGGCAAAACCGTGCTGTACGGCGCGCTGTTTGGCTTTTTTACCTACGCCACGTACGATTTGACGAACCTGGCCACGCTTAAAAACTGGCCCGTTGGCCTGGCGCTGCTGGACATGGCTTGGGGCACGGTGGTGAGCGCCATCGCGGCGGTGGCTGGCAAGGCGGCGCTGGACCGGTTTGCCTGAACTGGCAAGCTGTTGAACCTCGCAAAGCAGTCAAGTCTGCCCCATGGACCCCGGTGACCTGGTCATAGCGCGGCCCGAGGGCCTCTATTGCCCGCCCGGCGACTTTTACATTGACCCCTGGCGCGCGGTTGACCGCGCCGTCATCACCCACGGCCACAGCGACCATGCACGTCCTGGCAACGGCCACTACTTGACCGCAGCGCCAGGCGCACCCATTTTGCGCAAGCGGCTGGGGGCCGACATCACGCTGGACACCCTGGCTTATGGCCAGGCCATCAACCACCACGGCGTCACCGTCAGCCTGCACCCTGCGGGCCACGTGCTGGGTTCGGCGCAGGTGCGGCTTGAATACCAGGGCCAGGTGTGGGTTGCGTCGGGCGACTACAAGCTGGAAGACGACGGCACGTGCGCACCGTTTGAGCCGGTGCCCTGCCATACCTTTATCACTGAATCAACCTTCGGCCTGCCGATATACCGCTGGACGCCGCAACCAGAATTGTTTGCCGACATCAACGCATGGTGGCAAAGCAATGCCGCCAACCAGCGCACCACCGTGCTGTTTTGCTACGCGCTGGGCAAGGCGCAGCGCCTGCTGTCGGGGCTCGACCCCTCCATTGGGCCAATCTTTGTGCACGGTGCCATGGCCCCGCTCAACCAGATATACCGCGAGGCCGGTGTGCCCCTGCCGCCCACCTGCACAATGGCCGAAATGTCTGACGCTGCGCAACTGCGCCGCAGCATGGTGTTGGCACCGCCCTCGGCCCAGGGCACACCCTGGATGAAGCGCTTTGGCGACTATGCCGATGGCTTTGCCAGCGGCTGGATGCATTTGCGCGGCACGCGGCGCAGGCGTGGCGTGGATCGGGGCTTTGTCATGTCAGACCACGCCGACTGGCCTGGCCTGCAACAGGCGATTGCCGCCACGGGAGCTGAGCGTGTGTTTGTGACGCATGGGCAGGTGGATGTGATGGTGCGCTGGCTCAGCGAGCAAGGCCTGCAGGCGCAGGGGTTTGTCACGGAGTACGGCGATGAAGAGGCCGGTGTGGAAGGGGTGTCCGCATGAAAGCCTTTGCCGACCTGTACACGCGGCTGGACGCCACCACCAGCAGCAACAGCAAACTGGCGGCTATGCAATCCTACTTTGGCAGCGCCCCAGCGGCGGATGCCGCCTGGGCGGTGTATTTTCTGGCGGGCGGCCGACCCCGGCGCGTCGTGCCGACCAAGCTGTTGCGTGAACTGGCCATTCAAAGCAGTGGCCTGTCAGACTGGCTGTTTGAAGAAAGCTACCAGGCCGTGGGCGACCTGGCAGAGACCATCACGCTTCTGCTGCCGCTGTCAGAGCACACATCTACAGATGGCCTGGCTAACTGGGTGCAAGACCGTCTTTTGCCCCTGCGCAGCGTGCCACCCGATCAACTGGTGCCAACCCTGCTCCCGCTACTGCTGCAGCTTGACCGCGCCAGCCAGTTGGTGTTCATCAAGCTGATCACCGGCAGTTTTCGCGTGGGCGTGTCGCGGCTGCTGGTCACGCGCGCGCTGGCGGCCTTAAGCGGCATTGACGCCAAGCGCATTGCACAGCGCTTGGTGGGCTACACCGACATCTCCGCGCGGCCCACGGCTGCTCTGTTTGAGCGGCTGGTTGCCGTGGCGGGCGATGACGTGCAGGACGCGAGGGACCCCGGCCAGCCGTATCCGTTTTTCCTCGCGCATGCGCTGCAAACCGACGGCTCGACATTTGATGTGCAACTTGGCGCTCCGGCTGACTGGCAGGTGGAATGGAAGTGGGACGGCATCCGCGCGCAACTGGTCAAGCGCGAAGGGCAGATCTGGATTTGGTCGCGTGGTGAAGAGCTGGTGACTGATCGTTTTCCAGAACTTGCCGCACTGGCCGCCCTTGTGCCCGACGGCACCGTGCTGGATGGTGAAATCGTCGTGTGGAAAGACGCGCAGGTGCAACCATTCGCCCTGCTGCAGCAGCGCATTGGCCGCAAGACGCTGGGCGCCAAGCTGCTGGCCCAAGTGCCTGTGGCAATGCTGGGGTACGACCTGCTGGAGTGGCAGGGAGCGGACTTTCGCCAGCAGCTACAGTCGGCGCGGCGCCAGCAGCTTGAAGCGGTGGTGGCGCTCTGCGGCCAGCCGCAGCTACGCCTGTCAGCGTTGCTCCAAGGCGATGCTTGGGCGGATTTTGCACGCCAGCGCGACCGGGCGCGCAGCTTGGGTGTGGAAGGCCTCATGCTCAAACACAAGACCGCCCAGTACGGCGTTGGCCGCACCAAAGATGTGGGCGTGTGGTGGAAGTGGAAGATTGACACGTACACGGTAGACGCCGTGCTGATCTACGCGCAGGCCGGGCATGGCCGGCGCGCCAGCCTGTATACCGACTTCACCTTTGCCGTGTGGGACTCGCCCGACGGGGTGGCTGATCGAAAGCTGGTGCCGTTCGCCAAAGCATACTCGGGCCTCACCGACTCTGAAATGCGCCAGGTAGACGCGATCATCCGCAAGACCACAGTCGAGAAATTTGGGCCGGTGCGCAGCGTCACGCCCACGCAGGTGTTTGAGCTGGGCTTTGAAGGCATCGCCCTGAGCGCGCGCCACAAAAGTGGCATTGCGGTGCGCTTTGCGCGCATGCTGCGCTGGCGCCAGGACAAGCCGCTGGCTGAGGCTGACACGCTGGACGCTCTGCGCTCGCTGCTGCCACTATCAAGCGTCGGGGGAGTTGTCAATTGACGTTGGCCGATGGGTGGTTCAAGCAGCACGGCTGGAAGGCATTTCCTTTCCAGCGTGAAGTCTGGCAGGCGGTGGCGCAAGGAAAGTCAGGCCTGCTGCATGCGACCACGGGGTCGGGCAAGACGTATGCGGTGTGGCTTGCAGCGTTGAACTGCTTCGCTGTGCCAGCAAAAAAATCACCGGCTGTGCCGTCGAAAGTGCTCGCGCCTGAAACGGTTTCGCGGTCGAAAAAACGTGCACCGCCCGCGCCAGCGCTCACGGTGCTGTGGATCACGCCGATGCGCGCACTGGCAGCCGACACCGAACGCGCCCTCAAGGCGCCGCTGCAAGAAATGAACCTGTCTTGGAGCGTGGGCGTGCGCAGCGGCGACACCACCAGCGCCGAGCGCGCACGCCAGGCCCGGCGCCTGCCTACCACGCTGATCACCACGCCCGAGAGCTTGACCTTGCTGCTCAGCCAGCCGGAGGCCCGCACCATGTTTGACGGCCTGCGCATGGTCGTGGTGGACGAATGGCATGAGCTGATGGGCAGCAAGCGCGGTGTGCAGTTGCAACTTGCGCTGGCCCGGCTGCGGCAGTGGCAGCCTGCCCTGATCACTTGGGGCCTGTCCGCCACGCTGGGCAACCTGCCTTATGCGCTGGAGGTGCTGGTGCCGCAAAGCGCAAATGAGCTGCCTGTCGCACAAGGTGTCGCGCAGAGCGGCCCGGTCTTGATCCAGGGCAAACAGGCCAAGGAGCTGAATGTGGACACCCTGCTGCCCAAGAGCCTTGACCGCTTCCCCTGGGCCGGCCACCTGGGGCTGCGCATGCTGCCGCAGGTGGTGGATCAAATTGAGCACAGCGTCACGTCGCTCATCTTCACCAATACCCGATCCCAGTCGGAGCTGTGGTTTCAGGCGCTGCTGGAGGCGCGGCCCGACTGGGCCGGCCTGATGGCACTGCACCATGGCTCGCTGGACCGCAAGGTGCGTGAGTGGGTGGAACTGGCGCTCAAAGAAGGGCGGCTCAAGTGCGTGGTGTGCACGTCCAGTCTTGACCTGGGCGTCGATTTTTTGCCGGTGGAGCGCGTGCTTCAGGTCGGCTCGCCCAAAGGCGTGGCGCGCCTGATGCAGCGTGCCGGGCGCTCTGGCCATGCGCCGGGGCGGCCCTCGCGCCTGACGCTGGTGCCCACACACAGTCTGGAGTTGCTGGAGTTCATCGCCGCGCAGGACGCCGTCGCTGCGCGCGCCATTGAGCCGCGCCTGTCGCCGCACAAGCCGCTAGACGTGCTGGTGCAGCATCTCGTCACTGTAGCGCTGGGCGGCGGTTTCACGGCAGACGCCTTGCTGGAAGAGGTGAGAGCCACATTTGCGTACCGCGACTTGACAGATGCAGAGTGGCAGTGGGCGCTCGCATTTGTGCAGCATGGCGGCAACTCGCTCGGCGCTTACCCCGACTACCGTCGCGCCATCCCCAACGCGCAAGGGGTGTGGCACGTGCCCGACGCGCAACTGGCCCGGCGCCACCGTATGGGCATCGGCACCATCGTGAGCGACGCAAGCATGGCGGTGAAGTTCTTCAGCCGGGGCGGTGGCGGCAAGTCGCTCGGCACGGTGGAAGAAAGCTTTATTGCCCGGCTCAAACCCGGCGATCACCTGCTGTTTGGTGGTCGCCTGCTGGAACTGGTGCGCGTGCATGAAATGACCGCCTACGTGCGCCCTGGCACGGGCAAAAAACCGGCCGTGCCGCGCTGGAATGGCGCCCGCATGTCGCTGTCCAGCGAACTTGCAGAGGCCATGGTCATGCGCTTGAACGCTGCGGCAGCCGGGCAATTTGACGGGTCAGAGATGCGATTGCTCAAACCCCTGCTGGATGTTCAGATGCGCTGGTCTGCCTTGCCCACCACGCGCACCCTGCTGGCTGAAACGCTGCACTCGCGGGAAGGCTGGCACCTGTTCCTCTATCCGTTTGCGGGACGCACGGTGCATTTGGGCCTGGCCAGCCTGCTGGCGTGGCGCACGGCCCGCCACCGGCCCCATACGTTTTCCATCGCGGCCAACGACTATGGGTTTGAAATGCTGTCGGCCGTTGAAATCAACTGGGCGCAAGCATTTGGCCCTGAGATATTCAGCACCCAGGATCTGCTGCCAGACGTCATCGCCAGCCTGAACGCCAGCGAGCTGGCGCAGCGCCGCTTCAGGGAAATCGCGCGCATCGCGGGTCTGGTGTTCAACGGCTTTCCGGGTGCGTCCAAAAGCGCCAAGCAGTTGCAGGCCTCGTCCAGCTTGTTCTTCGAAGTGTTTCGCAAGCATGACGCAGGCAACCTGCTGTTGACCCAGTCCCAACAGGAGGTGCTGCGCGACGAACTGGATGTGCAACGGCTTGGCACTACGCTGGACCAGCTTCAAACCAAAACCCTGCAATGGCAAGCCATTGAGCGCGCTACGCCGTTTGCCTTTGCGCTGGTGGTGGAGCGCCTGCGTGAAAGCGTCACCTCAGAAAAATTGGGAGACCGCATTGCACGCATGGTGGCGGATCTGGAGAAGGCGGCGAATGCGCCCGGTGCGCCCGCGCCGTCAAATTTTCAAGGCCAGCGCCCGTACAGGCGAACCCGCTTTCGCCCGGTGGTTAAACCTCCAGCAAATCACGCAGCATGAAGCAGGACATCGCGCTAAAAATTTCCGGCTGCGAGGTGTTGCTCCTCGCAGACAAGGCGCTCTACTGGCCGCAGCATCAAATGCTTTGCATTGCAGACGCGCACTTTGGCAAGGCTGCCGCCTACCGCGCGATGGGGCAGCCCGTGCCGCATGGCACCACTGCGGCCAATTTGCAGCGGCTGGACGTGCTGCTGGCGCGCTATGCCGTGCGCGAGCTGGTCTTTCTGGGCGACTTTCTGCACGCGCCCAAGTCCCATGCGGCAGCCACTTTGGAAGCTTTGCATGCGTGGCGGGGGCGTCACGCAGACCTCGTGTGCAAGCTGGTACGTGGCAACCATGACCTGCGCGCTGGCGACCCACCGGCCACGCTCGCGCTGGATGTCGTGAACGAACCTTATGTGACCGGCCGGTTGGCGCTGCGGCACACGCCGGATTTCCGCGTCACCGCCGATGCCATACGCCTGAACGCGCATCACGTAATTGCGGGCCACATCCACCCCGTGTTCCAGCTTCAGGGCATGGGCCGCCAGCGTCTGCGACTGCCTTGTTTTTACGTCACAGACGACATGACGGTGTTGCCCTCGTTTGGGGAATTCACGGGCGGCCACGCCGTAAACCTCACGCCATCGAGCCGAGTTTTTGTGACGGACGGCACGGGCGTGTGGCCGGTATGAATATCCCCTTGGGTGCCAGGCTCCCGGTGCCCTCTGGCCGCTGCTCCCTCTTTCTCCCTCTCCCTTTCAAGGCAGAGGGCTGGGTTGAGGGCAGATCGCATGCAAACTGGTCGTCAAGTTTCACCAATCAAAACGCGAGTTGAAAGTGCCCAATCCACGATTCCCCCGCTGGCTGTCCGCCAGCCTGCTTGTATGCGCGATCTTCCTGGGCGGCTGCAGCAGCCTGCCCACCATCGTGCCGGACTTGGCACGCCGCCCCGGGTCTGCCGTGCAACTGCAGGGCGCGCGTGGCCCGTTGACGGCGGCGCAGAGCAAGGCGGTGCTGGATCGGCTGCGCAGCCGTGGCACACCTACAGACATTTTCGAGCGCCACCTTGCGCTGGAGGAAGAAATTGTCGGCAGCCTCTTGACCACCGGCAACCAGGCAGTGCTTCTGCAAGACGGCCCGGCCACCTACAAGGCGATGTTTGCGGCGATTGCGTCGGCGCAGGACCACATCAACATGGAGACCTACATTCTGGAAGACGATGAAATAGGACGACAGTTTGCCCAGGCGTTGATGGACAAGCAGCGCCAGGGCGTGCAGGTCAACATCATCCGCGACAGTGTGGGCACCTTTGGCACACCAGCGGCATTCTTCCAGGAACTGGCTGCCACCGGCATCAAGCTGCTGGAGTTCAACCCGATCAACCCTCTGCAGTCGCGCAAGGAGTGGTCACTGAACCAGCGCGACCACCGCAAGCTGCTCATTACGGACGGCCACACGGCCTTTCTGGGTGGCATCAACATCAGCAGCGTTTACTCTGGCGGCTCGTTTGGCAAGTCGCGCTCGGCTGACCAACTGGCCTGGCGCGACACCGATCTGCAGCTGCGTGGCCCAGTGGTGGCCGATTTTCAAAAGCTTTTCATCGCCACTTGGGAGAAGCAGAAAGGCGAGCCACTGGCCGTAAAAAATTACTTCCCAACACTTGACGTGGCAGGCACGCACGTCGTGCGCGCGATAGGCAGCTCGCCTGATGAGCCCTTCAGCCTGATTTACGCCACGCTGCTGTCAGCCATCAACAGCGCCGAGACCAGTGTGCGCCTGACCAACGCCTATTTCGCGCCCGATCCGCAGTTGCTCACCGCACTCAAGTCCGCTGCCCAGCGCGGTGTCGACGTAACGCTGATCCTGCCCAGCCAGACCGACTCGTGGCTGATCTTCCACGCGGGGCGAAATTACTATGATCAGTTGCTGCGCGCCGGCGTCAAAATATTCCAGCGGCGCGGGGTGATCCTGCATTCCAAAACAGCATTGATCGACGGCGTGTGGGCCACCGTGGGCTCTACCAATCTGGACTGGCGCAGCTTTCTGCACAACCAGGAGTTGAATGCCGTGGTGCTGGGGCCCGAGTTTGGCAAGCAAGTGCAGGCCATGTTTGACAAAGACTTGGCGTTGTCTGATCCGGTGACCCTGGAGCAGTGGCAGCGCCGGGGGCTTGATTTGCGAATCAAGGAAGGGTTTGCGCGGGCTTGGGAGTATTGGCTTTGATTTTTGCTTCTAGTTCTCTCGGGTGCGATTGGCCTTGGAAAACATACTTGTTCGTGCTTGTCCTTGGCTTTGGATAGCACGCTCCAGAATCATCCGATCCAACTTATCCTTTTCTCGCGATGTCTGTTTCGTTTTGAAGAGGCCATCTAAAGTCAATGTTCGAACTGGAATGCCGTCCAAATCAATGGTTACCACATAGGGCAACAGGGATTCACAAACGAACAAGGCGTGTAGCCACGCTGTTGCCGAATCCCGATAGGTGCCAACGATTGGTCAGCGCACTGCTGGCCGAACAAGACGAGAAGTGGATGACCGCAAAAATCTACCTGACCATCAAACCCACTGATTCGGCGAATTTACGCAACACCTCAGAATCAAAATCGAAATTTACAGAATAGATGTTGCTTTATCCGCCTGCGAATCTCCGACTGGATGCTGGGGTGACGCTTTCTGGTGGCGGGAGAGACAAAGGCGGGTGGAGTTATACGACACAAATAGTCGGGCGCCCGAGACAGAATTCAGCTATCACTACTTTTTTGCGACAGTTCGCAACTATCGGGTCAACGACAAAGAAATGGATGAGGCAATCGCGAAATGGCAGAGTGGTGGGTTTGGCGAGCAAGACAGGCAAATGCTTCAGGCAATCCAGAGGGAAATGAATACGTCTGACCTGATCAGTCTTAAGCTGGTTCTGCTTCCAATTGACGGAGCGGCCATGCGGGCACGCCGGGTTTTGCCACAGCTTGGCGGAAGAACAAAAGGCTTCACTTGGGAAACCGGTGAAGGTTGTGCCTCTGGAAACGACAACAGCCCTGCGCCAAGCAATTCCTGGTGGTATGCGGCGTTGAGTCGGACCGCACCGCACACGCAACTGGTTCAAGTGATTGATCTCATTACCTAACCGATAATAGTGACAACTTCAGACCTCCCCGCCTTGGCAGAGCTTTGTGGGACTGTTTTAAGCGCTCATCTAACTACCGCCAAATCGGGACGGTTTATCAGGGTTGATTCATGCATATGTCCGAAGCAAAAGAAATTGTTGCCGTCGCTAACCGGATTCTTTTCCATAATGCCGTTCTCGATGCTTTTGGGCATGTGAGCATGCGCAACCCGGTCAATCCACAAAAATTTTTTCTGGCAAGAAACATGGCGCCGGCGCAAGTTACGGTGGCAGACATACTGGAGTTCAATCTTGATGGTGTGCTCCTCACTGAAAGCTCCGACAAAATCTACCTTGAGCGATTCATTCACGCGGCAATTTACGCGGCTAGACCTGATGTCAACAGCGTTGTCCATAGCCATTCTGCGACCGTTGTTCCCTTCACTATCGTGCCAAGCGTCCGGCTTCGTCCTGTATGTCACATGAGCGGATTTCTTCGTGGACTGGTCCCTAACTTTGAAATACGTGAGCATGCTGGCCTAGGCAGCGACCTTCTGATTCGCGATATTCGGTTGGGACAATTGCTCTCTAAAACCCTCGGGGAAAATGCAGCGGTTTTGATGCGTGGCCATGGCTTCACGGCGTGCGGTGAGTCCATTCAGGAGGCTGTTTATCGGGCGATCTACACCCAAAACAATGCACATGTTCAAGCGGTTGCCATGGCTTTGGGGGAGATCGTGTATCTGACAGACGAAGAAGCCATTGCTGCAGATTTGGCCAATATGGGTCAGATCTCCAGGGCGTGGGATTTCTGGACGAGGCAAGTCGAAGTCTAGTAAGTCGTCGTCAATCACATACTTACCGCTATTCCATGAACTTGCACAAGCCCGTCATGTTTGAGAACACGGCGTTTTATGACTCGCGTGAAGAGGGCAGATTGCCCGTGATCTTTGGCGCATCCCAGCGCATGTCCAACCATTGATCAACTGGCTTCTCTGCGTCAGCTGTCAGCGCCGACTGAATATTGACCCACCCTGCCGATCCAATATTTACCCAGGGCGACGCCTAGCTGTGGCGCAGTCATCAGTCGCGTATGATCTGCCAAACTTTAGCAACCGTGTTGATAGCCACGTCCCAAAAGTCAGGATTCTCCATCCATACCTGAAGCAATGCTTCGAGTCATGACTCGAAGCAGGAGCCGTATGCGGTAATTCTGCGCGCACGGCTATGTGCAGCGCGCGCGGGGTAGTCCGCGCCCTTATCGCGACCTTATTGAACTGCTTCTGTCTGGCAGTTCTTTGATGTTCAGCCTGGCAATTACTGCCGTTTTTATTTGAAGCGAGAGAGCACATGAAAGCTGTTGTGGTTCAACAATCAAGCGATCTCAAGACTGAGATGAACTCAGAGAATACTGTTCTCGTTATCAACGACGACATCGGATTTTTCATCGCCGTAACTTCTCGGCTAATGGATCGGGCCTTAAATGGAAGGCTTAAAAAATATGGGGTTTCGTTTGGCCAATGGCCATTCCTTATGATGTTGTGGGCTGAAGAAGGCCTAACTCAAAGAGAGCTCAGCCGGCGCGTGTCGAATGAAGAGGCAACGACAACGCGCACCTTGGACCGCATGGAAGCAGATGGGTTGATTCGGCGCAAGGCGAACATCACGGATCGGCGTCAACGGATTATTTATCTAACCAGTAAAGGTAGGTCTCTGCGAGACAAGCTTGTGCCAGAGGCACTCGCTGTAAGTGAGCTGACCACGGGTCAGCTCACTCTAAAGGAAGTTGCAGCCCTTCGAGCCGCTCTGAAGAAAATGGTTGGGACGCTGAAGGAACCCTTGCGTTAGGGAATCGTCCTTGTCGACAACCAAAGAGTTTCAAAAGCGGGATTGCCGTGATGGCATCACTGGTGGGCGTGGACCCTGACTTGCAAAGGCGCACTGAACATCACGCACCACGAAAGCACGTAGCGCGCTCATGCCTAGTCTATTTAGCCCGACAGTTTGTGCCTCGGTGCTATTTCCGGTCGCCGACCTCGCCGAGCCACTTCATTATGATGTCTGCGACTTGAAGATTGTTCTTATCAAACATCATCATGTGCGTATTACCTTTAATGCCGTTGTCCGGAAGCAGAAAAAACTTTGCGTTGCCGCCAGCAGCCTTGATCGCGTCTACCGTGGCAATGCAGCCATTTCGCCGCGTGTCACTATTGGGCCCCAACGCGCCTACAGTGTTGTCCCCCCAAAATGAAAGCATCGGTTGTTTGACGAAACGCTTTGACACATCGTCGGCGCTGAGCGGACCGCAGCTGCCTTCAATATCGACTAAGGCACGCACTTTGTCGCTTTGGCGCACAACCTCGAGTCCATAGCCGCCCGCTTGCGAATGGACCATCAAGATGGCTGGGCCGATCTTGTCGAGCAGGGCAACAAGGGCATTTGGAGTTTCTTTGATACCCTGCCCTGCAAGCGTAACTTCAGTGTTTGGCACTAGCTGAGCGAGATATTGCTCAGTTGCTTCAACCGGGAACTGCGTGCCAGGATATGCCTGAGGATATTCGGGACCAAAGTGAAACGATTGCCAAGCGCGTTCCCGCGTAGGGAGCGAAATCTGAGGCAACGATTTGACGTCGGATTGAACTATTGCTCGGTTGACGGGTGTCGGATCAAAGCCCGATCGCCCACGACCGACGTGGTCAACCACGTAGACGGGGTAGCCCTTTCGCGCGAAGTAGGTCGCCCAGCCCTCGCGACCATCCGGAGTCGTCTCAAAAGTGGCTCCGGTATGAGTAGATCCGTGGACCATCACGATAGGCGGCGCGCTTACCACTTTTGGAATGCGGTACTGGACGTACATCTGTTCGATCATGATGTTTCCGGCCCCGGCACCGCCTACTCGACTGCCCGGATCGCCAGGGTGCTCAGAAAAGATCGACCGGCCGCCGACGAAGAATGTGCCTTCGTCGGCAAGCTCCAATGGGCCACCGAGCGAACCTGCAATGACAGGTGTTGCAACTACAGCTGCAAAACCAACAGCCAATATAACGTAACGGAACGGGCTCTTCTTCACAACAACCTCCTTAAGAAAACTCCATTCTTTCAGGAGTCACTTGACGATACTTGTCTTACTAACAGTTGTCAAGTCTATCACTTTTATGGGTTCTTTCACAATAAGCTACACCTGACAATATTGACATGATCGAGACAACCACAATGGACTTGGAGTTGACCCGATTTGACGGACTGGAGTTGGAGTTGACCCGATTTGACGGACACCTTATCGTTAAGTCAAGAAGGAGTCGAAGATGCCAAGAAAGTACAACCCTAAGCCGCCGTATCCGGCGCAATT
>JANYJD010000067.1 GCA_025358555.1 Rhodoferax sp.
GGGCCGCTCCACCGCCCTGCGCCTGCGGGCACACGGCATCAACGCCCGCTTTTTGAAGGGTGGCATTGACGAGTGGCAAAAGGCGGGTCTGCCACTGGTTCAAAAATAACGTTATCGCCAGCGTCAATTCACACGTCACCGCACAGCGCCTTGAAATGCATTACCCGCGAGCGCCCCTAGCGCGGCGCCTTGCGACGTGCCGAACGCGAAATTCACGCACGTGGGCAGCAGACGTAAAGACGCAATTTGGCTGAGCCAAGAAGCCCGCAACTACCTCAGCATCTTCTGAGCAATCAACTGCCAATGCCCGTCACTCACCGGCGTGATTGACAGCCGGTTGCCTTTGCGCAGCAGCACCATGTCGGCAAGCGCCGGCACCGCGCGCAATTCTGGCAAATTCAGCAGGCGGGTTTTGCGAAAGGCTTGCACGTCCACCAGCAGCCAGCGCGGCTCGGCGGGTTTAGATTTGGCATCGAAGTACGGTGATTTGGCATCGAACTGCGTCGGATCGGGTTTGGCGCTTGACGCGACTCTGGCAATGCCCACGATGCCCGGCTCGGCGCAACTGGAATGGTAGAACAGCACGCCGTCACCCACCTGCATGCCATCGCGCATGAAGTTGCGGGCCTGGTAGTTGCGCACGCCGATCCATGGCACGGTCTGCCCTGGCGCGGCCAAAGCGTCGTCAATCGAGCATTCTTGCGGCTCGGATTTCATCAGCCAGTAATGGGTCATGACATGCCTGTGCGACGATTCAACCGGTTTAAAAAAAGGTGAAGCTGTTCATAGCGTTCAAAGTATTCAGCGCGTGCTTTTTTACTCGTTTTGGCGATTTTCAGGCATAAAACAGCCTATAGCCCTTGTGTATAATGCATAGTTAGCTACTATTATAATAGTATTTTCTTTTTTTGAAGGATATCAATCCTGCAGCAATTGCCGCAGCACAAACGGCAAAATGCCGCCGTTGCGGTAGTAGTCCACCTCGATCGGCGTGTCGATCCGCAGCGTGACGGTCACTTGCAGTTGTGAGCCATCGGCACGGGTCACGTGCAGCAGCGCATCGCTTTGCGGGGTGAGGTTGGCATCGGGCGTCACGTCAATCAGTTCGTCGCCTTTGAGCCCCAGACTTTGCCAGGAATCATCGCCCTTGAACTGCAGCGGCAGCACGCCCATGCCGACCAGGTTGCTGCGGTGGATGCGCTCAAAGCTGCGCGCCACCACGGCCTTGATACCGAGCAACTGCGTGCCTTTGGCGGCCCAGTCTCGGCTGGAGCCGGTGCCGTATTCCTCACCGGCAAAAATCACCGTGGGCACGCCGCAAGCGATGTACTGCATGGCGGCGTCATAGATAAAGACCTTCTGGCCTTGGGCCGGGCCGGCATCGTTCGCACTGCGTCCTGATGGATGCTGAGGTTCAGATTCATGCTGGTACAGCGTCACCCCGCCCTCTTCGCGCGAACCGGCTGCGTCTGCAGGAATCATCAGGTTCTTGATGCGCACATTGGCAAAGGTGCCGCGCATCATCACGTCGTGGTTGCCACGCCGCGCGCCGTAGGAATTGAAGTCGGCCTTCTGCACGCCGTGCGCCAGCAGCCACTGGCCTGCGGGTGAACTCTCCTTGATTGAGCCCGCCGGGGAGATGTGGTCGGTGGTGATGGAATCGCCAAACAGCGCCATGATGCGGGCACCGGTGACGCCATACCGCATTGGCACCGATTCTTCGCTGTTTGTAGGGTGATTTAGCCATGTAGCCCTTGTCCCCTGTGCATAGTCAGCTACTGTATTAATAGTAAAATCATTGAAGAACGGCGGCTCTGCAATGTAGGTGCTGACGGGCCACGTATAGGCTTGGCCCGACACGCCCTTGATGTTTTCCCACAGTTTGCCGGGCTCGGTTTTGACCTTGGCGTAGTTGTCACGGAAGGCCTTGCCTTTCATCGCAAACTTGAGCAGATTGTAGATTTCATCACTGCTGGGCCAGATGTCGCCAAGGTAAACATCTTTTCCATTTTTGCCTTGCCCCACGGGCTCAGTCATCAGGTCGCGGTTCACCGTGCCTGCTATGGCGTATGCCACCACAAGCGGCGGGCTGGCAAGAAAATTTGCCTTCAGATTGGGGTGGATGCGCGCCTCAAAATTGCGGTTGCCTGACAGCACTGCCGCGCACACCAAGTCATTTTTGGTGATCACATCGTTGAGCTCAGGCGTCAGGTCGCCCGCGTTGCCGATGCAGGTGGTGCAGCCATAGCCTGCCAGCGCAAAGCCGAGTTTTTCAAGGTAGGGCAGCAGGCCACTTTCGGTCAGGTATTCAGTGACGATGCGCGAACCGGGGGCGAGCGAGGTTTTGACGTGAGGCTTGACAGTGAGGCCCGCCTGCACCGCCTTTTTAGCCAGCAGGCCGGCCGCCAGCATCACGCTGGGGTTGGACGTATTGGTGCAACTGGTGATGGCGGCAATCAGCACGTCGCCATTGCCAATGTTGATGTCATTGCTGTGCTTGGCAGGCACGCT
>JANYJD010000224.1 GCA_025358555.1 Rhodoferax sp.
ACTTTCTTCACCGACCACGGTGTCCTCAGGTCAAGAAGGTGTTCGTACAGCGCTGTGTCTTTCATGGATCTTCTACTCAATTTGAAAAGATAGATTCTGCTGGAGTGAAGAAAAAATCACAGTGGATTCGATGAAGAACCAGCATTTTAATGCACCATTTGATGGCAGAAACGGTCTTGGAACAACTACAATCGGGCTCGACCACAGATCCCGCGAGAATCGCAAAAAAATGAAAAAAACAGCATTGGCACTGCTACTGACTGCCAGCGCGCTCACTGCCCTGGCAGATGACCTACCGCCTGCCAACGCCACTCAACCGCCCGGCCCGCTAACCCCCATCCTCAGCCTGGACGTACCGCGTTACATGGGCGTCTGGTTTGAAATCGCCAAATACCCCAACTGGTTTCAGCGAATGTGCGTCAGCAACACCAAGGCCGAATACAGCCCGCAGTCCGACGGCACCGTTCGGGTGGCTAACCGCTGCACGACGGAGGATGGAAAAACCACGCAAGCCGTGGGTATAGCCCGGCAAATTGGGCCAGCCAATTCGCCCAAACTTCAAGTGCAGTTCACCCCGGCCTGGCTGTCTTTCATTCCCTTTCTGTGGGCTGACTACTGGGTGATTGACATTGAGCCGGACTACCAGTTGGTCGCCGTGAGCGAGCCTGACATGAAGTATCTTTGGGTGCTCTCAAGAACCCCGCAGGTCAACTCAGCCGCCTATGACGCGCTATTGGCCAGGCTGGAGAAAAAGGGGTTTGACCTGCAGAAACTGGCGCGCACGCGGCAGGGAAATTGATAATAAATCGGCCACAGCCCTTGTAAATCATGCAGACTAAGCTACTGCATATATAGCGAAGGCGCCCCTCGCCGAGGCACTTTCGTTTGCGCAAAAACCCCGATCAGGCCGCTGCAGGCACAGGCGCAGGCGGATTGAACACCGCCTTGGTTTCCAGAAACTCCTCAAACCCCAGCGCACCCCACTCGCGGCCCAGGCCGGACTGTTTGTAGCCGCCGAATGGCGCACTCGGGTCGCCGCCAGCGCCGTTCAAATGCACGTTGCCGGTGCGCAACTGCGCGGCAATCACGCCTGCCGCTGCGGGTGTGGCGGCGTAGACGTAGCCGGACAGGCCATACGGCGTGTCGTTGGCAATGCTCACTGCTTGCGCAATGCTGGTGTAGGGGATCATGCACAGCACGGGGCCAAAGATTTCCTGGCGGGCAATGTCCATCTGGTTGTTGACGTTGCTGAAGATGGTTGGCTTCGCGAAGAAACCATGGGCCAAGTCTGCAGGTCGGCCAACGCCGCCCGCCACGACTTTGGCGCCTTCTTCCACGCCACGCGCTATCATTTTTTGCACGCGCTCAAACTGCATGCCGTTGGCCAGCGGTCCCATGGTGGTGTCAGCTGCCGCCGGGTCGCCGACCTTGATTTTGGCGACGACTTCGGCGGCAATTGCCTCGGCCTGTGCCAGCTTGCCTGCAGGCACCAGCATGCGCGACGGCGCATTGCAGCTTTGGCCGGTGTTGTTCATCATGGACATCACACCGTGCTTGACGGCTGCCGCCAGGTCGGCATCTTCGGTGATGATGTTGGCCGACTTGCCGCCCAGCTCCAAAGCCACCTTTTTGATGGTCTCGGCCGCGGCCTTGGAGATCAGCACGCCCGCGCGGGTGGAGCCAGTGAACGAGACCATGTCCACCTCGGGGTGCGACGACAATGCCGCCCCTACGCCCGGGCCGTCGCCATTGACCAGGTTGAACACGCCTGCAGGCACACCGGCCTCGTGCAAAATTTCCGCCAGGATGTAGGCTGAAAGCGGCGCCAGCTCGCTGGGCTTGAGCACCATGGTACAGCCGGTGGCCAGCGCGGGGGCGATTTTGCAGGTCATCTGGTTCATGGGCCAGTTCCACGGCGTGATCAGCGCGCACACGCCTACGGGCTCGCGCACGATGCGCGTGGTTTTTTGCATGCGCTCAAATTCAAATTCAGCCAACACTTTGCTGGCGACGATGAAGTGGCCCAAGCCTGCCGGAGCCTGCGCGCGCTTGGCCAGTTTTTCCAGCGGTGCGCCCATTTCTTCCGACACGGCGATGGCGACATCATCCATGCGCTTTTTGTAGACTGCAATGATGGATTGCAGCAGCTCCTGGCGCTGCACCACGGGCATGACCGATTGAGCCGCAAAGGCCTTGCGGGCGGCCATCACCGCCAGGTTGGCATCTGCGGCTGTGCCGATGGAGATGCTGCCGACCGCTTGCTCGGTGGCCGGGTTGATGACAGGCATCGGATTGGCTTTCAACGGCTTGACCCAGGCACCGTTGATGTAGAAATTGGTGTAGTCGCGCATGTTTGTGTCCTGTTGGTGGTGAAATTGAATTGGCATTGTGCATGGGTTTGCCAATGCCCTGCTGGTGGGGCATTTCCTGGCCGGCCTCAGGCGGTTTGCGGAATTGATTCTTGCGCAAGTTGCTGGCTTGAGCCATCCCTGGGGTGGTGCGTTACGGGCTGGTGCGCCAGCGCCATCACCTCATGCGGGTGCAGGGCCTTGAGCGTGTGGTCGCTCCACACCTGGCGCCAGCGGCGCGCACCCGGCAAACCATGGCGCAGGCCCAGCATGTGGCGGGCAATGCTGCTCCACGGCGTGCCCTGCGCTGCGGCCTCGCGCGCCATGTAATCGCACATTTTTGCCTCCACGGCTTCACGGGTCAGCACTGGGCCAGCCTGCAAGCCTGCGTCGCCATAAAACTGTGCATCCCATTCGCTCAGCCACCACGGGTTGTGGTACGCCTCGCGGCCCAGCATTACGCCATCAACATGCGTCAACTCTTCATGCAACTGCGCCGTGGTGGTGATGCCGCCATTGATGATGATGTTGAGGTGCGGAAACTCTTTTTTCAGCCGATGCACCACGGCGTAACGCAGCGGCGGAACCTCGCGATTGGCTTTGGGCGACAGGCCTTTGAGCCAGGCGTTGCGGGCGTGCACGATGAACGTAGTGCAACCAGCTTCGCTCACCGTGCCTATAAAGTCGCGCACAAAACCGTAGCTTTGGGGCGAGTCTTCGGTCTTGTCAATGCCGATGCGGTGCTTCACGGTGACCGGCACTTTGGACGAATCGACTCCATCCACCATCGCCTTGACGCAATCCGCCACCAGTTGCGGCTCGGCCATCAGGCAGGCGCCAAACGCACCGCGCTGCACCCGTTCACTGGGGCAACCGCAGTTCAGGTTGATTTCGTTGTACCCCCATTGCTCGCCCAGCTTGGCGCATTGGGCCAGGTCGGCCGGTTCGCTGCCGCCCAGTTGCAACGCCAACGGATGTTCTTCGGCGTTGAATTGCAGGTGGCGCGCGACGTCGCCATGAACCAGGGCCCCGGTGGTCACCATCTCGGTGTACAGCAGCGCGTGGCTAGACAGCAAGCGGTGAAAGTAGCGGCAATGGCGGTCGGTCCAGTCCATCATGGGGGCGACGGAGACCTTCCAGCGGTTTGCGCTGGATTCTGGGATGTTGCGGGTGATGGGGCCTGGCCTCTGCATGGGGCGAATTATCCCAGCCCTTGATATGGACCAAACGGGCTCGACCCATACGGCCTTACACTGCGGGATGAACCACCCCTTAAACACCAACAGGAGCCCACCATGTATGAACGCATTCTTGTCGCCACCGACGGCTCGACGCTGTCAAAAAAAGCCGTCGCCAACGCCATTTCCCTGGCGCAGCTTTGCGGCGCCGAACTGGTAGCGCTGAAGGTGGTGCCGCGTTACCCCATGAGCTATTTTGAAGGCGGCGTGGCTCTGGCGGCCAGTGAGGTGGCCCGCGTAGAGACTCAGTGGGCCGAAGGCGGGCAAGCCATCGTCGATGCGGTGAAGAAGGCGGCGCTGTCCAAAGGCGTCGCCGTAAAAGCAGTGACGGCCAAGTCAGACCTGGTGGCCGAGGCCATCATTGCAGCTGCCAAAAAGCACAAATGCGATCTGATTGTGATGGCATCGCACGGCCGCAAGGGCATCAAGCGCCTGCTGTTGGGCAGCGAGACCCAGCACGTTCTGACGCATTCGCATATTCCGGTGCTGGTGCTGAGGTGATTTTCCGTCGCGCGGGCTGTATTCAGCCGGAAATCCGTCTATTTTCACCATTAAATTGGCCTATAGCCCTCGTATACAGTGCATAGCTAGCTATTTATTTAATAGTTTTGTGCTGCGGCGGTGCTCGTCCATCCTGCCCACATCGCCGGTTTTGAAATAGCCGTCTGGCGTAAATTCTTCCGCGGTTTTTTCGGGCATGTGCCAGTAGCCCTTGAACACGTTCGGGCCTTTGACCTGGATGTACAGGATGGCGGCCAGGCCATCGGCCGCGCGGTGCACCGGGACGTGCTGGTCGCTGCAATGGACGGCGCGCTCCAGCAGCGAGTCGGCGCGGTCGTCTCCCAAGGTGAAGACGTTTTGAGTCCCGGCCTTGAAGGCGATCTTGCTGACCAGCGCCCTCCTCTGGCGCGACTTCCTCAAACCCCCCATCGACCACGCAGACATGGAAATGCACATTCTCATTGAGGCTGGAGCCGAACCGGTGAATGTGGACTTGGGGTTTTGCCAAGGCAACTGCGCCGATGTGCCGGGCCGTTTTATCTGCCTTGGCCGCGCCCGGGCAGTGCGTCTGCAGGCTTTGCGCAATCACCCGCAGGAAGATGCGCAGCACCATATTCAGTACCACCCCGTCGCGCTGCATGCACAGCACGCGCTGGCAGTTGGATTTGCCCAACGCTGACAACATTCGCGCCTACTTTCAAGCCCGACCCTTACCAAGAGTATTCGCAGCCCTGGTATGCCACCCACAAGGTGCTGCGCGGCGCATCATTCGCCACTAGAGCCCGCATGAAAAGCCCGAAGTACTGCAATTTTTATCTGCCCGAGCGGGACGATATGTTTTGCGGGTTCAGGTCTTGTGCGCTGTAAACCCGACCTGCACGAATAAATATACAATGTATATTTATGGAGATTGTCATGACATCTGCCGCTATCTCAAACTTGCCTTCCAAAGCCGTCGCCTGGGGCAACGGTCTCGGTTTTCGCATCACCAAACCATTGGCTGAAGCGGCTGGCATTGCGCTGGACACAGAGCTGACAGTCAGTGCGCAACCAGGCCGCATTGTCATTGAGACGCGTGCCAAGCGCCCCAGCCTGAAAGCCATGCTGGCCACATTTGACCCTGAACGTCATGGCGGCGAAGTCATGGCGTTTCGCCCGGTTGGGCGTGAGGTGCTTTGATTCATGGCTACCCAAAAGCTGCGCACGCCTGATCGGGCCGACATTGTGTGGATTCAACATGACCCTCAAGTCGGGCGTGAAATGAAGGGAATGCATCCCATGATGGTGTTGTCGCCCAAGGCGTTTGTCGAGCGCACGGGTCTGGTTATTGGGCTACCTTTGACGCATGCAGATTTCAATGCCGACAACCCGTTTGCCGTGGCTATTGTGGGGCCTGGCAAAGAGGTGGGCTATATCCTTTGCCATCAGCCCAAATCGTTTGATTGGCAGTTGCGTGGCGGTGGCAAGCACCCTTGGGGCGTTGCACCCAAGCGCGTCCTGCGTGAGGCTTTGGACAAGCTGGATGCGATTTGCGGTATCTGCGAGCATTAAAATTATTTGCTACAAATAATGTAGCTTCTTGTGCACGGATCTATTGGCCTAGAGCCCTAAAGCGTACCTTAAAACGGTCATTTTTAGCTAGTTTTGATGTTTTCAGGCAACTTTCGGCTTGCGATAGCGCCACCACGGCACTACGGTGTTCGGGCTCAGCACTTTGCCGCTTTGCATTGCATCTACGCGGTAGCCGGGCCGTGCATTCAGCGTGGTTTGCCAGTCTTGGTTTTGCAGTTCTTTGAGTAAATCCGTCACAGGCGAGGACGCCCGCTCGTCCAGCTGCACGCGGGTGTCTGTTACTTCGGTGCGGTTGATGTCGTCTGGTTCAGGTCTTGCTCGTTGGGAGTTTTACTATGAACGGCCCGGTTGCCTTCCCTTTGCGGGGGTGGGTTGTGACGGGGGGGCGCACCGTGGCTTCTGTCCCGGTTTCTTTTGCGATAGCGCGCTGGGTTTGCAGTATTTTTTGGCCGACTTTTTTTAACATCATTTCTTTGGGCAGCATAAAGGCTGGGCCGCCGCAGCTCACCGCATAAAGCTCGCCTTGTGGGCTGCGCAAGGTAAAACCCAAAGCGTGAATATCAGGATGCCATTCGCCGAAAGACGTACAAAACCCCAGCTGGGCATGTTCAGTCAGGGCGTGTCTCAAGCGTGTTTTTAATCTGGTTTTATGGGTAGCGACGGCTAGTAGCTGGTTTATCAAGGTGACTTGCTGGTCTTTTGGCAAACATGCAAGATAGGCTCGCCCGGATGCAGAACTGGCTATCGACATGCGTGAGCCAACATCCATACGCGACAGTATCAAGGCTGACCGCGGCTTGAGGGTGTCAATCAGCAAAATATCTAACCCGTCTTGTATACCTAGATGCACGTTGGCGCCAGCCGCTTCTCATGGACGACAGCATCCACATCAAATCCGCTGGCCGGGTAAAAATTGATACCCGGCGCGCCGAGCACACCCCTAGCCGCAGCCGACCCAGCCGAAGTTCCTTTGGCTGCACACCACCACGGCGGGCTCGGCATTGCCAATGAAATACTCAATCTCGGCGCTTTGGTAAGCCGTGTTGAGCGGTAAAAATACGTAGCCTGCGCGCAGCGTGGCCAGATAAAGCATAGCGGCTTCGACCGACTTTTCCACCTGCACGGCAATGCGCGCCCCCACTGGCAAATCGAGCGAGGCCAGCATGTTGGCCATCATGGCGGTGGCGCGCTCCAGGTCGCGCCAGGTGTAGTGCAAGTCGTTGTCGGTCTCGATCGCAACCGCGTCCAGGTCGGCGGGAAACGCGCTGCGCAAGGCAGCACATTGCCAGATTTTCAATGTTGTCACTGCGACCTGCCGGATCACGCCAAGCTCGCTGGAGTCGTATTTTCGACCTGCTTCGACGGCGCGCGCTGCGATGGCCGCCACTCGCCGTCGAAAGTTAGCGTTACGAGCGTCGAATTCGTAGGGTCGTGCTGCTCGCATGACTGGTACTTAAACCTCATCGAGCCATCACCTTGCTTCCAATACTCAGACTTCTTCCAGACATCCGTCGGCCCCTTCTCAGGCTTCTCGCGACGCTCATCGGCTCGCCAATCAAACTGCAGATGGTCGCCGTCCCTTGCGCCGTTCCAACCCAGTTACCCTTAAGCATCATCATCAATTCACGGGTTTTCACGGCAATCTTCCTTCTCATCCGGCGCTAATGACGCCAAGCATGCGCCTTTCGCGCCGAGGCCACGTATCACTCCTTGTTTTCGTGGGGAACTGGCACCACGAAGCCATCGATATAGCTCATTGAGATCTCCTTGAAGTCGGTCGACCAATTTAACGCCGCGCAGGAAAGAGCAATGTAGTCTGCGGTTCAACCATCGCGTAGGACAGCAACCCGTCTAGCGGTTAGACGACGCAGCAGGGGCGCGCAAATGTTTGAACGCAGTGTTGAGCGCCTGTTGAAATGGCAGCAAGTCGTAGAGAACAGGGTGCAATCGCTGCGCATGCGTGGCTGCGCTCGGAGGGCCACTGGGTCGAAGCCGCGCCACTGACAGGCGCCGGCAAACGGCCGAAATTAGTAAATAATAAGGAATAAAGTGCCTGTAGCCCCCGTCTACAATGCATAAACAGCTACTATTTTTGTAGTTAATTCACTGCAAGGTGAGCCCATCCAATCTTCACGTTGCTGACTGGTACTGCGCCCGCAAAAGGTTTTTCTGAACCTTGCCCATGGTGTTGCGCGGCAGCTCATCCACCACCACGCAGCGCTTGGGGATTTTGAAGTTGGCAAGCTTGGACTTCAGGCTGGCGATGACCTGCTCTGCCACGAGCACAGCGCCCGGCCGGGCCACCACCACCGCTACGCCCACCTCGCCAAAGTCCGGGTGCGGCACGCCTACCAAGGCGCTTTCCAGTACGCCGGGAAGCTCGTTGATGTAGGCCTCAATCTCTGCCGGGTAGACGTTGTAGCCGCCGCTGATGATGAGGTCTTTGCTGCGGCCTACGATCGTCACGTAGCCGCGCTCGTCGATCTTGCCCACGTCGCCGGTTTTGAAATAGCCGTCTGGCGTGAACTCTTCAGCGGTTTTCTCGGGCATGCGCCAGTAGCCCTGGAACACATTGGGACCCGTGACCTGGATGCCGCCAATCTCGCCAGTGGGCAACGGCTTGCCGTCGTCATCCTGCACGCGCAGGCTCACGCCGGGCAGCGGAAAGCCCACCGTGCCGCCGCGCCGCTCTGACTCGGGGACGCCTTGGCCGTCGAGGTATCGCGCATCCGCTGCATAGGGGTTGGACGTGAGCATGGCCGTCTCGCTCATGCCGTAGCGCTCAACGATCGTGTGGCCGGTACGCTCTTGCCAGGCGGTGAATGTCTCAATCAGCAAAGGCGCAGAGCCGGCCACAAACAGGCGCATGTTGCGCACCGCATTGGCATCCAGGCCCGGCTCGGCTAGCAGCCGCGTGTACAGCGTGGGCACACCCATGAACACCGTCGCCTCGGGCATTTTGCGCAGCACCAGCTTGGGGTCAAACTTGCCGAGCCAGATCATCTTGCTGCCGTTGATCAGCGCGCCATGCAGGGCCACAAACAGGCCATGCACGTGGAAGATGGGCAGCGCGTGGATCAGCACGTCACCACCTGGCGCCACTGAGGCCCCAGATGTCACAAGCGAGGCGCCGGGCTGCTTCCAGCCCCAATAGTCTTTCAGCACCAAGGCGTTGCTCAGCATGTTGCCGTGCGACAGCATCGCGCCCTTGCTACGCCCCGTGGTGCCGCTGGTGTACAGGATGGCGGCCAGGTCATCGGCCGCGCTGTGCACGGGCGTGTGACGGTCGCTGCAATGCACGGCGCGCTCCAGCAGCGAGCCGGTACGGTCGTCGCCCAAGGTGAAGACGTTTTGGGTGCCGGCCTTGAAGGCGATCTTGCTGACCCAGCCGAAGTTCTTTGGGCTGCATACCACCACGGCGGGCTCGGCATTGCCAATGAAATACTCAATCTCGGCGCTTTGGTAAGCCGTGTTGAGCGGTAAAAATACGTAGCCCGCGCGCAGCGTTGCCAGATAAAGCATAGCGGCTTCGACCGATTTTTCCACCTGCACGGCAATGCGCGCGCCGGCTGGCAAATCAAGCGAGGCCAGCAGGTTGGCCATCATGGCGGTGGCGCGCACCAGGTCGCGCCAGGTGTAGTGCAAGTCGTTGTCGGTCTCGATCGCAACCGCGTCCAGGTCGGCGGGAAACGCGCTGCGCAAGGCGGCAAAAAGATTGCTGTTGGACGCGGCGGTTTGTGGGGTGGAAGGCAGGTTCATGGGGTGTGCGAGTTCAATCGGCAGGCAGGCCAGGCGTCAACCGCATGACAAGCAATTTACTATAATAAAAATAGCTAGCTATGCACACAGGACGAGGGCTACAGCTCTATTTTACTGTCAATTCATTCCAATTTAGCCCCTGAAGCCGCCACCACAGCCGCCCAGCGCTTGACCTCGGCACTGACGAACGCGCCAAACTGCTGCGGCGTCAAGCGGCCAAATTCCGCCCCTTGCGCGGCCCATACGGTCTTGGCCTCGTCAGACAAACCGGCCTTGTTGATTTCTTCCACGGCGCGGGCTTGAATATCCGCCGGCGTGCCTTTGGGCGCCCAGATGCCGTACCAGGTGGTTACGGTGTAGTCGGGCAGGCCCAGCTCGGCCGCACACGGCACATCGGGGAAGGCGGCGTTGCGCTGTTTGCCAGACACCATCAGCGCCTTGATGCGCCCGCCCTTGATGTGCGTGGCCGATGAACCCAGGCCGTCAAACATCATCTCCACATCGCCCGCAATCAGCCCTTGCAGCGCCGGGCCGGCGCCGCGGTAGGGGATGTGTGTGATGAAGGTTTTGGTCTGCTGCTTGAACAGCTCGCCCGCCAGGTGGTGCGAAGTGCCGCCACCGGCCGATCCGTAATTGAGCTTGGCCGGGTTCCTGCGAACGTAGTCCAGAAATTCCTTGAAATCTTTGACCGGCACTTTTTTCGGGTTCACGACCAGCACCTGCGGCACATTGGCCACCAGCGCCAGCGGGATGAAATCTTTCTCAATGTCGTAGTCCAGCTTGGGGTACATGCTGGGCGCGATGGTGTGGTGCACCGCGCCCATGAACAGCGTGTAGCCATCGGGCGCAGCCTTGGCGGCCACGCTGCCACCCAGCGTGCCGCCCGCGCCGCCCCGGTTGTCAATCACCAACGTCTTGCCGGTCTGTTTTGAAAACTGCGCCGACAGAGGCCGCGCAAATGCGTCTGTGCCACCGCCTGCGGGGAACGGCACCACCAATGTCACTGGCTTGGCGGGCCAGGCCGTCTGGGCGTGCAGGCTCAGGGTGGCGGTGGTGGCTGCCGCTGCGGCCATGCGCAGGACGCTGCGCCTGTGAATTTGGCGGGGGATTCGATGGGTCATGCAATGGGTCAAGTAAGTCTCCAAGTGTTATTTAAGCAAGGCTTCGATGTCAGCCGACACGGCGATTTTGCCCTGTCCCAGCAAGGCGCGGTGTTTGTCCAGCCGTTTGAGGTCATACAGATAATTGACCATCAGCCCGCACGACTGTTTGATGCCTTTGGCGGAAGGGTCGCCTGCCCAGTTCAGCCGCTCCACACGTGCGCCGTTGCCCAGGTGAAAGCGGGCAACCGGGTCCAGCGGCTTGCCGTCTTTGAGTTCCCGCCCAAGGTACAGCGCCGCGCACTGGAGCATCAGCTTTCGCACGGGCGACTTGGGATCAAGCTTGGTGGCGTTGTCAGCTGCGGACAGGAACTGCGTCGCAGGCACATCCGCCTTCACGTCAACTTTCAGGCCCGCCTTCCCATCCGCCGGTAGCGGCACCTGCGTCCCACCACCCAAAGCTGCGGCCAATTGCAGGCGGGCTTTGTCATCCAGCCGGTCCAGCAGGGAACCCGCATTTTTGCCCAGCCAGGCGCGGAAACCGGGAATCGGCGACAGCGTGGCAAAGTGTTTCAGCTTGGGGAATTCATCCTTGAGCGTTTCCACCACGCGCTTGATCAGCGAGTCGCCAAACCCGACGCCCCGCAGCCCTGACTGGGTATTGCTGATGGAGTAAAAAATCGCCGTGGCGGCCTTTTTCAAATCCGTGGCGTCGGCCGATTCGTGCAACAGCGGCGTGATGCAGTCGGCCATGCCGTCCGTAAACGCCACCTCCACAAATATTAGAGGGTCATCGGGCAGGCGCGGGTGGAAAAAACCATAGCAGCGCCGGTCTGAATCAAGGCGGTTCTTCACGTCGGACCAGCTTTTGATGTCATGCACGGCTTCGTACTTGATGAGCTTTTCGATCAGCGACGCGGGCGAATCCCAGCTGATGCGTTTGAGGTCCAGAAAGCCAACGTCAAACCAGGTGGAGAACATGTACTCCATCTCCACATCCAACGCCTGCAGGCGCTTGTCGGCCTTCAAGTGCAACAGCATGTCGGCGCGCAGGTCCACCAGGAAGCGGATGCCCTCTGGGAACGCGCTGATGCGCTGCAACAGCCGACGGCGCGGCGACACGGTGGCGCGGCGGTAGTGCACTTCGGCAGCGGCTTCATCCGGCGTTCCGGCTTGGGCTGCAAACCGGGCCTGGGCTTGCCTTGTGATTTGCGGATCGGCGACAAACTGCTCACTCATCAGCAGCCACATGTCCCGACGCTGCTCAAGCGGGGCACTGGCGTACCAGCGTGCCACGCCCTGCGCCCGCCGGCCGCCCTCCACTGCGCTGATCTGCGGATCCACAATCGCCTTCAACTCTTCCAGCGTACGGCGCAATACGCGGGGCGAGAGGGCCTCTTCCTTGTGGCGCACATAGCCCTTCAGTCGCTCCCGCGTGGAGCGGAGGGTGTCCGTTGCGCCGGTTGCCGCGCCAGCGGCTTTTTCCGTTGCGCTTTCAGTGTGCTTGTGCGCCTTGGCGCCGGTTTTTGTTCGACCGTCATTTACTATTGATTTAATAGCTTCTTGTGCAACTTCCACAGGGGCTACAGACCTTTCGTCTTCCTTTTTTCCGCTTTTTACAGCGTTGCGGCCTTCTTTGACGACTTTGCCACTGCCGTTGGGCAAAAGCTTCGACACCTGGCTGGAAATCCACCCCGGCGTGTTCATGCCTGCACCCGGCTCGTCTGGTGGCGCGCCACCTCGCGCAGGGCCTCGCGCTGGCGGGTGATGTGGGTGCGCATGGCAGCCTCGGCACCTTGCGCGTCGCGCGCCTTGAGCGCCGCAAACACCGCCATGTGTTCATTCAGGCTCTGCGCCATGCGGCCCTTGGCCTGCAGGCTTTGCAAGCGCGCCAGCTTGAGTATCCTGCGCAGGTCGCCGCTCACCTGCGCCAGCCAGCGGTTGTTGGCCAGGATGATGATGGCCTCGTGGATGGCGTAGTTGGTGGTGTAGTAATCGGTGGTGCGCCGGGCTTTGGCGTGGCCAGCCAAGCGCTCGTGGAGGGTTTCCAGAACCGCCAGGTCGGCGTCAGTCGCGTTGCAGGCGGCATCAAATGCGCAGCGCCCTTCCAGCAAGGCGATCACCGGAAAGATATCGTCCAGATCCTGCTCCGTGACCTGGTTCACGAAGCAGCCCCGGCGCGGCTCGTGTCGCACCAGGCCCTCGGCAGTCAGCACCTTCA
>JANYJD010000116.1 GCA_025358555.1 Rhodoferax sp.
GCCATCTGGTCGCGCGGCCAGGGCGCGCAGTGGCTGTGGCTGGAGGTGCGCGCAAGCAATGGGCGCGCCATGCATGTGTACGACAGCCAGGGTTTTCGCCGGGTCGGCCTGCGCAAAAACTATTACCCCAATGGTGACCGCAGTGGCACGGCAGAGCGCGAAGATGCCGTGGTGATGAGCCTGCGTCTCTAGTGCCCAGGCACACAAATAGCGGAACAAAATGAAAGCAGTGATTTCGCGCCCAGGCCTAGGCGCAAAACGCAGACATAGCTGTGGCTATGGCGAGGCTTTGCAACAACGGCATGGGTGTGAAAGCACGCTTTCATGTTTCGTTATTTGTGTGCCTGGGTACTAGACTGCAAGCACGCCCCATGCGCCAATGAAGATGACCCGATGAGCCTTGACCTGGACGAGCGCCAGCGCGCCATGCTGCAAGAGATGGATGTGCACGTTTGGTGGCCGGCAACCGTCAACGCGGTGGTGCCTGCCCCTGCCGTCGCGTTTTCTGCCCCGTCATCTTTGGTGCCGCCTGCCGCGTTGGCGGACAGAGCGCCTGCAAAACCAGTTACTCCTGTAACTATAGCTAACTATGCACAGGGGACAATGGCTACAGGCACAAAACAACCTCATTTTGTACTCCAGGACATGGCCGGCGTCGATGCAATGTCGTGGTCCGAATTGCAGCAGGCCGTCGCCACTTGCCAGGCCTGCAAGCTTTGCGAAGGCCGAAAAAACACCGTGTTTGGCGTCGGCCAGCCTGCGGCCAATGACAGCGCCGCGCCGCAGGTTGACTGGCTGATCGTGGGCGAAGCCCCTGGTGAAAACGAAGACCGCACCGGCGAGCCGTTTGTCGGCCAAGCCGGCAAGCTGCTGGACAACATGCTCAAGGCCATGGGGTTGGCGCGGCATCGCAACGTCTACATTGCCAACGTCATTAAATGCCGCCCGCCCGGCAACCGAAACCCCGAGGTGGGCGAAGTGGCGCAGTGCGAGCCGTACCTGCGTCGGCAGATTGAGCTCTTGCAGCCCAAAATCATCCTGGCCATGGGCCGCTTTGCCGTCAATTCGCTGCTGCAGGCAAGCGTGCCCGACGTGCACAATCTCCCGCTGGGCAAGCTGCGCGGACAAGTGCACCGCTACGCCAGCGCCGGGCGCAGCGTCCCCGTCATCGCCACCTACCACCCGGCCTACTTGCTGCGCAACTTGCCAGAGAAGGCCAAGGCTTGGGCAGATTTGTGTTTGGCGATGGAGGCGGTGGCGGCAACCCACGACGTGTAGGCGCAGGGCGAAGGTGCGGGGCCATTGAAACGCGAGCAGCGCATCAGTGGGTGACAAAAAAAACGGCACACCCCAAATAGCACACCCCATTTGCCGCTGCGGGGGCTTGCGTGCATCAACGCATCGCTCAAGCCATGACTGAATCAACGCTTGAGCATTTTGCCATTGCCGTTGCCTGGCTGCGGCTAAACGCCCAGCACACAAACTTACAAAAAACATAAAACCCTTGCAAGAGTGCCCTGCTACGCTTAGGTCTGCAAAAGACGAAGGTCAGCAAAATTTTTTGGCAGTTCAAAGGAGCTTTTATGAACAAACTGAATCGTTTCATCGGTCTGCGGTCTGCGGTCTGCGGTCTGCGGTCTGCGGTCTGCGGTCTGCGGTCTGCGGTCTGCGGTCTGCGGTCATATTCACAGTCGCCTTGGGCATTCATAGCGCCCATAGCGCACAGGTAGATTCTTCAGAGCTTTCGCAAATCGCAACGCAGGCGCAAAAAAACGGGGCTGCTGCAGTCAGTGTGCACATGCTGCCCCTTTCCCTGGACGAGCTGGGCAGCGACTTCAAAGGCGCCCAGGCCCGAATTGCCCAGCGTAAAAACCTCTTATTGGCTGAACTCGGCCCCAACGCCTGGGACGGCGGCCGCTGGGACAACCAGATGGGCCAGATCGGCCTGCACGTTTCACCCGCTGGCCTGATTATTTTGCAGCGCAGCGCCAACGCCGTGTCCTTCACAGCCGACCGGCCCTGGACGGCGTACACCAAACTCAGCGGCCTGGACGGCAGCCATGACGAGATCAATCGGCTACTAGACAGCCAGGGCTTTGTAGACGCAGCCATCACGCTCAACGTCGACGGCTTGGCCTTTGACACCGCCAAAGACGGCAGCGTTCGCCTGCAAAGCAGTGCCCAAAGCATCGATGAAGGCCGCAGCCTGGCCCGAACGCTTTTGGGCGAGATGACCGAGCGCCAACTGCCCGCTAAAACCGCTGCCCTGGCAGCCCTCACCACCATGACCGCGCCCACACTGACGCTGCGCTTGAGCCGTGAGGGTGTGCTTAAACTGGCTCAGAGTGATCTGGTGCGCAGCCTAAAGCCAGCAGGGTTCAAAGACCCGCGGCCACTGAGCATCGGCGCTGATGTGCTGGCGGTGGCCCAAACCAATGGCACAGCCCGGGTCATCATCACCATCCGCACACCCATGATGGGCGGCAACGTATCTAAAGCAAGCTTTGCAGCGCAAACCCAGGCCCACAAACGTGCGCTTGATGATGCTCTGGCAACAACGGGCCAGCGCAACCGCAGCCAAGACGCAGACATCTCCACCCTGGGCGCCACAGCCGCACATCTGACGTATGCGCAGCTGATGGCGCTCAAAAACTCGGGCGATGCGCGCCTGCTGGCCATAGAGCTCAACCGCCCGGTAGCCAGCCCCAGTCTGGTCAACAGCACGCGGCTAATGAACATGCCCGCCGCCTGGACCAACCCCAACTTTCGGGGGGCGGGGCAAAACATTGTGGTGATGGACACCGGGGTGCAGCGAGACCACGAGTTTTTTAAAGACGCAGCGGGCAACAGCCGGGTGTTTTTTGAGGCATGTTTTGGGACGAACCAAGCGCAAATCGGCAGTTCCCCAGCTACTTCAACTTGCCCGCAGCAAGACGCAGACGGCGACAGTCCCGGCGGGTTGCCAGGCTCGGCATCGCCTTGTGGCGGTTTGTCTACGAATGATGCGTGCAGCCATGGCACCCACGTGACTGGCATTGCAGCAGGCCGGGCATCTGCAGCACTACCCACAGGGCTGCAAGGCGTGGCACCCGACGCGCGTATTGCAGCGTTTCAGGTCATGTCATTAGTAAATGGGTTTCCAGGTACATTTGCAGAAGACTTGGCACTGGCCATGCAGCGTCTTGTCAGCGTCATGACCCCGGGC
>JANYJD010000179.1 GCA_025358555.1 Rhodoferax sp.
CGGGCGACTCGCTTCGCAGCCAAGCGACCGTTAACAAAGGCATTTTTCATGTTTTTGCGCGAACCTCTCAACGCATTAGCATTTGCATCGTGCGTTTCATTGCTCTGATCGAAAAAATCATTGGAATCATTGGCTTGCGTAGCGCGCGAACCTTATGGCGGGAAACCCGTCACTTGGGGTTCGCGAAGGCGACGTTATCACAGGCCGGGCATTTGCGGCCATTCGAAGCATGGGATTCTTGCGGTATTGAATGACGGAGATTTACAGCACCAGGGGTCCGTCAAAATCGACTGCCTTGAACGCGCCGTGCTCCAGCACTTCAAACCCGCGTGTTTCGGGGATGCGGTACAGCCGCAGGCAGTCTTGCGCGGGGTCGATTTCTGCCAGCAACTCGCGCTCCAAAGTCTCGAATCGGGCCAGATCCAGCTGGCATTCAAAGACCGACTTCTGCACACGCTGTCCTGTGCTTTCACAAACTTTGGCCACCCTGCGCAAGCGGCGCCTGCCCGCCTTGGTCTCCGTGCTCACGTCATAGCAAACCAGTACCAGCATCGTGCATCCCTATTTTAATTTTTTTGAGGGGCTACTTGGCAACAAATGGCACATACGGAGCGGCGTCATCACGCACGGCACGCGCCATCAACCTCGCCTGCACCAGCGGCAGCAGGCCCAACGGCACAGCCTGCGCAAGCAGCGGATGGCTCACTTCATCGCGCTTGCGTTCCTGGTACGCCACCACCACGGCCTTGCGCGCATCAGGCGCCAGAGAAACGCCGCCACCCTCACGCATTGCAAAGTCATCCGCCGCCAATTGGCTGCGGTTGATCAACGTCAGAGCCAAGCGGTCTGCCCAAGGGCGAAACTCTTCCATCAAATCCAGCGCCAGCGCGGCGCGCCCTGGCCGCAAGGCGTGCAAGAAGCCAACTTGTGGATCCAGGCCCGCAGCCTCCAGAGCAGAGCGGCAGTCGTTCATCCACATGGCGTACAAGAATGACAGTACGGCATTGAAACGGTCGCGCGGCGGGCGGCGGGTGCGCCCATCCATCTGGAAGAATTCGCGTTGATCAGGGCGAACCAGCAAATTGAGACCACTGAAATATTGCCGCGCCGCCTCGCCTTCAATGCCGCGCAACACGTCCAGACTGCTGGCATCAGGCAGCGCGCGCAGACTGGCGGCCAAGTCATCGGCGACTCGGGTCAAGGTTTTAGCTTCATCCTCAAGCTTGGCCTCACGCGCGCCCCGCTGCAAAACCTGGCGCGTGTTTTTGATCTTGCCTGCCACACAGGCGCGCGCCATGTCCAAGGTAAACACCGGGTCTGCCACGCGCTGAAACTGCGCCTGGCGCAGCAGCACATTGCCCGTCACCGCCCCTTCAAGCCGGGCTTTGAAGCGCCCGCTGTCATCCAGCAGCACGAGCGCAATCCCGTCCTCAGCCAGTCGGTGCATCAGCGGGGCAGACAAACCCGTATGGCCAAAACACACCACCCCGCTCAAATGGTGCAGCGGCACGCGCAGGCGGGTTTCCTTCTCCACCTCTACGCGCAAGGTGTCGTTATCGAGCCGCAGATAGGTGTCTGGCGTCGTCACATAGAGAGTGTTGAGAAGCTGCATGCAGTTCAGACCTTATTTCAAACCCTAAGCATCCGGGTTAAACAGGGCGGCGCGGGCCGCCGCAAAATCAGCTCGCGCTGCTACAGGCTGGCAACGCTCCAATAACGAGCACGCCTTGCATCGTTTGGCGGCCTGGTCTGCCTCCAACGCCGGTGGCAACTTGCCAGAAGCCAACATTTGCCGGATGGCCTGCGCGGTTTGCGCCACGTCGGCGCGAAGCTGCGCGGTAACGGGCACAACACGCCGTCGTTTGGAAGTGGCGTAATAAATGGCCCCCTCACCCACCGGTTTGCCCAGCATGCTTTCAAGGCACACGGCTTGTGCGGCCAGTTGGATATCGTCACACGCCGCAATGTCTGCCGCCTTGTTACGGCTGCCGTGTTTGTATTCCACGGGGTACGGCACGCCACCCGATAAAAACTCGACCACATCGGACTTGCCCACGAGACCCAGCGCGTCATGCCACAACGGCATGGCGCGCTCCACACGAACACCCTTGGCAGTTTCCACACCAGGCTTGTCTACCCTTGCATGCACCGCCTGCCCACGCAGCGTGTGAACGTTTTCATCAAACACCTGTTCCAAATGGATCAAGCCGCACTGACGCGGGCAGTAGTGCCAGTGCTGCAAGGCGGACAGAGGGATTTTTTCAGGCTCGTCCACAAGATTCCTATGTCGTAGTGCCTTACGCTTTGCGCGGTGCCTTCAAGGTCTTCTTGGCAGTCGGCGGCAGGTAATTGCCACCCGTCACCACCGACTCGCCGGTCTGGCTCTCCAATTGGTGGCGGGCCTGCGCGGCGATGCGGCCACCGCTTTTGGCGGCGGTCTTGTTTTGCGCCATGCCGGTGGCATCCACGCTCTGCGCAATCTGGCGGGTGGACAGCTCGGCCAAGGCGGTAAAAATAAGCTCTGCCTCGCTCATATGGTCGCGCAGGTTGTGGCTGCTCAAGCCCTTGATGTCCTTGTGTTGCGCCACGCTCACACCGGCCCATTCCTGGTGGATGATGTTGGTCAGAATGGCAAATTCGCTGCCCTTTTTGATGTCATGTTCATTCCAGTAGTCAGTCAGCTTGTTGCGGGTCTCCTGCCCGGTCATACGCTGCTGAATCCACTTGTCGCTGCGCCCATGCTGCTGCCATGTCTGGCGGGCTCGGTCGAGCAACAGCGCCGGGTCGGCCATTTCTTGCATGCGCACGTAGCCCACCTTGGCCAACCAGAGCTTGATGGGCTCGGCTTTGGGGCTGGGGACGGACTGGACGAGGCGCAACAGGGTTTCGGCGGTGGCACAGTCGGTCTCGCGCTTTTTGCCGTCCAGGGATGTCAATTTCAACCGTACGATTTTTTCGTACGGTTGCTCAGAACCTGCTTCTTGCGCAAGCTTTCGCTTGAGGTCAGACCAGTAACGCTTGGGGTTATTGCTGTCCGTCAGCACTTGCACCACGTCGATCACGGAAAACCACCAGGTTTCGGTATCTTCGTTGTAAACGCGACGGATGGATTCGCCTTCGAATTCGGTGGGCAGAATTTTCATGCGTGCTTCAATCAGCAGCGTCTGGTCAGTTTTACGCCGACGACAGGCTGAACAGATTGCCCAACGGCCAGGCTTTGCCCGTCAAAGGCCACTGAATACGCATCAAAGCTGCGAGCCACGTCGCCCTCTGTTTTGGGCTCCACCTTGAGGCGGTCAAACAGGGCATGGGCCGGGGCGTTGCCGAGTTCGCTATCGTGCTTGAACACATACAGCCCACGGGTGGACATTTCACCGCGTGCGGCGGAGCGGTCGTGCTCGAACATTTGCGCCAAGGCCTGGAACACCAACTCCAGGTCCCCTTCGCCAAAACCAGTCTGCTTAGCCAGGAAGGAAGACACAAAACCATGGGCCACATACACGCCATAGGGCACGGTGTGCTTACGGCCCATGGTGCGATTGTCACCCTGCTGCTTTTCAGCCTCCGCTTGCGTAGCCACGGCCATGCGGGTGATGGAATGCTCCAGCGCCACAATAGGTTCGACGGAACGGGCAAAGGTGAGCTGTACCGGCCCGCGCACCTGGCCGCAGTTCACGCCGGTGGACATCACCGCGCCAAAGGTGCGCACGTCAAAGAAGTTTTGGCACATCCATTTGCGGGCCTGGCCCACTTCATCGGCGCTGCCTTTGCGTTTTTCTTTGACAGGTTTTTTCGTTTTTACGTCAGTTGCTACATTTGTAGTAGCTTCATCCTCTTGTTCTTCGGGGGCTACAGCCAGATTTAGTGCCGAATAGGCACGCTGGTTCTGATGGTTAAGGATGGCTTTTTCGCGCACATAGATTTCAAAGCGCTTTTCTCCTTCCACGGGCTCACGCTCGTCTTGCTCTTTGACCAAGCCCACAAAATTGCGCACTTTGCGCTTGAGCGACACGTCGGTCACCAAGCCGTGACCTGATTCCGCATCTAGGCGCGGCATGTTGCCGGCGTCGGGGTCTCCGTTGGGATTGCCGTCCTTCACATCAAAAATGAGGACGAAGTCATAGCGGTTGGCAAGTGGATTGGTTGTGGTCATACAGATTCTCCTTCGGCGGGGTTTGGTGTAGTGGATGGCGTACTGGAATCGTCAATTGCTTTTGGCGGACGGTCTTGGCGTTGGTGGTAATAACCCAGTGCGAACCGGCCTTGATCTGGCAGGGAAAGCTGTCTTGGGATGTCGGGAAGGTCGCCCAATATTTCTCCAATCAACTTTTCAAACCACTCTTTTTGGCGCCAAGGCAATTTCTTCAAGTGAGCAACTTTCAGCTTGTCCAAAGTCGGGAATACGATGCCAGGTGAACTCGCCATCGCACCGTAGTATTTGTCTCGAATGGTCGAGTTCAGCTTTCCACCACCACCTGCGGCGTTCTCTTGGATGCGTTCAAGTACAGCAAACAGCCGACCTAAAAGGTATCCCGGATTCGTATTAGTGAGATCAAGCATTGGTAAAAGCTCCTTTTCAATTAAGTGGTCTGGTGCTGAAAGATTTGTTTTGCGTATCTGTCGATTGAGGCAGGCCTTAATCACTGCCGCTCGGACGTAGGGAACGTTCTGAGCTTGTGTTCCCTGCTGGGTTTTCTTCGCTTGTTCTGCGCGGCAGCGCCCCACTGCTGCGTTAAACCACAACGCCGGGTAAGGTGTGTTTTCGCTCTCAAAAATAGCATCCACAATCGCACCACCCAGATTCGGCGGAAGGCGGTCAATGTCGCCAAAAGTTTGACTGCTGGTTGCCAGGCAAACCGTTTGAAGCAATCGCTTCAAACTTGGATATTGCGGGTCATACGAACCACGCGCCAGCGACAGGTCATCAAAGTGCTGGGCGATGCGGTGACCCAGCTCACGCAAGGTAACGCAGTGGTAGAAGCGGATGCTGATACGCGCCGCGTTGGGGGCCAGACCCAAGACATAAAAGCGCGTGGTTTCATCAGAACGGCCCCATTTGCCACTTTGCACCGCATCCAGCACGGCTTGCACGGCATTTGTGCTGCGGTCAGGGTCGTCTTTGGGTGGGTCGCCAAAGATGTCTGCCGCCGCTGTCTCAAAGTCCGAATCATGCTCAGTCCAGAACACCGTGGACGCATCCCCCACCTGAATGCGCTGGGGCGAGTCCTTGCGCAGCAGGTGGTTCAGCGCGGTGGTGTAGGCAAAGGCGGCGGCCTGACTCACCGGCGCATTCTCGCCCTGGCGTTCGGCTTTGCCATACGACTCGAAGGCGCGGGCGTTGAATGAAACGATATTGGCCCCCGATGTCTGCGCACCCCATACACCTTTGATGGACGCATGAAGGCGCTCCACCGGGGCTTGCTCACCCGTGACCAAACACATCGCCTGGGGCGCGTCGTCGCCGATGGAAACATTCAGCGCAGCGCTGACCACTGCCGTGCGTTGACACACCAAATCCTGATCGCATTGCAGCCGAAAGCTCAACACCGCGTTGCTCTCTAGCGCATCTTCCCAGGCGGGCTGGCGTTCCAACTGTGTGAGGTCGATGCGATCCAGAAAGCGCGTGACGGCTTGAATGCCTGCGTCCTCTAGGGCAGCATCAGGTAATGCCGCAATGCGGGCGCGGAAGGCGGCGTGTTGCTCGGCCACGCGCTCGGGCTTGCCTTTGGTGTCCACTCCCAGCACGTATTCCAAGGTGTCCCACAACAAATTAGCAGCCACGCCAGAAGTCTTTTTAATACCCATGGGCACCCGAAAAACGCGGGCCACTTTCCTTTTTCCATTTAACTCGCGTGTGTCGCGCAACTGCAGCAATTCACCCTCGGGGCTAATCTCCAGCAGAAAGGGGATTTCCTTTTGCTCCAGCCCATATCTGGGCAAGCGCTGCGCCGGGTCAGAGGCGTCGCACTTGCGGCGGTAGTAGTCGTTCAGAGCCTGCAAAATCATCCGCGTGCCTCCTCAAACGGGGGAACCTGCACCACGCCCTTGTCAATCTTCGCTTTGAAAAAGCGCGGCTGTGGGTCAGAGGGATGGGTGAAGTCCAGGTCATGCAGCATCCACCCCAGCTCGCGAGTGTCACCAATCGGCGTGGCGGGTGGCGTGTCTGCTGTCACCAACCGAAAGTCCGCTGCGAACTCTCGGCAGCCCAGGTACGGTTGGTTCACGCACTGGCCTTTGCTGGCGCGGCGGGTGAACATTTCGGTGTATTTCATCAAGGGCTCCACGCAGCCTTGGGTCAGCGACAAATCCGCATGAAGGCGGTAGGCCACATCGCGTAAAAAGTAGCCTGCACGCTGCTGGCGCCCGTCTTCGATGTACAAACCCAGCGTCCCGCTGCCTGCCGCCATGGCCTGCTGCACATTGCGTGTGGACACCACAGCGCTGACTTCATTGCGCCGCAAGTTGATCCAGCGGATGGGCTTGAGCACCTCGATGCGCTGCACCCGCCATCGGATGGCCGGTTTCCAGAGCACGGACTCAAACACGGCGCGGGCCGCAGATGGCGTCATCACGTCATACGAGACGCGCTCCACTTTCATCTCCGGGCGGGTAAAGCAGGCAAAGGGGCCTGATACCTCTAAGCAAAAGTGAGCAGTCATAAAGTCCCTCTATGAGAAAAAACCGCTGGGGTTGTAGAGATCGTCATCCCCCGTCAGACCCAATATATTACTGTATAAATTATCAGTTTTCGACAATACGTGCAAACCAGGAATGGGCAGCGAGAGATCGCCTTGGTTCAACATTTTGGTTGCTTGCCGCTGTGGGATCGTGATGGTGTACCGCTGCAACTTGCGCATCAACCAACGCTGCGGGCCTTCTGCGGCCAACACTCCCAGCAGCCTTTCAATCTCGTCATGGTGCGCCGCGTAGCGCACCACCACAGTGGCGGAGTCGGCATCGTCAATCAGGCGAAAGGCTTCTGCTGCCGTGCGGAACTGCACGCTCAGGGTTTTGCGGTCGTTGACGGTGAGTTTTTTGACAATATCCTTGGCATCCAAATTTACCGATTGGTAGAACTCTTTGAAGTACCGGTCAAACAAAGCTCGCCTAAGCGGATCGTGTGCCTGGCCGTGCAAGGTGGAGACGCAGGCATCCGTCCCTTTGCGCAAGTGACCCAGCGGTGGCCGTTCGGGCGGCACAAACACCACCACACGCCCCTTGCCCTCCATGCGCCCTTCGCGGTTGCAGCGACCTGCGGCTTGGGCAATGGAGTCCAGTCCGGCCAGGGCGCGGTAGACCACGGGGAAGTCGATGTCCACACCCGCCTCCACCAGTTGGGTGCTGACCACGCGCATGGGCTGCTGGTCACGCCCCTCGCGCCTGGCTTGAAGGCGTTGTTTGATTTGAGTGATGACATTCTTGCGGTGTGCGCCGCACATCAAGGCTGACAGGTGCAGGGTGCCAACAGGCATCAGGCGCTGCAATTCGCGGGCCGCTTTGCGGGTGTTGACGATGACCAGAACGCAGTCTTCGGCGCTGAGCTGATTGGCAATGTCAGCCCAGGCGGTGGGGGTTGTCCAGTCGGGGGGCAGCGTCACATCGACACGCTTGAGGGCATCAAATAGGGCGTCGGGGTGGTCGATGATCTCGCGAACGTTTTCCAAACCCCGCAGGTTTTTGATGGCATCAAAATAGGTGGTGCTATTCAGCGCAGGTTGGGTGGCGGTGCACAGCACCACGGTCACGCCATAGTGCGCCACCAGCAACTTGAGCACATCCAGAATCGGCTGCAAAAAAGCAGGCGGCAGTTGCTGCGCTTCATCCAGCACGATGACACTGCCTACCAGGTTGTGCAGCTTGCGGCACCGCGAGGTTTGAGAAGCGAACAGGGATTCAAACAACTGCACGTTCGTCGTTACCACCAACGGCGCATCCCAGTTTTCGCAGGCCAAGCGGCTGCGGGCAGTTTCGTCTTTTTCGGCGGCATCAAACTGACTGTGGTGCTCGATCAGTACCTCGTCCCCCAACGCCGTGAACACGTTGCGAAACACCTCTGCAGTCTGCTCGATGATGCTGGTGTAGGGTATGGCGTAGATGATGCGGCGCTTGCCATGGGCCTGCGCGTGCTCCATTGCAAACGCCAGGCTGGACAGCGTCTTGCCGCCACCCGTGGGCACGGTTAGCGAGAAGAGGCCCGCAGGCAAGGCGGCCTTGGCGCGGCATTGGCGTAGGACATCGGCACGCAAGGTGTTGACGGGCGTGTCAGCCACCGGCAATGCCGCCATGTGGGCATCAAAAGCCTGCCGCATTTGTTTGAGCGAGGGGAAGCCTTCGCGACGGGCCGGCTTGCCTGCATCAAAGTGCGCTTCGGTGTCCAGAAAGTCGGCATCCACCAAACAGGAGAACAGCATCCGCACCCACAGTGCAAAGCCTCTGGCACCACCGGGAATCTGCGCCACCAAATCGCCATGCGCCAATATGCTGGTCGGGGGATTGGCTGCCAAGGCTTCCTTCAATTCCAGTTGGGAGTCTTCGCTTTGCAGCCGCTCTTTCAGTCCACCATCCCAGTCATCAAGCCCCGCATGGTGGCCTGCAATCAGATAGGCGAGTACGTTTCCGTAGGGATGGTTCGGTTGGTTCAATTGCTGAATGGCCCACAACGCGCCAGCGGCAGAGTGGGTTTTCTCGCGTCCGCCCACCTTGCCTTCAATGTGTGCATCCGGGTTGTCCGCCAGCCGCACATAGCGCTGAAAGCCTGGCCGGTATTTGCCAAGGTCGTGCCACAGGCCAGCCAGATAAGCCCATCGCTGCGTGGGCACGGCGGTATCAAATGCCTTGGAAAACTCTGCAGCTATTTCAGCGACCTTTTCCAAATGGCTTGCCAAAAGATGTCCGCCCGAATGGGCCAATGCCTCTGCCACAGTGCCCTACCCCGCAAATTGTGTTGATGTGCAGTCAGCTTACGCCCCCGCAGGCTCACTAGATGGACCTCTCCCGCAGACTTCAAAAATATTTTTCGCCCAGCTTTTTCACCTCATCCGCCACCACCCGCCGTAGCGAAGCAGGTCCCAGCACCTCGCAGTGCGCGCCGTGCTTCAGGATGTCCATGATCAGCTCGCGGTGGTCGGTATACGGGATACGCAGCAGGTAACTGCCGTCTGGCTGCAACTGGCCTTGTTGCTTGGGGTGCCACCGTTCGTCCTTGATCCACGGCGTGCGCTCCGGGCTGAAACGCAAACGCGCCCACTTCACGCGACCACCAGAAAATATGCCGTAGCTGGGGCCAAAGATCGCGTCCAGCCTGGCATCGCTCACTTCCACAGCAGGGGTGTCCAGCAGGTGCGCGTCTTGTATCGAATCGACCGCAAAGTTGCGCAGGCCTTTGCGCAGGTGGCACCAGGCATCCAGGTACCAGTTTTCGCGGTAGTGCACCAAGCGCAGCGGGGACACGTCGCGCTGCGTCAACTCGCCCTTGCCTCTGGCCAGGTAGCTGATTTGCAGGCGTTTGCGCTGCACCAGCGCCGTACCCACGCGCTGAAAATGTTTGGGCTGTACCGCACGCTGCGCCAGCCCGATGATGTGGACGCGGCGGCGCACCTGTGCGGCGTCGTCATCGGCATGGCCCAGCAGCGCACCCAGGCGCTGCATCAATGGTTCTATGTGGGGCATGAGCACGCCGCCCCTGTCAACATGCGCCAGCAGATGTTGCATCGTCAACAGGGCATGGATCTCGGTGGATGAAAACCACAAGCCGGGCAGTTCATGCGATTTGTCCGCAGCACCCGCAGATTCAAACAACCGGTAGCCACCCGCTTCGCGGCTCCACTGAATGGGGTTGTTCAAGCGGGTGCTCAGGTACGCCATGTCGCGCTTGAGCGTGGAGCGCGACACTTCAAGCTCGGCCATGAGCGATGCGAAGCTGACCACGTGGCGCTGGCGCAGCAGCTCTTTGATTTTGTAGAAACGCTCGGTGCGGTCCATGTTTTATCTCCCTGGCATTGCAGCCAATTATGGATAGCGACCCTGTAGGGAGGTCAAAACTGCTTTCATAGCCGCGCTATGCCTTATTTTCTCGAAATTACCCATATAAAATGCCTCTAGCCCCCGTCCACATTGCATAGATAGATATTATTTATGTAGCAATTCTGAATTCTACAGACAAAGACTGCCCAAGGCGCGGCGTGCGTTGTCGCCCGCGTGGCCTTTTATTCACCAACTGGTTACATTAAACGCCATGCCACGCCCAAAACCGCAAGCTGAACCGCCTGAACTGCCAGAACCCGCCGAGCCCCGCTCCCGTGACGCCGATCGCTCCCAGCAGTCAATTCTTCTGGCTGCGCGGGACGAATTTGCGCTGCATGGGCTGGGTGGTGCGCGCATGGACCGCATTGCGGAGCGGGCGGACCTTAACAAACGGCTGATCTACTACTACTTCACCAGCAAGGACGATCTTTTTCTGGCGGTGCTGGAGAAAACCTATGCCGACATCCGTGAAGCCGAAAGGCATCTGCACCTGACCGACCTGTCGCCCGTGGAAGGCCTGCGTCGCCTGACCGAATTCACCTGGAACTACTACATCAAGCACCCGGAGTTCATCACCCTGCTCAACAGCGCCAACCTGCACCAGGCCCGGCATCTGGAAAAATCAGAGCGCGTGCGTGAGATGAATTCACCGCTGATCCAGACGCTGGGCGACATTCTGGAGCGGGGCCGCAAGGAGGGGATTTTTCGCGGCGGCATTGACCCGGTGCAGCTCTATATTTCGATAGCGGGGCTGGCCTACTTTTATCTGTCCAACAATCACACGCTGTCGGCGATCTTCGGGCGCGACCTGATGTCGCTCAAAGCGCGCAACGAGCGGCTGTCCCACATGACGGATGTGATTCTGGGGTATGCCCTGAAAGATTGATCAGACCAGCTCTGCAAGCCAGGTGGCGGAGGGTTTGAGACTGACCACCTCGCTGATATTCACAGGGCGGTTGGCCTGCATGGACATGACGGCGGCAATGCCGATGGAGATGGATGCCGCGCCCTGCTCATGGCCGGCGGTGCGGCCCCAGACATCGGGCGCTTGCGCTTCGCCATAAAAATGGGCGTTCAGAATCTCGTCCGCACCGCCATGCGCGGCCCTGATCTCGGGCATAGGCACTTCGTAGCTGCTGTTGAAGTGGGGGAACACGCGAATCCATTCGCCTTCGGCTTCGGCACCGGGTTTTTCTTCAATCTTCCATTCTTTGGCGCTGACCGCGCGGTTCATGTGGGTGCCAATGAACTCATGGTATTCAATGCGGCCCCGGTCGCCATTGAAGGTCACGCGCATGCCTTCACGCGGGCTGTAGCACACCAGTGAATACGTGAGCAGTTGCCCAGTGCGGTAACGCACGTTGAGCGACATCTGGTCGGGGATGGTGATGCCGTCACGGAAGACATTTTGGTCGCGCACGTAGCCTGAATCCGCCTCGCCCGCCAGATAGAGCTTGCGAAACGATTCGCTCTCGGTCAGGTCCAGGAAAAACGGGTCGTCTTTAGCCTCGGGCACGCCGGTATAGCGCGGATAGCGGGTGAGCTTCTCATCACCGCGCTTGATGGCGTTGTCCTTGCCGTAGAACACCAGGTCGCCATAGGCAAACACCTGTTCGGGAATGGCGTCCAGCCACCAGTTCACCAAATCAAAATGGTGCGTGCTTTTGTGGACCAGCAAGGTACCCGAATTCTCAATCTGCGCGTGCCAGCGCCGGAAGTAATCCGCGCCATGGTTGGTGTCCAGCAAGTATTCCAGATTGACCGAATGGATTTTGCCCACCACGCCACTGGCTATCAGCTCCTTGACTTTGGTGCGGAACGGTGCCCAGCGGTAGTTGAAGGCCACGCGCACACGCTTGCCCGTGGCTTCTACGGCTTCCATGATGGCGCGACACTTAGCGGCATCGGTGGTCATGGGCTTCTCGGTGACAACATCGCAGCCCGCATGCAGGGCGCGCACGATGTACTCATGGTGAGTTGCGTCTTTGGTGCAGACAAACACCTCATCGGGCTTTTGCTCGCGCAGCATGTCGTCAAAGCGGTCTGCTGTGTAGGCGGGTACCGCGTGGTAAGCCATATCGCGCACCAGCAGTTCGTTGTAGTAGGCCATGCGGGCCGGGCTCAGGTCGCAAATGCCCACCAGCGCGTTGTGCTCACCGTAGGTGGTGACCAAGGGCTCAATGAAACTGAGGGCCCGCCCGCCGGTGCCCACAAATGCGTGACGTTTTTTAACCATGGATCTGCTACTCCCGAGTGCACCCTGACGACAGGCCCGTTACAGGCACCAGGCCCCCAGGTAAAACGAAAATCATATCGCATTTCACCACACGGTTAATAAAACCGCAAACGTCGCCGAAGCCGCCCATTTGACCGCACCGCCCCGGAATTGACAGCTTCCCAAGGGTATGTACTAGCACGCTGGATGCCAAACTCTATTTACAAAGCTGAAGATGTCTTTTTACAATTAACCTTATGGTGAATTAAAAAATTCATGTGTTGAGTCTGTCAGGACATCTGACCTTCACCCCCGTCGCCATTTAAGGAGCCGCCGTCATGACCCTTCTCACACGTCGTCAAATTGTTGCCAGCGCTGGTGCCTCCGTGGCACTGGCATTGAGTCCGTCCCCGGCCCTGGCGCAAAACGCTGCCAAGCTGCGTTGCTTCTGGTGGGGCAACCCCGACCGTGACCGGCGCACCAAGGCCTTGCTGGATGTCTACTCCAAAAAATCCGGCACGCAGATTGCCGCAGAGTCCTTGGGTTGGGGCGACTATTGGACCAAGCTGGCCACCCAGACGGCTGGGGGCAACGCGCCCGACCTGATCCAGATGGACTACCGCTACCTGTTTGAGTACGCGCGCCGCCAGACGCTGCTGCCGCTGGACAGGCTGCTGCCGCTGACAGACTTCAGCGCCAATGACCGCAACGGCGGCAAGGTGGATGGCAAGCTGTATGGCGTCAATCTGGGCACCAACTCCAAAGCCATGGTGTATGACGCTGCCATGCTGGAGAAAGTGGGCGTCAAAACCATGAACCCCAGCTGGACCTGGAGCGATTTCGCCAGGATCTCGGGTGAAATCTCAAAGATCAACCCCGGCAAATACTGGGGCTCCAGCGACAACAGCCGCTGGGAGCAGGGCTTTGAGCAGTGGCTCAACATGCAGGGCAAGTCGCTCTACAACCCCGACGGGCAAGCGGCTTTCACCAAGGATGACGTGGCCGGCTGGTTTGACTTGTGGGACAAGCTGCGCAAGGCCGGTGCCATTCCCCCCGCAGACGTGGGCGCAGGCAACACCGCCAAAGTGGAGGAATATGAGGTCAGCCGGGGCCTGGCCGCCATGAGCTTTGTCAACTCCAACCAGATTGTGGCGTTCCAGGCCATCAACAAAAACAGCCTGGCCATCAGCCCGTTTCCGCGTGAGAAAACTGGCACATCAGGCCACTACATCAAGCCCTCCCAGATGATGAGCATTTCGTCCAAGAGCAAGTCGCCCGAAGAAGCCGCCAAGATCATCAGCTTCATGGTGCAGGCACCTGAGGGCGTGAAGATTCTGGGCATTGAGCGTGGCGTGCCATGCTCGTCTGCGGCGCGTGCCACCCTTCTGCCAGATCTGGACGCGCTGGGAAAAATGCAGATCGACTATGTGGCCAACGTTGGCAAGACGGCCATTCCCCTGCCGCCACCGCCGCCCAAAGGCGCTGGCGAAATCGAAAACCTGCTCAGGCGCGTTGCCGATGCCGTGGCTTTCGGCAAGACCTCGATTGCCGACGGCGCTGCGCAGTTCCATTCTGAAACCATCCGTGTTTTGGCGCGGTCAGCCTGATCGAACCTGCCAGTCAGTCCCCGGGGCATGCAAACTGAATCAGAGCGTCTCGGCCGGTCCCGGGCCGCTGGGCGCCGAGACCTGATTGGCTACGCGTTCATCGCGCCGTGGCTGATCGGGTTTCTTTGCTTCTCGTTGGGGCCGGTGCTGGCCTCGCTCTACCTCTCGTTTACCAAATTTGACCTGCTGAGCCCGGCCGTGTGGATTGGCGGCGAGAACTATGCGCGCATGTTCACCGAGGATCCGCGCTTCTACCAGGCGCTCAAGGTCACCTTCACGTACATGGTCTACGAGGTTCCGCTCAAGCTCTGCTTTGCGCTAGCCGTGGCGATGGTGCTGGACAAAGCCATTCGCGGTGGTGCGTTTTACCGGGCGCTGTTTTACATCCCGTCGCTGCTGGGAGGCTCAGTGGCCATCGCCGTGCTGTGGCGGCAATTGTTTGAAGGCAATGGCACGGTCAACCAGATTTTGCTGGCACTGTTTGGCTACAAGGGCCAAAGCTGGATCTCAAGCCCCGACTCGGCCATCTACACCCTGGTGCTGCTGGCCGTATGGCAATTTGGCTCGCCTATGATCATCTTTCTGGCAGGTCTGCGCCAAGTGCCGCAAGACCTGTACGAGGCGGCCTCGATGGACGGCGCGGGCGCATTGCGCAAGTTCTACAAAATCACGCTGCCCATGCTGGCCCCGGTGATTTTCTTCAACATGGTGCTGCAGATCATTGATGGCTTCAAGGCGTTCACGCCAGCGTACATTGTCTCTGGCGGCACCGGCGGTCCGATTGACTCGACGCTGTTTTACACCTTGTACCTGTACCAGGAGGCGTTCTCGTACTTCCGCATGGGCTATGCCTCGGCCATGGCCTGGGTGCTGCTGATCATCATCGGCATCTTCACCAGCATCAGCTTCGTCACGTCCAAATACTGGGTTTACTATGAAGACGACCCTCGATAAGGCTTTGGACGCATCCGTGCCCGAAAAGCGGCACGGCCCCCGCCTTGTTCGCTTGCTGGCAGGCACGCTAAGCCTCCATGGTCTGCTGGTGGCAGCCTCATTTTTCATGCTGTACCCGCTGCTTTGGATGCTGGCCTCGTCGTTCAAGCCCGAGTCCATCATCTTCACCGATTTGTCGCTGATTCCGCCGTCGTTTGATTTCGCCAACTACACGCAGGGCTGGACGGCTTTGCAGCAAAGCTTCACCGTGTTTTTCAAGAACTCCATCATCGTGGCGGTGCTGGTGGTGATTGGCAATGTGCTGTCCTGCTCCATCACGGCCTACGCCTTTGCCAGGCTTGAGTTTCGCGGCCGGCGCTTCTGGTTTGTGGTGATGCTGGGCACGCTCATGCTGCCCTACCACGTGACGCTGATTCCGCAGTACGTGCTGTTCCTCAAGCTTGGCTGGATCGACACCTTTTTGCCCCTGATCGTGCCGAAGTTTCTGGCAGCCGATGCGTTCTTCATCTTTTTGATGGTGCAGTTCTTCCGCGGCATTCCGCGTGAGCTGGACGAGGCCGCCGTACTGGATGGCTGCAGCCCCTGGCGAATCTACTGGAAGATCATGATGCCGCTGTCGCTGCCGGTGTTGACGACCACGGCCATCTTCTCATTCATCTGGACCTGGAACGATTTCCTTGGCCCGCTGGTGTACCTCAACGATGCATCCAACTACACCGTGCCGCTGGCGCTACGTTCTTTCATGGACTCCACCGGGCAGTCGGCCTGGGGGCAATTGTTTGCGATGTCGGTATTGGCCATTTTGCCGATCTTTTTGTTTTTTCTGTTCTTTCAGCGCCTGATCATTGAAGGCGTTGCCCACTCTGGCATGAAGCGATGAATCACCCCTCTCAACCCAACATCCGGTTTGCAACCATCGGGCTCAACCACAACCATATTTACGGCCAGACCAAGGCCCTGCTTGATGCGGGTGCCGAGCTGGTCTGTGTGCACGCTGAAGAAGACGACCTGGTCGCCGATTACCAAAAGGCCTTTCCGCAGGCGCGCCGCGTGGCCGGCAAGCGCGCCATTCTGGAAGACGCCAGCATCCAGATGGTGGTCAGCGCCACCATCCCTGATGTCCGCGCTGCCACTGCGATTGAGGTCATGCGCCACGGCAAGGACATCATGGTGGACAAGCCCGGTGTGATCACCCTGGACGAACTGGCCGCCGTCAAAAAGGTGCAAGCCGAGACCGGGCGCATTTTCTCGGTATGTTTTTCGGAACGGTTTGAGAACCGCGCCACCGAGAAAGCCAGCAAGTTGGTAGCCGCAGGCGCCATTGGCCGCGTGGTGCAAACCGTGGGCCTGGGTCCGCACGCCCTGCGCAACAACCCGCGCCCGGATTGGTTCTTTCAACGCAAGCGCTACGGCGGCATTTTGTGTGACATTGCGGCGCACCAGTGCGACCAGTTTTTGCATTTCACCGGTTCCACCCAGGCGCAGGTGGTGGCATCGCACATCGGCAATTTTGGCAACCCCGAAACCCCCGAGCTGGAAGACTTTGGCGAAGTGCTGTTGCGTGGCAATGGCGGCACAGGCTTCATCCGCGTGGATTGGTTCACCCCCAAAGGCCTGGGCGTTTGGGGCGATGGCCGCCTGACGATTCTGGGCACGGAAGGCTACATAGAGCTGCGCAAGTACGTGGACGTGGCGGGCCGCCCCGGTGGCGACCATCTGTTTCTAGTGGATGGCAAAGGCCAGCAGCACATGGACTGCAGCCAGCAGGCCCTGCCCTACGGCCCGCGCCTGGTGCAAGACATTCTGAACCGCACCGACACCGCCATGACGCAGGCGCATTGTTTCCTGGCCACCGAGCTGGCGCTCAAAGCAGAAGCCCTGGCCACGCGCGTGGGAGATGTGCCGTGACCCAAATAACCCAAAAACTTCGCGTGGCCGTGGTTGGCCTGGGCGTGGGCAAAAGCCATCTGGAGGCCTATGCAGCAGTCAAAGACCGGTTTGACGTGGTGGCCGTCTGCGACCTGGATGAAGCCAAGGCCAAGGCCGTTGCCGCCGAGTTTGGCGTGCCGCGCTCAAGCACCCGCCTGGCCGATCTGCTGGCAGGCAATGATGTCGATATTTACGACCTGTGCACGCCGCCCTACACCCATTGCAGCCTGATTGAACAGGTCCTGGCGGCAGGTTTCCACGTGATCTGCGAGAAACCCCTGGTGGGGTCACTTGCAGAGGCAGACCGTATTGAGGCCGCCCAAAAAGCTGCGCATGCAAAAAGCAAAGCAACACTGTTCCCCATCTTCCAGTACCGCTTTGGCCATGGCCTGCAAAAGCTCAAGCACCTGCAAAGCAAGGGCTTTGCGCACACGCCTTATCTGACGACCATCGAGACCTCATGGCGGCGTGACTCCGACTACTACGACATCACCTGGCGCGGCAAATGGGCGACCGAGATGGGTGGCTGCTGCCTGACCCAGGCGTTGCACGCACACGACATGCTGTCGTACATCAACGGCCCGGTCAAGACCGTCTTTGCCCACCTGGCCACGCGGGTCAACCCGATTGAGGTGGAAGACTGCGCCGCCATCTCGGTTGGTATGGAAAACGGCTCGGTGGCCACGCTCGCGGTCACGCTTGGTGCGGCGCAAGAGTTGTCGCGGCTGCGCTTTATGTTCTCTGACCTCACGGTAGAGAGCCGCAGCACCCACCCGTACCGGCCCGGCAATGACCCCTGGCATTTCAAAGGCAAGACAGCGGCGATTGACGCAGCCATGGCCGCAGCGCTGGCCGACTTTGTACCGGCGCTGGAGTCATTCGAGGGCGAGTTTGCGTTGATCCACAACACCCTCACGCAAGGCGCGGCCACGCCGGTGTCACTGCATGACGCGCGCCAGTCCCTCGAATTGATCACGGCCATCTACTACTCGGCAGAAACAGGCACGCCGGTGAGCCTGCCCATCGCCAAAGACCATCCCCGTTACGGCAGTTGGGCACCCGCAGCGGGCGGATTCAACAAGGCAGGGGCCCATGGCTGAACTGTCCCTGCGCGGCCTCGTCAAGCGCTATGGCGCGGTCGAGGTGGTGCATGGCATTGACCTGGAGATCAAGCACGGTGAGTTTGTGGTGTTTGTGGGGCCCTCGGGCTGCGGCAAGTCCACGCTGCTGCGCATGATTGCGGGGCTGGAAGAAATCTCCGCTGGCGAGTTTTGCATTGATGGCGTGCGCGTCAACGAACTGGCCCCAGCCAAGCGCGAAATCGCCATGGTGTTCCAGTCTTACGCCCTGTACCCGCACATGAGCGTGTACGAAAACCTGGCCTTTGGCCTGCAAACTGCGGGCGAGAAGAAAGATGTGATTGACCGGCGCGTGCAGCACGCCGCCAAGATGCTGAAGATCGACACCTACCTGCAGCGCAAGCCCAAGGCCCTGTCGGGTGGCCAGCGCCAGCGCGTGGCGATTGGCCGCGCGATTGTGCGGGAACCCAAGCTGTTCCTCTTTGACGAGCCGCTGTCCAATCTAGATGCCGAGTTGCGCGTGCAGATGCGGGTGGAGCTGTCCAAGCTGCATGCCGACCTGGGCACCACCATGATCTACGTGACGCACGACCAGGTGGAGGCCATGACGATGGCCGACCGCATTGTGGTGCTGCGTGACGGACTGATCGAGCAAGCCGGATCGCCGCTGGACCTGTACAACCGCCCTGCAAACCGTTTTGTGGCGGGCTTCATCGGCAGCCCCAAGATGAATTTTCTGGAGGGCATGGTGGCCAGCCAAACCGCCAATGGCCTGAGCGTGAAGCTACAGGGCGGTGAGGCCATCAGCCTGAACGCCTTTGCGTCAAGCCGTGCGCTGGAAGGCGCCCCGGTGTGTGTCGGCATCCGACCCGAACACATTGAACTCGCAGACCAGGGCCTGCCCATGAAAGTGGCGCTGACTGAGCAACTCGGCGGCAACACCGTTTTATACGGCAACCTGGGTGCGACCAATGGCCCGCAGCAGCCGCTGGTGGTGCAAGTGGTGGGGCAAAGTAATTTCAAACGCGGCGACACCGTGCAGGTGTGCTTGAACCCGGCCAGTTGCCACGTCTTTGCCGAAGACGGATTGGCATTGCCTCAATAGCTGCAAACCTTTTGACGGCAAATTTTTCAACTGTAGATTTCCTATTTCGCGACTTTCGAACATGACAACCCAAACCCTCGGAATCATCATGCACGGCGTCACCGGACGCATGGGCATGAACCAGCACCTCATCCGCTCCATCGTCGCCATTCGCAAGCAAGGTGGCGTAACTCTCTCCAACGGCGATAACGTCATGCCAGACCCGATCCTGATTGGCCGCAACGCCGAAAAGATTGAAGCATTGGCCCGTGCGCACGGCATCGAGCGCTGGGGCACAGATCTTGACGCAGCCCTGGCCAACAAGAACGACACGGTTTTCTTCGATGCGGGCACCACGCAGATGCGCCCCACGCTGTTGGCCAAAGCCATCCGCGCAGGCAAGCATGTGTACTGCGAAAAGCCCATCGCCACCAACTTGAATGAGGCCCTTGAAGTGGCCCGTCTTGCAGAAAAATCAGGCCTTAAACACGGTGCCGTGCAGGACAAACTCTTCCTGCCTGGCCTGCGCAAGCTCGACCTGCTGCGCCGCGCGGGCTTCTTTGGCAAGATGCTCAGCGTGCGCATCGAGTTTGGCTACTGGGTGTTTGAGGGCGACCTGCAACCGATCCAGCGCCCGAGCTGGAACTACCGCGCCGAAGACGGTGGCGGCATCATTCTGGACATGGTGTGCCACTGGCGCTATGTGCTGGACAACCTGTTTGGCGAGGTGCAATCGGTGAGCTGCCTGGGTGCCACGCACATTGCGCAGCGCTGGGACGAAGCGGGCAAGGCGTATGACTGCACGGCCGATGACGCGGCCTACGCCACGTTTGAACTCCAGGGCCACCAAGGCGAAAAAGTGATCGCGCAAGTCAACAGCAGTTGGGCCACGCGGGTGCGGCGCGATGATCTGGTGACCTTCCACGTGGACGGCACGCATGGCTCGGCCGTGGCGGGCCTGACCACCTGCCGCGCGCAAAGCCGCGTCAACACCCCGCGCCCGGTGTGGAACCCGGATGAGAAGCAGATGATGCCGTTTTTTGACCAGTGGGCCGAGGTGCCCGACTCTCAAACCTACGACAACGGCTTCAAGATCCAGTGGGAAGATTTCATTCGCCATGTGGTCGAAGACGCGCCCTGGCGATTCACTCTGGCTGAGGGCGCCAAGGGCGTGCAACTGGTCGAGGCCGCATTGCAGAGCTGGAAAGAACGCCGCTGGGTGGATGTGCCAAAACTATTACTTTAATAGCTACTCATGCATACTGGACAGGGGCTACAGGCATTTTCTATAGGTAAAAACGCCCAAAATATGGCAAAACACTGATTTATGGCGCTGAACATCCAACTTCCAGATCTTGCGGGCACACTGCAGACCTACGCGCTGCATGGCACGCCAATGCCGGTGCCCGCGACCCGATCCGCATCCGCATCCAGCGCCGGTAGCCGGGCCGGGTTCAACCGCATCGCCTACTCCGCCGCCCACGTGGTTGCCAATCCGCGCGCGGCGATTGACCCCTGGCTGCAATGCGCCGTGGATTGGGACGCCACGATTGCCTACCGCCAGCACTTGTGGTCGCTGGGCCTGGGCGTGGCCGAGGCGATGGACACAGCACAGCGCGGCATGGGGCTGGACTGGCCGACCTCGCTGGAACTCATTCGCCGCTCGCTCGATGCTGCGAAGGATTTCCAGGGCACAGGCGTTGCTGCGCTGGTCGCCTCGGGTTGCGGCACAGACCATCTGGTGCTGGCCGACGTGAAGTCCGTTGACGACGTGATTCGGGCCTATGAGACGCAGATGGAAGCCATCGAAAAACTCGGCGGCAAACTCATCGTCATGGCCAGCCGCGCACTTGCGCGTGTGGCGGAAAGCCCTGCTGATTACGAGCGCGTGTACGACCGAATCCTGAGCCAGGCGAAGGAGCCCGTGGTGCTGCACTGGCTTGGCGACATGTTTGACCCGGCTCTCAAAGGCTATTGGGGTGCTGACGATGTTGACAAGGCGATGGCGACGGCGCTGGGCATCATCAAGGCGCATCCACAAAAGGTGGATGGCATCAAAATTTCGCTGCTGGACAAGGATAAGGAAATCGCCATGCGACGCCTTCTGCCAGCGCTCGGCGGGGCTGATGGCCAGGGCGTGCGCATGTACACGGGCGACGACTTCAACTATGCCGAGTTGATTGCGGGTGACGGCTACACAAGCGAAGCGTCTGGCAGCAGCAAAGTACACAGCCAGAGCGACGCGCTACTGGGCATTTTTGATGCCATCGCGCCCGCCGCCAGTGCCGCGCTGGGCGAGCTGGCGAATGGCAACCTCGACAAGTTTCACGCCATCCTCGCGCCTACCGTGCCGCTGTCGCGCCACATCTTTGCCGCGCCCACCCGCTTCTACAAAACCGGCGTCGTGTTCATGGCATGGCTCAACGGGCACCAGAACCACTTCACCATGGTGGGCGGGCAGCAGAGCACACGATCACTTATGCACCTGAGTGAACTTTTCCGCCTGGCCGATGCGGCCAATGGGCTGCAAAAACCAGAGCTGGCCGTGCACCGCATGAAGACATTGTGCGCAATGCATGGCCTTGAATGAGACAGCAGAAGCAACACACTATGACTTTCATGAAAACCCCACGCCCTGCGAACCCCATCACCCGCCAATTATTGACGGCCGCCGCTGGCACAGCGCTGGCGCTTTCATCGGCCAGCGCAGCTTCGCAAACCGCCGCAAGCTATCCAGACAAACCTGTCAAGTTCATCATTCCGTTCCCGCCTGGCGGCACGCTCGACAAGGTGGGCCGCATGCGGGCCGTCAAGCTCGGTGAGCAGTTCGGCCACAACGTGGTGGTGGAAAACCAACCCGGCGGCAATGGCGACCTGGATAACGCCGCGATCATCCAGCAAATCAGAAGATGACCCCCACGCTTGTCACTTCGTGTACTCCGCTGGACAGGCCGATGCCAGAGGCAACGGCTCTTCGCGCTGTCCCATCCTGCGCAGGCAGGATGGGAGCCGCAGCACTCAGCCCCGAGGGGGCTAATTTTGGCTCCGCCGCTGTTCCAGAGCCTAGGGGCGGCCCGTCGGAAAATTGCCAAAAAAAATAGAGAGTAATCCCGATGCGCGACTTCTCCCAAGACCACCATTGGCTGTCCATCAACACCGCCACCGTGCGAAAGCAGTGGCCGCTGGACCGCATCATTGACGAGTGCGCGCGGCGCGGCATCCGCGCCATCAGCCCGTGGCGCGACCAGGTGGCGGCGGTCGGCCTTGAGAAAGTTGCCAGGCAACTGCGTGACGCGGGCATCCAGCTCTCGGGGTATTGCCGTGGCGGCTTTTATCCAGCGATTGATGGGCAAGGCCGACAGGCGGCGCTCGACGACACCCGCCACGCCATCGACGAAGCCAAAACCCTGAACGCGCCGTGCCTGGTGCTGGTGGTGGGCGCGCTGCCCGGCGCGCTGGCAGGCAAGGCCCAGTACCGCGACATCGGTCGTGCCCGAGCGGAAGTGCACGACGGCATAGCGGCATCGCTCGAATACGCGCGCCAGGTCGGCATGCCATTGGCCATAGAGCCGCTGCACCCCATGCAGGCGGCCGAGCGCGCCTGCGTCAACACGCTGGAGCAGGCGCTGGATTTATGTGACGAGCTGGACCCAGCGCCGCTGCCGGGATCAGCGCCTGCCCTCACCCCAGCCTTCTCCCGTCAGGACAGGCAGGAAGCCAGCGTGACCGCATCAGGGGCGCAACTTGGTGCGGCACTGGGCGTGGCTCTGGACATTTACCACGTGTGGTGGGACCCCAAGTTGCAGCAGCAGATTGCGCGCGCGGGCCATAACGCAGGCAATCACCCGACCAAAAACCGCTTGCTGGCCTACCATGTGTGCGACTGGCTCACCCCCACGCGCGACTTGCTGAACGACCGGGGCATGATGGGTGATGGCATTGTGGATCTCAACAAAATTCGGGGCTGGGTCGAACAGGCGGGGTACGTGGGGTTCAGCGAGGTGGAGATTTTTTCCGATCTGGACTGGTGGCAGCGCCCGGGCGACGAGGTGCTCGACACGTGCATCGCGCGCCACAAGGCCGTTGTCTGAACTATGCGATGCAACTTGCAAGATGGAGAATGTAGGAACCATGGTGAACCTGCCAACCCACTTTGACAACGTCGCGCACCTTGAAGACGTAATGTCCACGCCCTCGCCTGCGCTGGTGGCCACACTGGCGCGGGTGCCGGGCGACATCATGGTGCTGGGCGTGGGCGGCAAGATGGGGCCAACGCTGGCGCGCATGGCAAAACGTGCAGCACCGCAGAAGCGCGTGATGGGCGTGGCAAGGTTTTCCGAGGCCGGTTTGCTTGAGCGGCTGCAGGCGCATGGCATTGAATGCATAGAAGCCGACCTGCTTTCGCGCGATGCGCTGGCCGCCCTGCCGGACGCGTCCAACATCATTTTTATGGCCGGGCGCAAGTTCGGCTCCACCGGCAGCGAATGGCTCACTTGGGCCATGAACGCCCACGTGCCCGCGCTGGTGGCCGAGCGTTTCAAAGCGTCCAGAATTGTGGCGTTCTCAACCGCCTGCGTTTACCCTTTTGCCAGCGTAAAAAGCGGTGGCGCAACGGAAGACCTGCCGCCCACCGCACCCTGCGGCGAATACGCCAACTCCTGCGTGGCGCGGGAACGCATGTTCCAGCACTTTTCGCACCAATACGGCACCGCAGGGCGCCTGCTCAGGCTGTCTTATGCAATTGACATGCGCTACGGCGTGCTGCACGACCTGGCGCAAAAAATCATCGCGCGCGAGCCGATTGACTTGGCGATGGGACACGCCAACATCATCTGGCAGGGCGACGCCAATGACTGGGCGTTGCGGGCGCTGGCCGACTGCAATACGCCCACTTCGCCTTTGAACATCAGCGGCCCGCAGATCAGCATTCGCACCACAGCAATTGCACTGGGCAAGCGACTCGGCAGGGTTCCCACGTTCGCCGGCATGGAAGCCGACACGGCATGGCTGGTGAATTGCGACCAGGCCAACCGCCTGTTCGGCCCGCCACAGGTCAGCCTGGATACGCTCTTTGACTGGACAGCAGACTGGTCACAGCGCGGCATGGACTCCTTGGGCAAACCCACGCACTTTGAAGCGCGGGATGGGAAGTACTAGCCCTATGCATTGGTCCGACATTCCCGCCGCTTCACTTGCCGTACTCAGGCACGGCGCGGTCATTCCCGCGCACCTGCTGGCGCTGGATGCCAGGCGTAAGCTGGATGCCAACCGCCAGTGCGCCATGACCCGCTATTACCTGGACGCCGGTGCGGGCGGCGTAGCGGTGGGCGTGCACTCGACCCAGTTTGCGATTCGCGAAGCGGGCCTGTACCAGCAAGTGCTGGCGCTTGCGATGCAGACGGCCCAAAACTGGACGCCACTGGGCGGCAAACGGCCGTTGTTCATGGTGGCTGGACTGGCAGGCAAAACCCCCCAGGCTGTGGCAGAGGCCACCCTGGCCCAGGCCATGGGCTACCACGCAGGCCTGCTGAGCCTGGCAGCGATGAAAGGCGCCAGCGACGATGCGCTGATCGCGCATTGCGGTGCGGTGGCCGACGTGATGCCGCTGGTCGGCTTCTACCTGCAACCGGCCGTGGGCGGCATTCACCTTGGCGTAGATTTCTGGCGGCGCTTCTGCGAGATCGACAACGTGGTGGCGATCAAGATGGCACCGTTCAACCGCTACCGCATGCTTGATGTGATTCGCGGTGTGATCGCCGCCAGGGCCGAACAGCGCGTGACGCTTTACACCGGCAATGACGACCATATCGTGCTGGACCTGCTGACGCCGTTCACTTTCATGCGCGAGGGCGAAGCCGTTACCGTGCGCATCAAGGGTGGCCTGCTGGGCCACTGGAGCGTGGGGACGCAGCGCGCCGTGCAGTTGCTTGCGCGGGTACACGAGACTGTTGACAGCGGGCATATATCGCCCAAAATGCTGGCGCTGGACGGCCAGGTGACCGACTGCAACAGCGCACTGTTTGACGTGGCGCATGACTTTAAGGGCTGCATTGCTGGCTGCCATGAAGTATTGCGCCGCCAGGGCTTGCTGCAGGGTATCTGGTGCCTGGACCCCAACGAGACACTGAGCCCAGGCCAGGCCGATGAGCTGACCCGGGTGCACGCGGACTACCCTGATCTACACGACGATGAGTTTGTGAACGCCAATTTGCACCGCTGGCTGGCCGCCTGAGAAAAAATGAGTCCTGAACTTTTATCCATCCCATTGCCGCACCACGAAATTCAACCCGATTCCTGCTTTCAATACGCCCTTCCCCACGTTCTCAACCCGCTACCTCACTACCCAAGGAAACACCATGAAAAAGCGCGATTTCATCCAAGGCCTGTCAATTACTGCGCTGGCGCTGGCGATTGCCGCACCCGCTGCCGCCCAGCAGTGGAAGCCGTCCCGCCCCATCAATCTGATCGTGCCCTGGGCCGCGGGGGGCTCCACCGACCAGATCACCCGCGTGACTGCGATAGAAATGGAGAAAGCGCTGGGCCAGACGATTGTCATCATCAACCAGCCCGGTGCATCGGGCTCCATCGGCACCAAGAGCGCGCTGGATGCCACCAAAGACGGCTACACCTGGGCGGCAGGCGCGGCACAAGACCTGGGAACCTATGAAACGCTGGGCTCGCTAAAGACCCGCATCAACGACTGGCACCTGTTCCTCACGGTGGCCAATATCCAAGTGATTGGCGTGAACCCGAAAACGCCTTACAACACTGCCAAAGAGCTGCTGGACGCCATGAAGGCACAGCCCAGCAAAATCTCAGTGGCCACAGCAGGCGTCACCTCGGCCGGCCACAACGCCATGGAACTCATCAGCAAGGCCACCGGCGTCAAATACCGCCACGTCACCTATGACGGCGGCAACCCGGCCGTGGTCGCCACCGTGGCGGGTGAGGCGGATGTGACCACCCAACTGGCCGTAGAGCAGGCTGACATGATCCGCGGCAAGCGCCTGCGCCCTCTGGCTGCGGTGAGCGACAAGCCGCTGGAGCTGGAAGGCTATGGCGTCATCCCGCCCCTGTCGCAAACCCTGCCCGGCTTCACTGCACCGGCCAACTATTTCGGCATCTTCATCCCCAAGGGTGTGCCCGATGACGTGGTGAAAACCGTGCAGAAAATTTGGGACGAAAACATCGCCAAGAGCGAGGCCATCAAAAAGTACGCTACCAGCCGGGGCGCGCTGTTTGCGCCGTCTTCCGGTGAAGCCGCACAAAAGGCGGTGTTCCCGGCCATCCAGGCCAACGCCTGGCTGCTGTTTGACGGCGGCAAGGCAAAAGTATCGCCCGACACGGTGGGCATCCCCAAACCGTGATGGCCGCCAACAAGCCTCAGCAGGGTGATGCCACGCTGGAAGGCATAGCCACGGCGGACGGTGACGCCCACACCTCTGGCAGCACCTCCGCCCACGGCGAAGCACTGTTCATCAGCCCGCGCGCTGATTTTCTGGGCGGGCTGGGCTGGATTGCGCTGGGCGTGGCGGTGCTGGCGGGCTCGCTCATGATGGACCGGCTGGAGCGCCAGGACATCAACCCCTACACCATCCCTGGCCTGCTGCCTGGCCTGCTGGGGCTGCTGCTGATTTTGCTGGGGACGTTGATGGCCGTGCGCAGTTGGGCGCGCGGCGCGCTGCGTTCAGACACGGCACCTACCCCCACGGCGGGAATGGCATCCCACAAACGCATTGCCATGGCGGTGGCGCTGTGCGTCATTTACTCGGCCGTGCTGGTCGGCCACGGCTTGCCGTTCTGGGCGGGAAGTAGCTTGTTTGTCTTTGTCACCATCCTCACGCTGCAAAGCGAAGCGCGCCGCGCTGCAGGCCAGAGGCTGACGGCGCGCAAACTGGCCACCACCGCCGTGATTGCCCTGGGCGCGGGCATCATCATCTCGGTGACGTTCCAGCAAATATTTCTGGTGCGGCTGCCATGACTTCGGGACAAATCCACCATGCTTGATGGCCTCTCCATGCTGGGCCATGCCTGGCTCGGCTTCCTCAATGTGCATTCCATCGCCTACGGGCTGGGCGGGGCGTTCATCGGCATCGTGATGGGCATTTTGCCGGGCCTGTCGGCTACGCTGTGCATTGCGCTGCTGACCACACTCACCATCAAGCTGCAAGCCAACGACGCGATTCTGATCCTGATCTGCTCTTACGTCGGCGCGTTGTATGGCGGCTCGCGCACGGCCATTCTGCTGAATATTCCCGGCACCGCTGCGAACGCCGCCTCGTGCGCCGACGGCTATGCGCTGGCGCTGCAAGGCCAGGCGGGCCGTGCCATTGGCATCGCCACCTCGGGCGCGTTCATGGGCACGCTCTTTGGCGTGCTGTGCCTGGCGATGTTCACGCCCACGCTGGCGGAGGTGGCGCTGTCGTTCGGCGCGTATGAGTTTTTCTGGCTGGCGCTGTTTGGCGTGGCCATGTCGGGCAGCATTGTGGGTGATGACCCGCTGAAGGGCTGGCTGATGGGCGCGCTCGGCCTGTTTGTGGCGCAAATGGGCCAGGAAGGCCTGTACGCGCACGACCGCTTCACGTTTGGCTGGGACGAGCTCGCAGGCGGCATATCGCTGATTCCCGCGCTGGTGGGAGCCTTTGGTTTTGCCGAGGTGCTGACTACCATGTCCGACCCCATCGAGCGCAAACTGATTGACGTGCGCGACTCGGTGCTGCCGCGCTTTCGCGAGGTGGTGCAGTACTGGCGCACGGTGTTGCGCTCGGGCGTGATCGGTGTGCTCACCGGCCTGCTGCCCGGCGTGGGCGAAGACTCGGGCGCGTGGATGTCTTACGCCGCTGCCAAAGCTGCCAGCAAAGAGAAAGAGAAATTCGGCAAAGGCTCTATCGACGGCTTGATGGCGGCTGAAACGGGCGACATGGCCTCGATCCCCGGCCACATCATCCCCGCGCTGGCGCTGGGCATTCCGGGCTCGGCCCCGTCCGCCGTGCTGATGGCGGCCATGATCATCCACGGCATCCAGCCCGGCCCCATGCTGCTGATCCAGCACCCGCAGTTTGTCTACGACGTGGTCGCCATGACCTCGCTGGCGACATTCACCATCCTGTTCTTTGGCCTGTTCATGGTGCGCCCGCTGATGCTGATCCTGCGCGTCAAACGCACGGTGCTGATGCCGATTGTGTTTTTGCTGTGCACGGTGGGCGCGTTTGCCAACGCCTCGCGGCTGTTTGACATTTACGCCATGCTGGTGATTGGCATTGGCGCGTTTTTTCTGCGCCGGCGCGGCTACCAGATGGCACCCTTCGTGCTGGGCCTGGTGCTGGGGCCGTTGCTGGACAAAAGCCTGCGGCGTGGGCTGGTGCTGTCTGACGGCAGCATTGCCCCCTTCTTCACACGCCCCATCTGCATTGCCTTTGCCACCGTGACCATCTTCACCATCCTGCTGTACGTGCCGGCATTCAAGGCGCTGGTGCAGCGCACGAGCGGCGCACTGGGTTCGCTTGTCAAATCCATGTTGCCCCGGCGCGGCTAAATCCCATGTTGGGCAAATGATGCGAATATCTCTGTGCAATGAAGTGCTGGCCCATCTGCCGCTGGCGCAGCAGTGTGAGCTGGCGGCCAAGCTGGGCTACGACGGGCTGGAGATTGCCCCGTTCACCCTGAGCGACACACCTGAAAAAATCTCTGCTGGCGAGGCGGCCAACATCCGAGCCACCGTAGCGTCATTCGGCCTGGTGGTCACCGGCCTGCACTGGCTGCTGGTCAAGCCCGGCGGGCTGTCGTTGACCGACCCAGACGCAGCACTGCGCGCACGCACGCTGGACGTGATGAAGCGGCTTACGGGCCTGTGCGCCGAGCTCGGCGGCGCGGTGCTGGTGCACGGCTCCCCCAAGCAGCGCCAGGTTGCGCCCGGTGACACCCATGCCACCGCCCTGGCGCGCCTGCAAGACGGCCTGGCTGAAGTGGCCAAGGCGGCAGCTTCCAACGGCGTGGTGTATTGCATTGAGCCGCTGTCGCATAAAGAGACTCAACTTCTAAACACCGTGGCGCAAGCGGCAGACCTGGTGCGCGCCATTAACCACCCGAACCTGCGCACCATGATTGACTGCAGCGCTGCTGGCCTGAGCGAATCTGAATCCGTGCCCGATTTGATTGACCGATGGTTGCCCAGCGGCCTGATTGGCCACATCCAGGTCAACGACCCCAACCGGCGCGGACCGGGCCAGGGAGCCATGAAATTTGCACCGATTCTGGCGGCGCTCCAGCGCAACCGCTACGCGGGCGTCATCGCCGTGGAGCCGTTTGACTACGTGCCCGATGGTGCCGGGGTGGCGGCTTTCTCCATCGGGTATCTGAGGGGATTGACAGACGCGATGCACCCTGGGGTGGCCTGACATGTCTGTGTCATTTCGAATTGTTGAAATCGAGCTGCATGAGCGGCCCGTGGTGCTGCGCCTGCCGTTCCGTTTTGGCGTGGTCACGCTCACCGAATGCCCGCAGGCCTTTGCGCGCGCGCGCATTGAGCTGCCAGACGGCACAGGCCAGTGGGGCGCCAGCGCCGAGCTGATGGCGCCCAAGTGGTTTGACAAAAATCTGGCGCTCAGCAACGAAGACAACTTCAACCAGTTGCGCGACGTGTTGAGGCTGGCGCGCGAGGCCTACCTGTCTGACAGCAGCGCGGCCAGCGCTTTCGGCCATTTCGCGCGCCACCATGGCGCCCATCTGGCTGCCAGCACGCAGCGCGGCTACAACCCGTTGCTGGCAAGCTATGGCCCAGCGCTGGTAGACCGCGCCGTGCTGGACGCCCTGTGCCGGGCTGGCGGCACATCTTTTTACGCGGCCATGCGGGGCAACTTGGCAGGCATTGGCCCGCTGCGGCGTGAGTTTGCAGGCATCGATTTCGACCGCTTTCTCGCTGCTCTGTCACCCGCTGCCAGCATCGAAGCGCGCCACACCGTCGGGCTGGTGGACGCCATCACAGCAGCTGATTTAAAGGCGCCCGTGAATGACGGCCTGCCCGAAACGTTCGAAGACGTGGTCAACGTTTATGGCCACCGCTATTTCAAGCTCAAGGTAGCTGGAAACATTGCCGCCGACATTGCCCGCTTGGCCGCCATAGCCGCCGTGCTGGACCGGCTGGCCGCACCTTATTTCATCTCGCTGGACGGCAACGAACAGTACGCTGATGCAGGGGGCGTGGCCGAACTGATGGCCCGCATCCGCGCCACGGCTGCGCTGGCGCGGCTGCATGAGTCCATCCTGTTCATCGAGCAGCCGATTGCACGCAAGCTGGCGCTGGACGTAGACCTGCGCAAGGTAGACCTGGGCAAACCGGTAATCATTGATGAGTCTGACGGCGAACTCGACACCTTTGTGCAGGCGCGTGACAAAGGCTACGCGGGTGTCTCATCCAAGACCTGCAAAGGCATCTACAAATCAATGCTCAACGCTGCCCGCTGCGTGGTCTGGAATGCCGGTGGACCACCAACGCCAACCTCAAAACCCAAATCAACAAGCCACTCAACCCACTACTTCATGTCAGCCGAAGACCTGACCACGCAAGCGGGCCTGTCGGTGCAGCAAGACCTGGCTCTGGTCAACCTGCTGGGCATCACCCACGTGGAGCGCAACGGCCACCATTACGTCAATGGCATGGCCGCGCTACCCGTGCAAGAGCAGCAGGATTTTCTGGCGACGCACCCGGATGTTTATGAGCGTTCCTGCGGCGCTGTGCGGCTCAGAATTCGCGATGGCCGCATTGCGCTGGGTTCGCTGGATTGCGCGGGTTTTGCAAGTGGTGCGATGCCAGATCTCGGGAAAATGGCTACAATTTCCGATAAAATCGGGCTGTAGCCCTTGTCCAATATGCATAGGTAGCTATGTTTACTATAGCGTCCATCACTGGGGCCGCCAATCCGTGAAAATGCGCTGCCTGTGAGCTGCAACTTGGGCAAGCCAAAAAATCACATGCCCCACCGCATCGCGGGGGTGTGCACCTTGGCATCCCACAGCGACAAAATCTCGGCACTGGCGACCGTCACGGTAATGGAGCAACCGGCCATTTCCATTGAGGTGACTTAAGAGCCAGTCAAATCAGCATTGATGCAGTTGGATTGCTACTTAGCAGCGGCAACAGCAGTATCAAGCGGTGGCGCTTCGGTATTCGCCACAAACCATTCCGGCACCGCTGGCCCCCACAGGTAAAACGAATCCTCAGGTGGAAAATCGCCCGCAATCCAGTCGGTGGTGGAGGGCACAAAGTCGATGTCGAACGAATATTCGGCGAAGCTGCCCCAGGGGTCGCGGGCGTAGTAAAAATAGTTGGAGCCCAGCACGTGGCGGCCCACACCCCAGCCGTCGGGGTAACCGGCGGCGCGCAGCTGCTCGCTGCCCTCGCCTACTTCGTCCAGGCTGCCCACGTCCCAGCTCGTGTGGTGCAAACCGGCGGCGCTGGACTGAACAAACGCCAGCAGGTGGTGGTCGCTGCCATGCGGCGTGTGCATGAAGGCCACCAAGCCGCCAGAGCGGTCTGACAGCCGCAGGCCCAGCATGCTTTGGCCAAATTCAATCATGCGGGACACGTCCGGGCTGAACAGCAAAACATGAGACAGCCAGCGTGGCCGCACCTGGCTGGATTGGCTGCGCATGGGTGCTGATGCGTCCTTGCGGGGCAGGCCGCGCGGCGTGCTTCTGGGTGTTTTCTGGTTGGGCGATACCTTGTCTGCCACGACCAGGTGGATGACTACGCCGTCGGGGCTGCGCAGCCAAAGGCCTCCCACGTTGCCAAGTGCAGCGGCCATCGGGTGCGGCGCACAGCCCAAGCCCGAGGCTTCGATTTTCTGTTTGAACGCGGCTTCGTCCTGCCCATAAATGCCGAAGCTGAGGTACTGCAACGCTTTGGGTTGGCCGTTTGCCACCACGCTCATCCAGCAGTGGGGGTGCCCGTGGGTGTAGAGATCGACGCGCGGGCCGTGCTGAGAATCCGAGCTTTTCACGTCCATTCCAAACGCTGTGTAGAACTTCTGCGCGGGTTCAATTTCTGGCACCGTGAAGACGATGCGCTCAACGGAGTGAACGGCGGTGACGCCAGTGCGGGGCAATGTCATATCTCATCCTTTTTCTGGGTTGCAATGTTGTACTGATTTGGCCTGCTCAAAGGAACCACAGTCAAACTCATTTGGCCTTTGCGAAAGCCGGTTCATGTTGCTGTGCCAGTGATGATGATATCGCCCGGCCGCACGCCAAGGCCAGCAGCGCACCAGCATCGGCGCCCGCGTCGCCGCGCCAGGCCACGTGGTGGTCCGGGCGGATCAGCACGCGTTCTGCGCCATACAGCGCGCGGGCTTGCGCGCAGTCGCAATGCAGCACATCAAGCGGTATGCCAAGGCCAGCGGCGGCTTCTTTCCAAGCGTTGACATCAGCAGACTCAAACGCATTCGCCTCCAAACCCGAAGCTCGCCGAGTCGCGTGCCCGGCAGCGCCCGCATCGTCGAAACACAGCAACGTGAAGTCGCGCCCAAACAAATCAAAAATCGATTTGCCATCCAGCCAGATGTGCGGCGCGCGCGCGCCGGGCCTGGCGTCGGGCAGGTACTCGTTTGGCAGATCTGCCGGGGGCGGCGTTTCCTCAGATGCCACGATGGGGCTGCCCTCGTACCGCAAGCCGAGTTGCAAGCCTGGAATGTTGAATTCATTGCGCACATGCTTGCTCAGCGCCTGCCCCAGCTGCTGGCGCACCGCGTCGGCATCGGCACCCGGCGCGTCCACATTGGCGGGCACATTGATGATGCCAATGCTGTCGGCCATGGCGCGGGCAAACGCGGTGTTGCGGTGGGCAATCGGCTTGCGTTCGGCCTCGTAAGAATGCAGCAGTGTGTCTGGTGCCCAGCCCTTCATCACCGCCGCCAGCTTCCAGCCCAGGTTGACGGCGTCGTCCACACTGGTGTTGTAGCCCATGCCGGCGGTGGGCGTGAAAAGATGCGCGGCGTCGCCAGCGATGAATGCGCGGCCTTGCGAAAATTGGTCGGCCACCAGCGTGAACCCGGCGTTCCACGGCGCTACCGCAATCAGGTCAAACTCAAATGCGCAACCCACGGCAGCAAACATGGCCGCTTTGAAATCGACCGTCTCAGGCGTCTGCCCCGGTTTGAGCTGCAGGCAAAACAGAAACTTGTCAACCCCGTCAATCGCAATCAGCAAGCCGCGTTGCACGGCATTCACAGCCCAATACATCCAGGCGGGCGACTTGCCCAAGGCGCTGTACATGCTGCTCGATGTGAAATAAACCGACAGCATCAGCCCGCCAAAAAAATCACGCGATTCTTCACTCAAGCCGCTGTAGCGGATGCCGCAGGTTTTGCGCACCAGGCTGCGCGGGCCGTCGCAGCCCACAACGTAGCGCGCCGTCAAATCGAAAGTGTCACCCGTGGTGCTGCTGCGCGCCGCCAGCGTAACCTGCTGCGTGTCCATGGTGATGGACTGCGCCTGCGCACCCAGCATGAGGTTGACACTGGGGTACTGCTGCGCCCGCCTGCGCAGCACGGGCTCAATCAGCATTTGCTGGCAACGGTGCGGCAGTTCGGGCGTGGGCCAATGCTCTTCGCCATAGTCGCCAAACGCCGACTGGCTGAGGGCCTGGCTGCGCGACGGGATGGCAAACCGCGTCAGTTCCCGGCCCACCAGGGTGGTGCAATAGACGATGTCTTGCGGATAGTCGGCAACCAGCCCCAACTGGCGGATCTCATTGGCAAAACCACGGCGGCGGTAGTGCTCCATGGTGCGCGACGAGGTGGCATTGGCTTTGGGAAAATCGGGCTCCGCCACGTCTTCTTCCAGCACCACGCAGTTGACGCCCCGGCAGCCCAGCTCGATGGCCAGCATCAGGCCCGCCGGGCCGCCGCCCACGATGGCGACATCGGTCGATTTCGTGGCAACGCAGGTTATGTTCATTGCAACGTCGCTTGATTTCATGCCGTGTTTCCCCAAAATTAATGTGCCCTGAAGTGTCGATTACTTTGGCCAATGGTATTTGAGCTGGAGCGCTTTTCAAAGAAAGCAATTTCAGTTGCCCGATGCCCAGCTTGCATCACCCCGGACTTCACTGAGTATCGAGCGGCGCCAGCAGCCCCCGCAAATCCGCCTCGCTGAATTTGACAGCGCCCTGCCCATCAACACCCAGCACGCCCTGCACCAACGCAGTCTTGCGCGCCTGCAGCTCCAGCATGCGGTCTTCAATGCTGCCCTGCACCACCAGCTTGTAAACAAACACCGGCTGGTCTTGCCCGATGCGGTGGGCGCGGGCTGTGGCCTGCTGCTCGACGGCTGGGTTCCACCACGGGTCCACATGGATCACTGAGTCGGCCGCCGTGAGGTTCAGGCCCAGACCACCGGCCTTGAGGCTGACCAGAAATATCGGCACAAAACCGGCCTGAAACTGGGTAACCAATGCACCGCGTTTGGCGGGCGGCGTCTTTCCCGTCAGCGCCAGCCACGGCAGTTGCAGCGCGTCCAGCTCCGGTTCAATCAGCGTCAGCATTTCAGTGAACTGCGAAAAAACCAGCACGCGCCGCCCCTCTTTCACCAGCGCGGGCAGCAGCGTCATCAGCAGCTCCAGCTTGGCGCGCTCCATGGTGGCGGGCATCTTGGTACCCTTGATCAAATACGGGTCGCAGCACACCTGGCGCAGCTTCAGCAACGCATCCAGAATGCTGATTTGCGCACCCTTGAAGTGCGTGCGGGCCAGCAACCGGCGCACCTGCGTGTCTGCCGCCACGCGCACACTTTCGTACAAGTCGCGCTGCAGGCCTTGCAATTGCACACGGTGAATCATTTCGGTCACCGGTTGCAGCTCGGGTGCTACATCTTCCTTGCGTCGGCGCATGATGAAGGGGCGCACGCGCTGCGCCAGCAACTGGGCGCGCAGCGTCTCACCATTGACCTCAATCGGCTTTCGCCACAACCGTTGGAAGCTTCGCGAATCACCCAGAAAGCCGGGCATCAAAAAATCAAACTGCGCCCACAGCTCGCCCAAATGGTTTTCAAGCGGCGTGCCAGTCAGGCACAGGCGATGTCGGGCTTTAAGTCGCCGCACGGCGCGGGCGCTGCGACTGGCGGCGTTTTTGACGGACTGGGCCTCGTCAAGGATCAGCAGATGAAACGGCTGCGCCGCCAGCGCCCGCACATCGCGCCACAGCAGCGCGAAAGTGGTCAACACCACATCAAAGCCGGCCATGCGGACAAAGTCTTGGGCGCGTTTGGGGCCCTGTAGCGTGAGCACGCGCAACGCAGGCGCCATTCGGGTCGCTTCTGCCTGCCAGTTGAACACCAGTGACGTTGGCACAACCACCAGCGCGGGCAGGTCCAGCCGCCCCTGCTGTTTTTCAATCAGCAAATGCGCCAAGGTCTGCGCCGTTTTGCCCAGGCCCATGTCGTCAGCCAATATGCCCGCCAGATTGTTCTGCCGCAGGTACTGCAGCCAGGCCACGCCTTGCAACTGGTAGGTCCGCAGCGTGATGCCCAAGCCCTCGGGGGCGCAGATGCTTTGCGGGCTGCCCGTGCCACGCAGGCGCAGCGCCAGGCTCTGCAAGCCCTCGTCGCCTTGCAACTGCCACGCACCGTTTGGGCCAGCCCGCCTGGCCTGGTCACTGTCAAGGCTCTGGCGCAGCGCGTCGATTCGAACGGCATCCCACTGAGATAGCACCAGTGGACCGTCTTTGCGGCGCGGGTCGGTCAGCAAATCCAGCATCGCGCTGACGATTTTTTTCAGCGGCTGGGCCGGTGCGTCAATGCGCTTGCCGCCCGGTGCACGCAGCGTAATCACCGCATCATCTTCGATAGCGTTCATCTGCCGGGCGTTCAGCCAGCGGCCATCGCGCTTGAGCAGGTCGGCCAATAGTGGCGCCAGATCCAGCATCTGGCCTTCTATCTCAACCCCAAGGCTGATCAGCCACGAGCCCTCACGCCGCGCCAGGCTGAGGCGGCAGTCTTGCACCGGTACGCTGGCGTGCGCAAAACCGGGCTGTGCCACCACTTGCCAGCGACGCGCTTGCAAGAGTGGTACTTGCTCAGCCCAGAAATCCGAAAATTGCGCTTCCTGCGGCAGAGTCCACAGGGGCCACAGGGGCCACAGCGGCGCCGCAGAGCCGCTTGCGAGCGTTAAATCATCGCCGCGCCATTGCAGCACGCCAGGTGGCAGTTGTTGAAACCCGAGCTCGAGCAAGTGTGCTTGCGCCGTTGCATGCCCGTCACCGGTAGCAGGCGCTTGCAAATGCGCCACCGTGACGCTGTCACCCCTGGGCGCAAATTTCAGCGGCGGCAAGCCAAATCCGCGCATGCCCAACAGCCCGTCACCCCGGCCCAGCGTGCGCAGCGTGAGGCGCGGTTGCACCGTCTCGCGCGCGACCGCATTCAGCAACTTGCTACTCAATGCCTCGCCACCCACAGGCCGCAGTCAAAACCAGCCAACCAGCCCCCGCTCAAGCCGGGGCAAGCGATGTTCGACGTGCCCGGCGCACATTAAACGCACTCGCAATCAGCACGCCCTGCACCATCGCCAGCCCCAGGAACACGCCGCTGTACTGCTGGTGGTCCATCAAGCCGCCAAAGATCAGGGGGGCCACGGCCTGGCCAATGTCCAGGCCGGAATAGACCACGCCATAGACCCGCCCGGTCGAATTTTCAGGGGTGGATTTTTTCACCAACAGGTCGCGTGACGGGCCTGCGATGCCGGATGCAAAACCCATCACGCCAAACAAAATGGGCACCGCCGCAGCGGGCAAATGAGCAAACCCCAGCGTGAGCGCAAACACTGCGGCCACGCCAAATGCGCCGCCCACGATGCGCTCGCAGCGCGACGGATCTGCCGCCAGAAAGCCGCCCAGCACCATGCCACCCGCGCTGCACACCATGTAGATGGTGAGGCAGATGGCCGCCTGCGCCAGCGGCACCCCGTGCAGTTGGCGCGCGGCCTCGGGCGCAAACGCCTGGATCACGCTGATCACAATCGCGTACAGAAAGAAGAAGCCAAAGCACATCCATACAGCGGGAATCTTCAGGAAGTCGAGGCCGCCGTCCTGCGCTGGTGCAGCCGTAGCCGTGGCCTTTGCACCGGTCGGCACAGGCACCGCCGCCGCCAGCGTCAGCTTGTCGCGGTTGAAGATCAGAATAGCCAGCACGACGAACGCCAAGGCGCCCGCCACCATCAAGGCCTCGCGCCACGACCAAGTGAGCGCAATCGGCACCAGCAGCGCAGGCGCCAGCGCCCAACCCAGACTGCCGGTGATGCCGTGCGTGCTGTAGGCGTGGCCCAGCCGGGACGCGCTCACCTTGCGGTTGAGCAGGGTGTAGTCCACCGGGTGAAATACGCCATTGCCCACGCCGGCCAGCGCCGAGAAACAGGCCATCATCCAGTAGCTGGTGCTGACAGAAAACCCGAACGCCGCCAGCCCCAACAGGGTCAACCCCGCGAACAGAATCGGGCGTGGGCCAAACTTGTCGACCACAAAGCCGGACAGCGTTTGCGTGATGCACGAGACCACGAAAAAAATCGTCATCAAAAACCCCAGCTCGGTGTAGCTGGCGTTGAAGGCGTCTTTAAGCCACGGGAACAGCGGCGGCAGCAGCAACTGGCTGAAGTGGCTGATCATGTGCGCCAGCCCCACCAGGCCAATCACGCCCGCGTCTTGGCGCAGGCTGTTGCCGGCATTGGGGGCGATGGAGTTGAGTGTGGAAGTGGTCATGGCGCTATCGTAATTCCGCCACAGCCTGCGTGAATGCGACAGAAAGACATGTTTCATCGAATTTCAGACAAAATGTCTGCCTGCATCGATGCAACCAAATGCCGAGCCCCGCCAACCCAGCCAACGCCGCCAACCCAGCCAACCCAGCCAACTTAGCCATTCAAGCGCAACTGCGCCATCCAGAAATCCTGCACATGTCAAAGCCCCACCACCAAGCTCGCGCGGCCAAACAGCCATCGCCGCACCCCCCGCTGCAGTTCACCCCGCTGGGCGACACCGCGCCTTTCACACCCAGCGTGCAGCGCCCGGTGCGCATCCGGGCGCGCACCATGCCAGCCGACTCGCATTTCGAGCCGCACCGCCACGCCTGGGCGCAGCTGGCCTACTGCGCCAGTGGCATCGTGCAGGTCACCTCCCAGCAGCACGCCACGGGCGCAGACCAGGTGACCTACATCGTGCCGCCATCGCGTGCGGTATGGATTGCGCCCGGTGCAAAACACGCCATCACCGTAATCGAGTCGGCCGAGTTCTGCACCTTGTACATAGACCCGTCAGTGGTACCTTTAGACTGGAGCGGCTGCCGTGTGATGGTGGTCTCAAGCCTGATGCGCGAGCTGATTCATGCGCTGGATGTGCCCGCGCCCGACGCCCGCGAGCCCATGATTGTGCCGCTGCTTCTGCATGAAATCACCCACGCCACCATCCAGGCCCTGGGCGTGCCCATGCCGCACCCGCAAAGCGGCGATAAGCGGCTGCGCGCGCTGTGCGAGGCGGTGCTGCGCGCGCCAGCAGAGCGCGCCACGCTTGCCGAATGGGCGGTGGACATAGGCGCCAGCGAACGCACGGTGGCCCGGCTGTTCCGCACCGAGCTGGCCACCAGCTTCCAGCAATGGCGCCAGCAGGCCGTGCTGGCCCACGCCTTGCCGTTGCTGGCGCGTGGCACGCCGGTCAGCCATGTGGCCGCACTCAGCGGCTACGCCAGCGACAGCGCCTTCAGCGCCATGTTCAAAGCCGCCATGGGCCAGCCACCGAGCCAGTTTATGGACAAAAACGGGCTGTAGCCCTCGTCCGCTATGCATGAGCAGCTATAAAAATAGGAATTTTGGTTGCCGTTTTGGGTTGGCAACTCACAAGCACCAGGAGCCTGTCAAATTTACCGTTGCGCCAAATCAGTCCTCGCCCAAGGCCATAATGAAACCAATTGCCTGCCATTCCTGAAAGCATTCCTTGGCCACGTCCTACCGCTTTGATCAATTTGAGATTCTGCCTGCCCAGCGCCAGCTATTGATCGATGGCCAGCCTGCCTTGTTGGGTGCCCGCGGCTTTGACTTGTTGCTGTGCCTGATCGGGCATCGTGATCGCATGGTGGGCAAAGATGAGCTGTTGGCGCTGGTGTGGCCGGGGCTGGTGGTGGAAGAGAACAACCTTTCCGTGCAAGTTGCGGCGCTGCGCAAGCTCTTAGGGGCCGATGCAATCACCACCGTAGCGGGTCGGGGTTATCAATTCGTCCAGCCCGGGCTTGATATCAAGGAACTTGGCGCTGTTGCGCCTGCCCACAACCTGGCTCTGCCCGAAAAACCGTCCGTTGTCGTCTTGCCGCTTGTCAATTTAAGTGGCGACCGGGAACAGGAATATTTTGCCGACGGCCTGACGGAAGACATCACCACCGAGCTATCGCGCTTTCGCAGCCTGTTTGTGATCGCCCGCAATTCGGCGTTCACCTACAAGGGCCGTTCGGTCGATGTGCGCCAGGTGGCCCGTGAACTGGGCGTGCGTTACGTGCTGGAAGGCAGCGCGCGGCGGGCCGGCGCACGCGTTCGGGTGAACGCACAGTTAATCGACGCCATCACGGGAAACCATATTTGGGCCGACAAATACGACCGCGTGGTCGAGGACATTTTTGACCTGCAGGAGGACCTGGCGCAAAGCATCGTCTCGGCCATTGCCACCCAGGTTCGGATGACCGAGCAAAGCATCGCGCGCCGTCTGCGCCCCGGCAACCTGCGCGCGCACGACATGGCCATGCGCGCCAACGCCAGCAACATTGAGGCACATCGTCGGAACGACCGCGCCCTTTGGATGCAGGCGCTGGGCGAGGCCCGCCAGGCATTGGCCCTGGACGGCAACAACCTGCTGGCGCATTTGGTGATTGCAGAAATACAGACAGAAAATGTCGGGGTGCCACAGTTTGCCGACGGCGACTTGAAGGCAGACTGGAAAGAAGGCATCAGCTCTGCGGGCAAGGCCATGGAGCTCGACCCCACCGACAGCCGCGCCTACGGTTGGGCCGGTTTTCTGATGGCGGTGGCGGGGTTTTATGACGAGGGCCTGGCCTACGCGCGCCAGGGCCTGGCATTGAATCCGAATGATTGCATCACCCAGTCCAACCTGGCCGCAACGGAGGTGTGGTCTGGCGAACATCAAGAATCGCTGGGCCACGTCGCTGCTGCCGAGCGGCTAAGCCCGCGTGACCCCAATCGGTTCCACTTCAATGCCTGCCGGGCATCAGCCTGTTTCTTTTTGAAAGATTTTGCGGCCGGCATTGCCTTCGCCACCGAATCCGTCCGGGAAGCCCCGCATTCAGCCATGTCGCACATGAGCCTGCTCCTGTCAGCGGTGGGTGCGGGCCAGATTGAACGGGCCAAAACCGCGTTTGAAGCCATCCGCGCAATCAGCGCCCCCTATGCGAATCGCGCGTTGACCCAGGATGCGCCTCTGCGCAAACCTGAAGACCGCCAGCGCTTCACCCTGGCCACGCGCATCGCGGCCGGGCTGGAGGCACCGGCCCGTGCGGCCGAACTGGGCGTCAATGCAATGGGCCGCTCAAGGCCATAACAACGCCATAACAACGCCATAATGAAAGCGTTGTCTGCCCTTCCTGAAAGCATTCCCTGGCCACGTCTTACCGCTTTGATCGATTTGAGATTCTGCCTGCCACGCGTCAAATCTTGGTTGCCGGGCAAGCCACCACTGTGGGCGCGCGTGCCTTTGACCTGCTGCTGGTGCTGCTTGAACACCGCGAGCGCGTGCTCGGCAAAGACGAGCTGATGGCACTGGTGTGGCCAGGCATGGTGGTGGAAGAGAACAACCTTGCCGTGCAAATCTCGGCGCTGCGCAAGCTGTTCGGAGCCGATGCCATTGCGACTGTGGCCGGGCGGGGATATCGGTTCGTCCGGCCCGGGCTTGAAATCAAGGAACTCGGCGCGTCTGCGGGCCCGGCTTTCGCCACGCCGTGGCCCCTACCCACCGCGCCGAAAGGGGAACGGCGCAAGGCCTCTGCCATTCCTGGCGGCAACCTGGCGCTGCCAGACAAACCCTCCATCGCCGTACTGCCTTTCGCCAACATCAGCGACGAAGCCGATCTGGAGCACTTTACCGACGGGCTCACCGAAGACATCACCACTGAACTGTCCCGCTTTCGAAGCCTGTTTGTCATTGCACGCAATTCGGCCTTCACCTTCAAAAACCGACCCGTCGACGTGCGCTCGGTGGCGCGCGAATTTGGCGTGCGCTACGTGCTCGAAGGCAGCGTGCAGCACGCCAAAGAGCGGATTCGCGTCACGGCGCAGTTGATTGATGCGCTGAGTGGCAATCACATTTGGGCCGAGAAATATGACCGGGTTCTGGCCGACATTTTTGATGTGCAGGAAGAGGTCACACGTGCCATCGTCGGCGCGATTGAACCCCAAATTGACCATGCCGAAGGCAACTGGGCTCGCAAGTCGCGGCCAGAAAACCTGGCCGCCTATGGCTTGGCGTTGCGCGCCTGGGCGATTGCCAACGACGAGATGCTCGAACCAGTCAGTGCGGGGCGGGACATGGCCTACGCTCTGGCGCAACAGGCGGTAAAAGCAGATGCAGGTGTAGCACTTGCCTGGCGCGCCATTGCGCTGATCCAGTGGGTGCGGGTCTATTTCAACGCCGCACCGTCCAGAGCGCAGGCATTGGCCGAAGGCCTGGACGCAGCCGACCGCGCCATCTCGCTGGACGCAACCGACCACATCGCCATGAACTGGAAAGGCGTGTTGCTGGGGTTCGATGGCCAGGACGCCGCCGCCCTTGCCACACTGCGCGCCGCGCACGACATCAACCGCAACCATGTGGTGGGTTTGGGGTTTTTGGGCATGTACGAGGCTTGGGCTGGCAATCACAAGATCGGAGTCGATTACGCACTTGAGGCTTTTCGCTTAAGCCCACGCGACCCGAACCGGCACCAATTGCTCGTGCTCCTCAGCTTCACCTACTTTGCCAACCAGCAGGACGCCGAGGCGCTTGAAATCGCTGAAATCGCCATGCATGAATTGCCTGACAGACCCGTGCCTTATCTGTTGCTGGCGTTGACCCAGGTGGGTCTGGGCCACATCGAAGCCGCCAAAGCAGCCTATGTGCGGTTGCAAACCCTGGCCCCCGAATTGGCCAAAGCCCGGTTGGCTGGGCAATGGTTGACCACCAACCCCGTTTATCTCAAGCGGGCGCTCACGTTTTTACGGGTTGCCGCCGGGCTGGAAAGCCCTGAGGCTGCGGATGCTTTGCGTTGAGTGCCTCGCGGGCAGCTTTGATTTTCATTTTCATTCCCTTTCAATCACTGTCAAGGCACAAGGCCCTCAACACTGACAAGACGCGCCGAGCTGCATTCGTCGCGCACTGCCTTGAGTCCCTGGTACACCGACCCGGTATAGAAAGTCTCCCAGGCAGCAACCGAAGGAAACTCCAGGATGACGATGCGTCGCGGCTGCCAATCGCCTTCGTGTACTTTGTGCGCCCCGCCGCGCGCCAAGTAGCGGGCGCCCACCGCATCCAGCGCTGGCTTTACGCCTTTCATGAAGTCCTGGTAGCGCGCCATGTCGCGGATTTCTACATCGAAAATGACGTAAGCACTCATAAAGCTCTCCTTGATTTCGATTGTGTTTTCGACGGGAAAATTTACTCAATGACCCGATCAGCGCGCTTTACAACTTCCGGTGGAATCGTCACGCCGAGTTCGCGTGCCACCTTTTGATTGATCGAAAACTCCTGCCTGGTGACCACTTCGAACGGCGTGTCTGCGGGCTTCGCCCCCTTAAGAATCTTGTCAACGACCAGCGGCATCTTCGGATCCGTATCGGCAATTGTCGTGCCATAGGACATCAAGATGCCCGGGTCTACGGCGCCGCCCCAGAACATGAGGGGAATGCGGCGAGCCGTCGCGTGTTCGACGATACCTCGGCGCGCCAGGATGGTGACGGGCACCTCCATGACCACGATCACGTCAGCTTTTTCAGCGACTATCGAATCAAACGCCGCAGCAAAGTCTGGCGTCGGTCCGCGCAGCTTAAGGGTTTGCGGTCTGATATTCATGGCCGCTGCTGCAGCGATGTTGTCACGCTCAATGGGTGCGAATCCGCTGGCGTCGGCACCGGGAATGTCCGCGTCGCTCAGGAAGGCGACTCGGGCAAGTTGCGGGAACACCTCCTTCAGGATGGCCAACTGCTTTTTTGCCCGCTCGGGATCATGGTTGGTGACCCCCGTCACGTTTCCACCCGGACGCGCAAGTGTTACGGCGGCGCCGATGGCGACCGGGTCGGCAACCAGCGCCGCGACAATCGGAATCGTTGTGGTGGCCTTGCGCGCCGCGTTGGTGGGCGGACCGCCGTAGGCGTAGATGACATCGACACTCATCGCAACCAGTTCAGCGGCAAAACCCGCAAGGCGGTCCAGTTTTCCTTCAGCGAAACGGGCCTCGAAAACGATATTCGTGCCCTCGACATAGCCCAGCCGCGTAAGTTCCTTCTTGAGCAATTCGAACTCTGGGCCGGGCACCCGGTTAAAGAGCGCGCCGACGCGGTAGACCTTCGCGGCGGGTTGGGCTTGTGCGGTGCCCATAGCCATCGTGGCAGCCAGCGCCGCAAGCGTTGCCAAAGTGAGCCGTTTCGTGTTCATGATGCGCCTTTCGTGATGAAGTCGAAGATCGCCTACCTGCCAGGCGATGAACCTAATGTGCGCCGCGAGGGGCTGCGCCGTCCTTAAAAATTCTTAAAAAAACGCTAAACGTTGTTAAATCTGAGAGGGTGGGCGGCAACGGCAGGTGCTGGTGCGTGATGCACCTGTGAGCTGGTTTTAAAAGTAAAAAATGGCTATGGCCCTCGTCTACTATACAGAGTAAGCTATGTATACAGTAGTATCCAGAAAAATCCCGGCTTGCGGTCCAAACTAAAGCTTGCACACCACCTGCGGCTGCCAGCCCAATTTGGCGGCTTTGCTGGCAAACTTTTTGTCCAGGGTGGCGAACTCGTGCTGTGCGGGCACAGCGGCCCACAGCAACGCGTCAAACCAGTGCGCAGACGAATATTTCAAAGCCGCATGCGCTATAAATCCAGCGGCAACACGGATGCGACCAGGCTCGGATCATTCCGCCAAATTTCAGGTGCTGCATCGACATACATTTCAACCAAAATGCCGTCCGGGTCCCTGACGTAAATCGACTGGCTCACGATGTGGTCGCGGGTGAACGCGAACTCGATGCCTTTCGCGCGCAAGTGCGCGGCGTGATCGTGAAGCTGCGTGAGGCCCTCGCCAATCTTGAAAGCCACATGGGCGAGCCCCAAAGCCTCGGGGACAACACTTGTTCCCGCTGGAACCTCTCTGAGCCCCAGATCGTGATGACTGTCCCCAAATGAGAAGAACACCATCTCGGCGCCCACGATTTTCTGCCCTGCCTCGTCCATCCGGGCAACTTCGGTGATGCCCAGCAGGGTCTCGTAGAACGGCACCGAGCGGGCCAGCGACGACACGTTGAGCACCACATGCCCGATTTTTTTGCTGACAGCGCAAGCCATGCTCATTCCATCTTGATGTTGGCTTCGGTGATCACGCTGTGCCACCGCGTCTGCTCGGATTTCAAATAGTCTCCCCACTCCTTGGGTGTGCTCCCTACGGGTGACGCACCGTTTTTGGCAAAGAATTCGCGAAACGCTTGCGTCTGAACCGCCTTCACGCTGGCCTCGTTTAGCCGTTTCAACACGGGCGCTGGGATACCAGCCGGAGCCATTAGGCCAAACCACGCACGCATGTCGTACTCGGGATATTTGGCCTCTGCAAACGTGGGCACATCAGGAATCAGTGGAGAGCGTTGTTTGCTCGAAATTGCCAACGCGCGCAATTTGCCGGACTTGACATGATCGACCATCGTGATCAGCGGAAAAAACACCGCGTCTACGTTGCCCGCCAGCAAGTCGACCTGAAAGCCGGATGCGCCATACGGAACATGCGTGAGCTTAGTGCCGGTCAATTTTTGAAACCATTCGCCGCCAAGCTGCAAGAAAGATCCCACGCCAGTGCTCGCGTAAGTCAACTTGCCGGGCTTTGACTTCGCCAACGCGATGAACTCATCAAGGTTTTTGACTGGCACATTTGAATTGACGTAGAGCACCCAGGGGTGCTCACCCAACAGGCTGATGGGTGCGAGATCCTTTTCCATGTTGTACAGAGGGCGGTCAAAAAGCCGGGGATTGGCCGCCATGTTGGACGGCTGCGCCAAAGCCAGTGTGTAGCCATCAGCGGGCGCTTTGCTCAACGCTTCCATGGCCAACATTTGCGCGAACCCCGGTTTGTTTTCAATCACCACCGGTTGCCCCAACTCAATGGCAAGCTGAGCAGCGAATTGCCGCGCTTCCACGTCCGGCCCGGCCCCCGCTGGCACACCGACCAGAATTTTGATCGGCTTGTCCGGGAAGGTTTGAGCGGCTGCGGGAAATGCTGCGCCGACGGCGGCTGCAGCTGCGGCGATGGCGATCATTGAGAAGGTCGTTCTGCGATCCATGGCGGTCTCCATTCAGGTTGAGGATTCGGGGTTTGCCTGACCGCCCTGCACCTGCAAAGCGATGGAGGTAATGTGCGCCGCGAGGGGCGTTGCCGTCCTTAAAAAAATATTAAAAATCGCTAAACGTTGCTAAATTTGAAGGGCGCAGGCCTGCCGAGCGGCCATGACAGTGACGCTGCGTTCCCCTAGCATGTTCAATTCAAGCCGCAACCCCAGGAGAGTGCTTTGGCCCTATTGGATGATCATCCTGTCCGTGATCTGGACGCGCTGGCGCAGTTTGAGGCGCCGATGACGCTTGATCAGCGCGAAGCCGAGTTGCATGAGCACGCGCAGCAACTGATCGGCGAACTGCCGGCCTGGCCAAAACACTTCTACATCGTTGATGCGATACCGGTCACGTCGCCATTTTTGCGGAATAATCAACGGCAAATCCACCCCAACTCCTCATGAAAAAACATGCGCTCCCACTCGCTGCCCTGGCGCTCTTCGTCACCGCCTGCGGGTTCGCCAGCAGTGAAGAAATCGGTGCGGTAGACACGGTCTTCAAGCTCATCGGCCCAGACCACAAAATCGTGGTCGATGCCTATGCCGACCCCAAGGTGGCGGGGGTAACCTGCTATGTGTCGCGCGCCAAAACAGGTGGCATCAAAGGCGCGTTGGGCCTGGCCGAAGACAAGGCCGAGGCCTCCATCGCCTGCCGCCAGACGGGTGTGATCAGCTTTGGCGGCAAGCCGCTGGACCCGCAGGAAGAGATGTACAGCGAGCGCATATCGCTCGTCTTCAAAAAGCTGCGCGTGGTGCGCATGGTGGACGCCAAACGCAACACGCTGGTGTACCTCACCTACTCCGACCGCCTGATTGAAGGCTCACCGCAAAACAGCGTAACTGCAGTGCCGGTACCGGCGGGCACGGTGATTCCGGTGAGGAAATAGCCGGGC
>JANYJD010000214.1 GCA_025358555.1 Rhodoferax sp.
GCAATAGAGTCGAGCAGCGACTTTTGCAGGCCCTCGGCCAAAGTTGCGCCGGTGACGGTGCTGTCATAAAAAAGCGCCTCGGCCTTGCCATCCGGCGCGCGTTTCAGCCCGGCCACGCTGGAAGCATCAGCACCCAGTGCAGCGAGCTTTTTCAACAGCGCAGGCGTGGCCTGGCCGTTTGCATCCAGCCCCACCGCGACGGGCATCAATTTTTGCGACACGGCTTTGTTGGCGGCTTGCGGCGCAACATACGTCACGTGCGCAGCCAGGCGGCGGGGCGACGCAAATGAGGTCACGGCAGACTCAGCCGTGGTCAACCCATGCGCCTTAAGCTGTTCAAACAACACGCCAGCAAACGCGTCGCCAAGCTTTTTTAAGGCTTTGGGCGGCAGCTCTTCTACAAACAGTTCGACCAATAGATTTTTCGTTGTCATTTCAGTTCAATTAAAAGCGATCAGCTTTAGCCCAAGCTCCAGAGCTGACTCATTCATTACCTTGTCTAGCGAGGCCAGAAATTTACAGTCACACCTCAGGGCGACAGCAAGATGCAAAGCATCACCTGCACGCAAGCCCGTTGTACTGGTGTGGCATAACTCGGTCGCATACAAAAAATCATCGCCAATCACATCAATGCAGTGTGTCATGACAACTGCGCCGTTAAACGTCGCAACTGCCTGCGCCACTGCGGCTTTGGGATGACCTTTGGCACGCAGTTTTAGTGCGGCAGCGCTTGCAAACTCAGTTCGGGTCCACACTGCAGTAGCTGCTTTGTCCAAGCTTGCTTGAGCTAGCCACTGCTTGGCTTGCGGTACTTCTAACTCGTTAAAACAAAACGCACACCAGACACTTGTGTCGATATAGATGTGTGGCTTGGTGTACAACCCCGGCATACCGAATCAGTAGCGCGCGCTGTCGCGCATTTCACGCATCACCGATGGCGACGACGGCATGGTGGCCAGATGTTGACGCGCTTGCGCCAGCCACTGGGCTTGGTCAAAAACTTTCTTCATGGGTCTGGGCGAAATAGTCAGCGTGTTGTCGTTGTTACGCTCAACATGCAGCGTTGACCCTTCAGCAATACCCAACTGCCGCGCCAACTCAATCGGCAAACGCACCGCCAAGCTGTTGCCCCAGCGGCCAACGTTCAAATCAAGCGCAGCGGTGTCTGTTGAATCGCGTTTACCCATGATGTTGCCTTTAAATCTGATGTATATCCGAGTGTCTACATTCTAGTTGAGATTCAGGTGTGCGCTTGGCCGGCAGCTCAAGCGGCCTTATTGCCCATTGAATCCCCTCGCTTGGGCGGTGTCCGCGTGACGAGCTATCAATAGCAACTTATCAATAACGACTCATCTCTTCCTTCGTCACAGGCCGCGTGATGGGCATGGTCTTGTGCATTTGCTTGATTTCCGCAATAACTTTTTGACGCGCTTCTCTTTTTCGATGGCATCTAAAAGCCGCTGCGCGATTTGCGCCTGGGCCGGGTCTGAATTGATTTGGATAACGACATTACCTGTGCCACCCATCTGCTGATGAACGGTTGACTGGCCCCCGGCGACGTTCGTCCCGAGCGATGGGCCGGTATTCGGCACAGGCGCTTGGCTGCGGCGCAAGTACTTGATCCCCCTGCTATAAAAAGCAGCACAGCCGCAACCCAAGACCATTGCTCGAAGCCAGCGTCCTTAATCCATTCGAGAACTTGCTCGTAACTCATCACAAAATTTTCAAGCTACCTTCTTCGCCGTCGTCCCCATCTGGGCCACCCACTCCCGAGGCGCCAACGGAAAACCCAGTCGCTCGCGGCTTTCAAAATAGCTTTGCGCCACAGCGCGGGCTAAATTGCGAATGCGCCCAATGTAGGCGGCGCGTTCGGTCACGCTGATGGCGCCGCGGGCGTCGAGCAAATTGAAGCTGTGGGCGCACTTCAAGACTTGCTCATATGCGGGCAGCGCGAGTTGCACTTCGATCAAATGCTTGGCCTGCTTTTCGTGCGCGGTGAAGGCGGTAAAAAGGAAGTCGGCATCGCTGTGCTCGAAGTTGTAGGTGGATTGCTCGACCTCGTTTTGTTTGTACACGTCGCCATAAGTTAATCGACCCCCACGTTCGCCCACTGCGTGTGGCTCTCTGCCCCCCGCGGGGGCTGAGCCGCCTTGGGAGCGGCCCGGCGCCGGCTCGCTTTGAGTCCAAATCAGGTTGTAGACGTTGTCCACGCCCTGCAAGTACATGGCAAGCCGTTCCAGGCCGTAGGTGATCTCGCCGGTGATGGGCTTGCAGTCGATGCCGCCGACCTGCTGGAAGTAGGTGAATTGCGTCACTTCCATGCCGTTGAGCCAGACCTCCCAACCCAGGCCCCACGCGCCCAAGGTGGGGTTTTCCCAATCGTCTTCCACGAACCGGATGTCGTTCTTTTTCAAATCGAACCCCAGCGCCTGCAGCGAGCCCAAATAAAGCTCAAGGATGTCGCTGGGCGCGGGCTTCAGCACCACCTGGTATTGGTAGTAGTGCTGCAGGCGGTTGGGGTTCTCGCCGTACCGGCCGTCCTTCGGCCGGCGGCTGGGCTGCACGTAGGCGGCTTTCCACGGCTCGGGGCCAAGCGCTCTTAAAAATGTAGCCGTGTGTGAAGTTCCCGCGCCGACTTCCATGTCATAGGGCTGCAAAAGCGCGCAGCCCTGCTTGTCCCAATAGTCTTGCAGGCGGAGGATGATTTGCTGGAAGGTGAGCATGGTTTTTAAGCACCGGAAGACAAGGAGAAAACATTCGGGGAACGCAGGAGCGATAACCCCAGATTGCACGCAGCCAGGGCCGCGTAAACCTCTAATTCTACGGGCGCGGGTAGGCCGCAAGCACTGTGATTTTCATTTACGCTTCCCGGCACACCCAACAGCGTGGCTCGCAGCCACGCAGGAGCACATCATGCTGGATTTGCTCATCAAAGGCGGCACTGTGATTGATAGCACGGGCGCTGAGCCGTTTGTCGCCGACGTGGGCGTGAAAGGCGAAAAAATTGTCTCGGTGGAGCGCATTGCCAGCGGTGAAGACGTGGCCCATGGCGGGGTGCAGGTGGTGAGCGATTTTGATTTGCTGCGCGGCCTGCCCGACGATGCTGCAGCGCGGCCGGGGTGGCTGGTGCGCATGGGCGTTGCATTGCGGCCAAAACAGCCGTATTTACCGGTTAAATTGGCCTATAGCCCTCGCCCCACGTGCATAACCAGCTATTTATTTAATAGTATTGTATTTTTACGGCGAACCTGGCCCAGCGCAGCCAGCAACACAATGCCCGTCGCCAAAATCCACAACGGCCACAGCCCAAAACGCGACGCCCACCATGCAAAGGGTGTAATGCCGCCACCGCTGGCCACCGTGCCGGTACGGCCCTGCACTTTGCCCAGCAGCACGCCACGCGTGTGCCGGGGCAGCGCCTGCGTGACGCGGCCCGTGTGGTCGATGATGGCGGTGTCGCCAGTGTTGGTAGAGCGGATGAAGGGCCGCTCAAACTCCAGTGCGCGCATGCGGGAGATGTTCAAGTGCTGGTCGATGGCGACGGTGTTGCCAAACCATCCGATGTTGCTCACGTTCACGAAGATGGTGGGCGATTTGGCTGGGTCAACGAAACGCGCGGCCAGCTCTTCGCCAAACAGGTCTTCATAGCAGATGTTGGGGGCCAGGCGCTGGCCTTGCCACTCAAAAGAAGGCTGCCCCACCGCGCCGCGGTTGAAGTCGCCCAGCGGGATGTCCATCATCTGCGTGAACCACTTGAACATTGGCGGAATGAATTCGCCAAACGGCACCAAATGATGCTTGTCGTAGCTGTAGCCCTGGCCTGGCTGTGGCACCGTGATGGGCCAGGCTGCGCCGGGCTCGGGCTTGATCGCCACCACTGAGTTGGTGTAGCCGGCCTCGAAGCTGCCCAGCGGCACGCCGAACATCACCGCCTGGCGGCCCGCCACAAACGGTTTTCCCAGCGCTTCCCAATAACCAGGAGGCAATTGTTGTGGCAGCAGGGGAATGGCGGTCTCGGGTGCCACAACCAGCGACGCCGGCGTTTCTCCCATCTGCCCGGCGTACCAGCGCAGCGCATCGGCCACGCCCGTGCCAGGCTGGAACTTTTCACCCTGGGGAATATTGCCTTGCAGCAGGGCGACGTCCAGCGTCGCGCCTGCGCTGCTGAATTCCTGCTGCAAAACGCGCGGCAGCAGGTAGGCCGCCAGCAAGCCGGCCAGCACCAGGGCACCGGCGCGCACCGCAACACCATCAAACCCTGGCCTGTGGCGAGCAAATTGCGGCGGGGCAGCCCGCGCCACGGTGGGCTGCGGCTCGGCAGATGTGCGCGGCGCCAGAGACGGCAGCGGCGCTGCCGCGGGGCCATGCAACCAACTTGCACCCAGACACGCCAAAAAAGCAGCCAGCGCAGCCAGGCCGTAAGCGCCAATGTACTTTGCGAAAACGCCCAGCCCGTCGATATGCGCATAGCCCGCCGCACCCCAGCCAAAACCGGTGAACCAGATGCCCCGTGCCATTTCGGCCAGCACCCAAAGCGCTGCAAAAACAATAGCGTTCCATGCTTGATTGGCGGGGGCTGGGGCCGGAAAAAGCGCCACAAACATCGCGCTGGCGGCGGCGTAGTACAGCGCCAGCACCGCCGCCAGCGAAAAGACTGCGATGGCCGCCAGCGGCGCCGCCAGGCCCCCGTAGGTGTGCATGGCCACAAACAGCCACCAGAACGTGCCGCACAGCCACGCCGTTGCAAAAAGCCAGCCGAGCCCGGCAGCCTGGCGGGGCGTGGTGCAGCCCCGTAGTTGCCACGCCAGCGCGCCCAGTGCCACCAGTTGCAACCAGCCCACGGGTTGCCCGTCCCAAGGCGAGCCCATGGACGCCGCATGCGCCAGGCCCGCCAGGATCATGGCGACGGAACGCCAAACCGCATTCAATGCACGCCCTCTGAGGTGTGATGAGCGTAGCGAGCGCAGTCAGGTTGGCCCAAGCCGCAGCGCAGCAACCGGAATGTACTTAACGTAGATGAGGATTGCGAGCACCGCATTGGGTCAAGATGACAAGCGCAGCAGCTCAGCGCACTGTAGGGGAGACTTTGAACCACTTCACGGCCCCGCCCTTGGTGTGCTGCACAACGAAGTTCAAGCCTGCCAGCGTGTGCTGCTCGCCGCGCTTGGGCACGTGGCCCATCTCGTGGGCAATCAGGCCGCCAATGGTGTTGAAGGCTTCGGCCGCGTCCGACTCGGCAAGCGTCACACCAAAGGCCTCATCAACCCGCGCAATGGCGGTGTCGCCGCTGACGCGGTAGGTGCGGTCGGCCAGCGCGAAGATGTCGCCTTCGTCTTCCGCAATGTCAAACTCATCTTCAATCTCGCCCACAATTTGCTCCAGCACGTCTTCAATGGTGATGATGCCGGCCACGCGGCCAAACTCGTCGATCACCACGGCCAGGTGGTTGCGGTTGCCGCGAAACTCGCGCAGCAAATCATTCAGGCCCTTGCTCTCAGGCACGAAGACGGCAGGGCGCAGCAGGGCGCGGATGTTGAGCCCGGGCGCGCGCTGGAGCTTGAGCAGGTCTTTGGCCATCAGGATGCCAATGATGTTCTCGCGCTCGCCTTCAAACACCGGGAAACGCGAGTGCGCTGTGTCGATTACGGCGTGCAGCAGGTCATCGAAAGGCGCGTTGATGTCGATCACGTCCATCCGCGTGGCTGCCACCATCACATCCCCGGCGCTCAGGTCTGCCATGCGGATCACGCCTTCGAGCATGGCGCGGGATTCGGCACCGATGATGTTGTTGTCTTCGGCCTCGGCCAGGGTCTCAATCAGCTCGGCCTTGGAGTCAGGGCCGGGGTTGATGAACTCGGCCAGTTTTTGAAAAAATGTGCGCTTGTCTTCTTTGTCTGGCGGTGAGCCGGACAGTCGCGCGGGTTGGGTGTCTGACACTGACGGGGGGCAGAGGTTGCTGCTGTGCGCAACCCCAAGCATTGTTGCGGGACCCCAAGGATAGCGGATTGCGCCAGACCCGGGCGGCCCCTGGAGCGGAAATCAGGCAGGCTGGTCTGGGCGTGCCCCAGCGGCGCCGCAGCGAACCCGCTGGGCGCTTGCCAGAAAATCCCTGAAATGCTTGGCTTGCACCTTGATGCGGTAGTCAGCCTGGGCCAACTGCTCTTCCAGCATCTCGGTCATGCGGGTGTCAAATGTGGGAGGCGTGAGGCGCAAGTAAGCTTCGGACTCCGAGCCATCGCGCTCGACCGTGGCGCCCGCGTTGCGCGCAATTTTGAGCATGGCGGTGTTCTCGCTCAACGCATGGATGAACATCAGGTCAACGCCGTCGTTGCGGGCGTGCATGGCAGCGCGGTCAAACAGCCGGGCTCCGTAGCCGCGCCCGCGCGCGGACTTGTTGACCGAAACACCAAATTCTGCGCAGGACTCGCAATTTTTGTCTGGCGCGTAGGCTAGGTGCGCCATCGCCAGCAGCTCAAGCTTGCGGTTGTAAATGCCAAAAATTTCGTCACGCTCAAAATTGAGGCTGTCCACGTAGCGCTGGATTTGCTCGTCATTGGCAAGGTATCCAAAGCGCAGGTAGCGGTCACGCTCTACCAGCGCCAACAGGTGGGTGGCGATGCGCTCGCGGTGGTTTGCGCCGAGGGAGCGGATAGGGACCATCAAAGGCACCGGTTTCTCCAGTGCATTGGCGGGCGGGTGTGGGGCGTGCGCACGCAGGTAATCCTTGCCGGCTTCCAGAGACGCCTTCAAGAACGCTTTTGTTTCAGTCATTGCTCCAATATAAGGGTTTTCCCTGAAACTGCCAACGACTGCATGGCTAAAACTGAGACTGGAATAGGGGAAAGGGTCCAAATTTACGATTTCGGGAGCGTCATTGGGTTCAATCTGCGTCAGACGGGCACCGCTGTGGTCGATTTCACGCGGTCCAACACAAAACTGGTTTTGCAGTCCTGCACGCTGGGGTGCTTGAGCAGAGTGTCCATCACAAAATGCGAATAAGCGTTCATGTCGCTCACGATGACGCGCAGCAAGTAATCCATTTCGCCACTGAGCGCGGCGCACTCCACTACTTCGGGCCAGGTCTGGACGCTGGCGCGAAACAGGTCCATGGGGCTGCGCTTGTGGCTCTCGGTGTGCTTTTCCAGGCGCACATTGATGTAGGCCATCAACCCCAAGCCGACCAGTGCCGGTTTGACGAGTGCTACGTAGCGGTCGATCACACCACTATCTTCGAGCCGCTTGACGCGGCGCAGGACTGCGCTGGGCGACAGGCTCACAGCTTCGCCAATTTGCTCGAAAGTGGCGCGCCCGTCAGCTTGAAGACTGCGCAAAATCTGCTTATCTTGCTTGTCCAGCGTTGTCATGGTCTTTATTTTGCAATATCCATGCGTTTTGGGCAAATTTGACAGGGTTGTTTGCAGGAATTTTCACCGGCGGGGCGCATAAACTGCCTAGATTGCAACGCGGGCAGTTCCTGGCTGTTGGGTTAACGGGCTCTGCCACTCCTCTGAAAGGTCAGACATGACAACCTGGGACAACCCCATGGGCACCGATGGTTTTGAATTTATCGAATACGCCGCACCCGACCCTCTCAAGATGGGCTCGTTGTTTGAGCGAATGGGCTTCAAGCCCGTGGCCAGGCACCGCCACAAAAACGTGACGCTGTACCGCCAGGGCGGCATCAACTTTCTAATCAACGCCGAGCCTGATTCGTTTGCACAGCGCTTTGGACGAGCACATGGGCCGAGCATTTGCGCAATCGCTTTCCGCGTGCAGGACGCCAAACGGGCTTATGAGCTTGCTCTTGAAAAGGGAGCATGGGGTTACGCCGGCAAGGCAGGGCCGGGCGAGCTGAACATCCCCGCCATCAAGGGCATTGGTGACAGCCTGATTTACCTGGTCGACCGCTGGCGTGGCAAGAACGGTGCCGCTGAGGGCGACATTGGCAACATTGGGTTTTTTGACGTGGACTTTGAAGCCCTGCCTGGCGTGGATGGCAAAGAGGCGCTGAACCCGCGCGGCCACGGCCTGACCTATATCGACCACCTTACCCACAACGTGCACCGGGGCCGCATGAATGAATGGGCTGGGTTTTACGAGCGCCTGTTCAATTTTCGCGAGGTGCGTTACTTTGACATTGAAGGCCAGGTGACCGGCGTAAAAAGCAAGGCAATGACCAGCCCGTGCGGCAAGATCCGCATTCCGATCAACGAGGAAGGCAACGAGAAGGCTGGCCAAATCCAGGAGTATCTGGACAAGTACCAGGGCGAAGGCATTCAGCACATAGCCATGGGCGCCAGCGACCTGCTGCACACAGTAGACGCGCTGCGGTCGAGTGGCGTCAAGTTGCTGGACACGGTGGACACGTACTACGAGCTGATCGACAAGCGCATTCCCGGCCATGGGGAAAACGTGGCCGACCTGCACCAGCGCAAGATTTTGCTGGATGGCAAAAAGGATGCACTGTTGCTGCAAATTTTCAGCGAGAACCAGCTAGGGCCAATCTTCTTTGAGTTCATCCAGCGCAAGGGGGATGACGGGTTCGGAGAAGGCAATTTCAAGGCGCTTTTTGAGAGCATTGAATTGGACCAGATGCGCCGGGGTGTTTTGGGAAGCGCACAGGGAAGTAAAGACGAAAGCGCTAGGGCCTGATCATGGCTGTCGAACCGGTTGTTTATGGTGCCAGTGATCGCCCGCCGCGCGGCGACTACGCTCGCGCGTCAGGCGATTACACCTGCCCGCAAAACTACGCCGCCTATAGCGCGGCAGACCACGACACGTATCGCCGCTTGTATGCAAGGCAATCAGCCCTGCTCCCAGGGCTGGCCTGCGATGCGTTCATCGCGGCGCTGCCATCGCTGGGCGCAAGTGGTGCCATTCCACGTTTTGAGGATATCAACACACGGCTGCGCAAGGCCACTGGCTGGGAAATTGTGGGTGTGCCAGGATTGATTCCCGAGGTGCCGTTCTTCAGCCTGCTGGCCAACCGCAAGTTCCCGGTGACGGACTGGATTCGCTCACCCACAGAGTTTGACTACATCGTGGAGCCCGACGTTTTTCATGATCTGTTTGGCCATGTACCGCTGCTGTTCAACCCGGTGTTTGCCGACCACATGCAGGCCTATGGCGCAGGCGGACTGAAAGCCCACGGCCTGGGCGCGTGCGAGCCGCTGTCTCGTCTGTACTGGTACACCATCGAGTTTGGGCTGATATGCCAGCCGGACGGACTGCGTGCCTATGGTGCAGGTATTTTGAGTTCTGGTGCCGAGTTGCAGCATGCCGTGAAAAGTGGCGCGCCCCACCGGTTAACGCTCGATGTGCTGCGCGCCATGCGGACCCGCTACACGATTGACAGCTTCCAGCAAAGCTATTTTATGATTGACAGCTTCCAGCAACTGTTTGACTTGACGGCCCCGGACTTCACGCCTCTGTACCTGCAGGCTCTGGCGATGCCGCCATTGCAGGCGCATCAAATCCTGGCGAGCGATTCACTCATCACCGTCTGATGGAACGCAAGCGCCACGTGCGCTGTACCCGTTATCAGGCGGTTATCCGCGCCCGAGAGTGTTGCGGTCGATGCCGGGAAGACGATATTGTCGCAATTGGAGTAATAGCAGGTGAACAGCTTGTAGCGCCCTGAGGGTTCGTCTGCCTCCAGTTGACTGAGCCACTCGTTTGAAAGGGCCATCTGCCGGGCGTTCGTCATGAAACTGAAGCGCCCCAGCCAAGTGCCATGGTGGGGCGAGCCGATGGTGACGATGTGGTAGGCGCGCTGGTCAGCATTGGCGTGGCGCAACCAGGCCCGCACGGCCAGTCCGCCCATGCTGTGGCAAACAATCAGTGGCGGCATGCCGGTGTCCAGCGTCACTTTCTGTACGGCCTGCTCTATCAGCCCGACGTAGTCTTCGATTGAGCTGAATACCGGTTCAAGATTGAGTGCAATGAAGGCCCGCTCGTGCTTTTTGACGTAGGCCAGCCAGGGCGTCCAGATGCCGCGGTTGCAGATGAATCCGTGAATGAACACCACGCCACGCTTGCCCCGATGGGCCACTGGATTGCTTGCGTCATCGGGAATCTCATTCCGGAAAAAGGGCAGACGCCAAAAAAAAATTGGCGGCAAATGAACCACTTCACCCCACCAAGCGCGCATCAATTGCATCCAGGTCGCCTGCGGTGCCGGGTCGTCGCCACTGAAGCGGCGAACCGCCAAGAACTGAAGGCCCAAGAGTGGAGCGTAAAAGAGGGAAGCAAAAAAAATCCCGGCAAGTGCCAACTGGGGGTGGCGGGCCCACAAAACCCAGAACCAGGCTACCGTACAAATCAAAATACAAAACAACACTGTCTGAAGAAGGCGGGCTATCATCTGCTGAATTTTAGCCAACGCCTGCCACCCGCAAGGGACAACAGGCTATGGATAGACTCAAGGCTTTCATGACTGCGATTTATGAATCCCGCACAAACCATTCGCGATGCAGTGTCAAGGGTGTCTGTGTTGCGGCAGGCCAGCCAGGCTGATCCGGCGCTGCACAATGCCATCGCGTCCGTCAAGCGTTTCCAGGCGCGGCGTTTTGCCCAGACCTACGCCGACCTCCTGTCTGCAGGACCGTACAAGGATGCTGCCCGTTTTTTTCTGGATGAGCTTTACAGCGACAAAGATTATTCGGTGCGCGACGCGCAGTTCTCTCGAATAGCAGGTGCCCTGCAGACGTTTTTCCCTAAGCAGGTGGTGGCTATCGCGGTATCCCTGGCAGAGCTTCACGCGCTGACGGAAGAGTTCGACCACAAGATGGGCATTGAGTGGCTATCCGCTGAACTGCTTGCAAGGGCGAGTAAAACTCAGCGCTATGGGCGCGCCTGGCGTGCGGTCGGCAGACGCGATGACCGGAACACGCAATTAAATGATGTTCTTGCAGTCGGGCACGAACTTGACAAGCTGACACGTGCGTCAGGTTTAAGAATGATGCTGAAGATGATGCGCCGGCCAGCCAGCGCCGCTGGCCTGAGCTCACTACAAAGTTTTCTTGAATCGGGGTTTGACACTTTTGCGCAGATGAATGGGCGCGAAAAGGGCGCTCAGGAATTTCTCGGGATCGTCCGAGAGCGGGAGTCGCTGCTTATTGAAGAACTGTTTGCATCTGATCGGTAAGCGGCTGGCCATGCCACCTTGACCTTCAGACTAGCCGCTTACGCTAATCGTGCTTAAGCGGGGGTTTTGGTTTGATCGGGATAGGGGCCGATCATCGCAGATCGGGCCCCTCCCACACCACCCGGCATGCGGGTCCGCACCGGGCGGTTCGAGAAGTTGAGGTCAGGAGAATTTCGGGACTCCAAGGCGGTCGAAGTACTCCACGGGCAGCACTCGGTTCAAGCCCATGCGGCTGTTGCGCCACCAGCGTCTTGCGTTGCCGGCAATGCGCGCGGCCAAG
>JANYJD010000229.1 GCA_025358555.1 Rhodoferax sp.
GTCGCTCACGGCGCGGCGCAGATCGCGCAGCGACTCCGGGTCAACCTCGTGTTGTGACGGCACCAGCAGCAGGAGATGGGGGCAGTTGCTTATTTCGCTCATGACATAATTCTAGGCCATGTTCAGGAAGGGAACAATACGAAGTGGATTGGAAGCGATAATGAAAAATCTCGATCTGGACGTGCAGCCAGATGGGCTGATTGATCTGCAAGCCTTCAAGGCTGCAATTCGCCCCGATACGATTTTGGCCAGCGTCATGTTTGTCAACAACGAAATCGGCGTCATTCAGGATGTTACGGCGTTGGGCAACATCTGCCGGGCAAAAGGGGTCATCTTCCATGTCGACGCCGCACAAGCCACGGGCCGGGTTGACATTGACATGGCCAAACTGCCGATCGATTTGATGAGCCTGACCTCGCACAAAACCTACGGCCCCAAAGGCATTGGCGCGCTGTTTGTGCGGCGCAAGCCACGCATCCGCATCGAGGCGCAAATGCACGGTGGCGGGCACGAACGCGGCATGCGCTCCGGCACCTTGCCTACCCACCAGATCGTGGGCATGGGCGAGGCCTACCGCATTGCCAAGGAAGAGATGGGCGCCGAGAACATTCGCATCAAGGCGCTGCACGACCGCATGCTGGCCGGCCTGAAGGACGTGGAGCAGGTGTTCATCAATGGGCATGAGACGCAACGTGTGCCGCACAACCTGAACATGAGCTTCAACTATGTTGAAGGCGAGTCGCTGATCATGGGCATCAAAGGCCTGGCGGTGTCGTCTGGTTCGGCTTGCACGTCGGCAAGCCTGGAGCCCAGCTATGTATTACGTGCCCTGGGCCGCAGCGACGAGCTGGCCCACAGCAGCCTGCGCATGACGATTGGCCGCTGGACGACCGAGGCCGAGATTGACTACGCGGTTGAGACCATCAAGGTCAATGTGGCCAAGCTGCGTGACCTGAGCCCGCTGTGGGAGATGTACAAGGACGGAATCGACATCTCCACAATCCAATGGGCCGCGCACTAAGTAACCAAGAGAAATTCAGAGGTAAGCAAAATGGCATATTCAGAAAAAGTCGTTGATCACTACGAAAACCCACGCAACGTGGGCAGCTTTGAAAAAGGCGATGACACAGTCGGCACCGGCATGGTCGGCGCGCCGGCTTGCGGCGACGTGATGAAGCTGCAGATCAAGGTCAACCCGCTCACCGGGGTGATTGAAGACGCACGCTTCAAGACCTATGGTTGTGGTTCAGCCATTGCGTCGTCGTCATTGGTGACGGAATGGGTCAAGGGCAAGACGCTAGACCAGGCCGCAGCGCTCAAAAACAGCCAGATCGCTGAAGAGCTGGCCTTGCCACCGGTCAAGATTCACTGCTCCATCCTGGCTGAAGACGCCATCAAGGCGGCGGTGGACGACTACAAAAAGAAGCACCCGGTGCCCCAGGCAGCCGCACCAGCAGCGCTGCAAGCCGCCTGACATGCCAGTCACCGTTACCGAGGCCGCGGCCCGCCACGTTAACCGCTACCTCACCAAACGGGGCAAGGGCGTCGGGGTGCGGCTGGGCGTCAAAACCACGGGTTGCTCGGGCCTTGCCTACACGCTGGAGTACGTTGACGATGTGGCGCCCGAAGACATGGTTTTTGAAGGCCATGGCGTGAAGGTGCTGGTGGATCCGAAAAGCTTTGCCTACATCGACGGCACGCAGCTTGACTTTGTGCGCGAAGGCTTGAACGAAGGATTTCGCTTCAACAACCCGAATGAGCGCGACAAGTGCGGCTGCGGGGAATCGTTCCGCGTATAAACGTTTGTGCTGTCCGGGTGAATCTCCAGTCTGACGATTTCGAGCTTTTTGGTCTTGTTCAACAGTTTGCGCAGGACCGCGCGGCCATTGACGCACGCTGGAAAGAGTTGCAGCGCGAAGCCCACCCCGACAAGTTTGCCGCCCAGGGCGCTGCCGCCCAGCGCATCGCCATGCAGTGGTCCGTGCGCATCAACGAGGCCTACCAGCGGCTCAAAGACCCACTCAAGCGCGCCGCCTATCTGTGCGAGTTGAACGGCGCACTCGTGAATGCGGAAAACAACACGGCCATGCCTGCAGATTTTTTGATTCAGCAAATGGCGTGGCGCGAAGGGCTGGACGATGCTTCAAGCCTTGTGGATGTTGAGAAGATCAATGTCAGTGTGATGCAGGGCAGGGCCGATGCGCTCTTTAAATGCGAGCAGCTAATTGACCGTGACCACGATTTTCAGGGCGCGGTCGGGCAGGTGAGGGCACTGATGTTCATCGAGCGATTTGCCCATGACGTCGACCTGCGGCTGGAGCAACTGGGACAATAGCAAACCGGCGCTAACGCGACGCGATTTGCCATAGACATTTCCCCTGGAAGTCCCACCTTCACCCCACCCGAACTTGCGTGCACAGGCACCCAGCAACTTTCGCTGAGACTCTTCACTACAAACATGGCGCTCCTCCAAATTTCCGAACCCGGCCAGTCCCCCAATCCGCATGAGCGGCGCATCGCTGTGGGGATCGATCTGGGCACCACCCATTCATTGGTCGCCGCCGTGCGCAGTGGCGTGGCCGAATGCCTGCCCGACGACGCGGGCCGCGTGCTGCTCCCCTCGGTGGTGCGTTACATGGCCGGTGAGAAGCGCCAAATCGGATTCGATGCTCTCGCTTCAATAGCATCCGACCCAGAGAACACGATTGCCTCAGCGAAGCGCTTCATGGGCCGCAGCCTGGCAGACGTGAAGGATGCCGCCAAATTGCCGTACCGGTTTGTGGATCACGCGGGCATGCTGGGCCTGCAGACGGTGGCGGGCGAGAAGTCTCCGGTTGAGGTCAGCGCCGATATCCTGGCTACGCTGCGCTACCGCGCCGAAGACACCTTCAACGACGACCTGTTTGGCGCTGTGATCACAGTGCCGGCCTACTTTGACGATGCGCAGCGCCAGGCCACCAAAGACGCGGCCAAGCTGGCCGGGCTCAATGTGCTGCGCCTCATCAACGAGCCCACGGCTGCTGCGATTGCCTACGGGCTGGACAATGGCAGCGAAGGCGTCTATGCCATTTACGACCTGGGCGGCGGCACGTTTGACATCTCGATTTTGCGGCTGACACAGGGCGTTTTTGAAGTGATTGCCACCGGCGGCGACTCCAGCCTGGGTGGCGACGACTACGACCAGGCGCTGGCCGACTGGGCGCTGGCGCAGACGGGCATTGATGCCGTCACACCCGGCGACCGGGCCGCGATCAAGGTGGCAGCGCGCGCGTGCAAAGAGGCACTCTCAAACGAGAATACTACTGAAAATATAGCTGTCCATGCACTGTTGACTAGGGCTACAGTGCAATTTGATGTCAAAATTGCGCAGTTTGAGGCGATCACGGCCCGTTTGACCGCCCGCACCATGGCAGCAGTGCGCAAGGCCCTGCGAGATGCCAAACTCGTGCCTGCCGACGTGCAGGGCGTTGTCATGGTGGGTGGCTCCACCCGCATGCCCCAAGTGCGCCGCGCGGTGGCAGAGTTTTTTGGCAAAGCGCCGCTGACCAACCTTAATCCTGATGAAGTCGTTGCTCTGGGCGCAGCCATCCAGGCCAACCAGTTGGCCGGCAACAACCCCTCGGGTGATTTGCTGCTGCTGGACGTGATTCCGCTGTCGCTCGGCATTGAGACCATGGGTGGCCTGGCGGAGCGCATTGTGCCGCGCAACCAGACCATTCCCACCGCCATGGCGCAGGACTTCACCACTTACAAAGACGGCCAGACGGCGCTTGCGCTGCACGTGGTGCAGGGCGAGCGCGATCTGGTGGCCGACTGCCGCAGCCTGGCCCGGTTTGAGCTGCGCGGCATCCCGCCGATGGTGGCCGGTGCGGCGCGCATCCGAGTGACCTTTACCGTGGATGCCGATGGGCTGCTCAATGTCTCTGCGCGCGAGCAAGTGAGCGGTGTCGAGGCGCAAATCGACGTCAAGCCCAGCTACGGCCTGGGCGATGACCAGATTGCAAAAATGCTGCAAGACAGCTTCTCCACCGCTGAGGTTGACATGAAGGCGCGTGCCCTGGCCGAGGCCCGGGTCGATGCGGACCGGATGCTGCTGGCCACGCAAAGCGCGCTGGATGCCGATGCTGATTTGCTGTCTGAGGCGCAGCGCGCGGACATCAATGCGTTGATGGCCGCTCTGAAAACAACCGTGGGTGGCACGGTGGGGAACGTGGTTTCCGCAACAACGGGAGTCGCTTCCATCGGCACCGCAGATGCTGCCGCCATCGAAGCCGCCACCAAAGCCCTCGCACAAGGCACCGAAGCCTTCGCCGCCTCCCGGATGAACCGCGGCATCCAGACCGCGTTGGCCGGCAAAAACATCAGCACCGTTTGAACGCGTTGACACACATCAATATGCCCATCATCAAAATCCTGCCGCACCCTGAATACTGCCCAAAAGGCGCTGAAATTACAGCCCCTGCGGGCACGTCCATTTGCGAAGCCCTGCTGGACAATCACATCAACATCGAGCATGCCTGCGACATGAGCTGCGCCTGCACTACCTGCCACGTCATCGTGCGCGAGGGGCTTGCGTCGCTCAACGAACTCGATGAAAACGAAGAAGATTTGCTGGACCGCGCCTGGGGCCTGGAGCCCAATTCACGCCTGTCGTGCCAGGCGATTCTGGCGCAGCAGAATGTGACGGTGGAAATCCCCAAATACACCATCAACCACGCTAAAGAGTTGCATTGATCATGCGTCAAGTTTTTATGGACACTGAAACCACCGGCCTGTACCCCGACCAGGGCGACCGCATTGTCGAAATTGGCTGCGTCGAGCTGGTCAACCGCAAGCTCACCGGTAACAACAAGCACTTTTACCTGAACCCCGGGCGTGACAGCCACGAAGAGGCGCTCAAAGTGCACGGCATCACCACTGAGTTTTTGCGTGATAAGCCCAAGTTTGATGCGGTGGCCGAAGAGCTGCTGGACTACCTGCTGGGGGCCGAGGTTGTGATCCACAACGCGCCGTTTGACTTGGGGTTTTTGAACAAGGAGCTGGAGCTGCTGGGCCGGCCTGGGTTGCGGCAGTTTGTCAGCAGCATCACGGACACCCTGGCCATGGCCAAGGAGATCTACCCCGGCAAGCGCAACGGGCTTGATGCGCTGTGCGACCGCCTGGGCGTGGACAACTCGGGCCGCACCCTGCACGGCGCGCTGCTGGATGCCGAGTTGCTGGCCGACGTCTACATCAACATCACGCGCGGGCAGGACGCTTTGCTGATGGACGCGGCGACCCCAGAACACGCCACAGGGGGCGGCATGCCGGTTGACCTGCGCTCCTTTGATCTGCCCATTCTGGTTGCGAGTGTGGCCGAGCTTACTGCGCATGATGCGGTGCTGGTCGAGATGGACAAGTCGAGCTCGGGCAAGACCGTCTGGCGGCTGGCTGCGCCGTAGCGCCAGCGCCTGAATTCACGCCATTTGGTATGGCATAATTCAAGGCTTTGCTGGACATGTTCCACGAAATAAAGGGCGGTTAGCTCAGGGGTAGAGCACTGCATTCACACTGCAGGGGTCGGAGGTTCGAAGCCTCCACCGCCCACCACGTTGATCCGGCATGGCGTGACAATACAGGCATGAGCTCCTCAATCCGCTTTTTGCCAGGCACCTGCCCCTTGGTGCTGGACTCGCCACACAGCGGCGTCAGCTACCCCCCGGACTTTGGATACGCCTGTGAACTGGCCGCCCTGCGGCAGGCCGAAGATACCCACGTCGAAAAGCTGTATGACTTTGCACCCGGCCTTGGCGTGGCATGGATCGAGGCGCTCTTTCCACGCGCCTACCTGGACGCCAACCGCAACACCACCGAGATCGACGTATCGCTGCTTGACGCGCCCTGGCCTGGGCCGGTGGCGACTGACCCGGTGGTCATGTCCAAAGTGCGACTGGGCAAGGGCCTGATCTGGCCCGCCACCGACGATGGCGCGCCAATTTACCGGCGTACCCTCAGCGTGGCCGAAGTGCAGGCCCGTATTGCGGCCTGCTGGCAGCCGTACCACGCAGCGGTGGCGCAGGCGATAGACGCGGCGCATGCCCGCCACGGCTACAGCATCCACATCAATTGCCATTCCATGCCGGCGGTGGCCTCTACTTTTGCCACCGATTTTCCGGGCGAGGTGCATGCGGATTTTGTGGTGGGCGACCGCGATGGCAGCACGGCCAGCGCAGCATTGACCCAGCGCATTTGCCGCCACTTGCGGGGGCTGGGCTACAGCGTCGCCTACAACCACCCGTACAAGGGGGTTGAGCTTGTGCGCCGCTACAGCAATCCTGGCCAGCAGCGCCACAGCATCCAGCTTGAAATCAACCGCAGGCTGTACATGGATGAGCACACGCTTGAAGTCAACGACGGGTTTGCAGCCTTGCAGACCACCCTGCAATTGCTGGTGGCGCTGCTGCTGCAGACCGATCCGCGCTTGCTGTGAGCTCGTTCAACCCGGCGATGTAATGGACCACGTCGATTGCGTTGTCATCGGTGCAGGTGTGATCGGCCTGGCCGTGGCACGTGCGCTGGCGCTGCAGGGCCGCGAGGTCATGGTGCTTGAAGCCGCCGAGGCGATTGGCACCGGCACCAGTTCGCGCAACAGCGAGGTCATTCACGCGGGCATCTATTACCCAGCGGAGTCGCTCAAGGCGCGCCTGTGCGTGCAGGGCAAGGCGCTGCTGTACGAGTATTGCGCCGCGCGCGGCATCGGCCACCGGCGCTGCGGCAAACTGATCGTCGCCACGTCGCACGCGGAAGTGCCGCAACTGGCGGGCATCATCGCCAAAGCCGCCGCCAACGGCGTGAACGATCTGGTGCTGTTGACCCGGGACCAGGCCCGTGAGATGGAGCCGCAACTTGAATGCGTGGCGGCCATCCACTCGCCCAGCACTGGCATTGTTGACAGCCACGCGCTGATGCTCAGTTTACAGGGCGATCTGGAGGCGCACGGCGGAATTGTGGTGCTAAATACGACTGTAGCCCTTGTGGAATATGCACAATCAGCTATTAATTTAGTAACAAGCGACGACACGCAGCTGCGTGTCAATGCGGTCGTCAATGCTGCTGGCTTGCACGCGGTAGCGCTGGCAAAACGGTTCCAGGGGCTTGCGCCGGCCCACATTCCCCAGGGTTTTTTCGCCAAGGGCAATTACTTCACGCTGGCAGGCCGCTCGCCTTTCAACCGCCTGATTTACCCCGTGCCGCAAGCTGCCGGGCTGGGCGTGCACCTCACCGTGGACCTGGGCGGGCAGGCCAAGTTTGGACCCGACGTGCAGTGGGTTGATTCTGCCGATGATCTGGTGGTAGACCCGGCGCGCGGCGATGCTTTTTACGCCGAAGTGCGCAAATACTGGCCCGGCTTGCAGGATGGCGCGCTGGCACCGGGCTATGCGGGCATCCGGCCCAAAATCAACGCGCCGCATGAGGCCGCGCGGGATTTCATGATCCAGGGCCGGGCAGACCATGGCGTGGCCGGGCTGGTCAACCTGTTTGGCATCGAGTCGCCGGGTCTCACCAGTTCCTTGGCAATTGCCAACTATGTCACCGATCTGCTGCCATCGGTGTGAACTTTGCCTACGCCCGCGGACTCATGGTTAAACTGATCCGCCTTGATTTCCTTAGATATCCATAAAACAAGCGATTTGTGAAAATGAGACCCCGTCAATGGTCCGGTTCGTCTGGTTCAAGGCGCCTGCCAGGCCCGGCATTGGCCTGTCTGCTGGGGCTGGCCATGACTGCTGCGCCAGCGTTGGCGGCCACGGTTCAGGTGCAGGTGCTGGACGGCGCAGGCAAGCCGCTGGCAGATGCGGTGGCGTTTCTGGAGTCGCGTGAAGCGCGCGCTTCGTCTCGCCCAGCGCAAGGCGCAGAGATGGCCCAGATTGGCAAACAGTTTGACCCCAAGGTATTGGTGGTGCCGGTCGGCACCTCGGTGCAGTTCCCCAACCGCGACACGGTTCGCCACCATGTCTACTCGTTCTCTGCGGCCAAGCCGTTTGAGCTCAAACTTTATGCCGGCTCTGCCGCCAACCCGGTCGTGTTTGACAAAGCCGGCGTTGCCGTTTTGGGCTGCAACATCCATGACAACATGACGGCCTGGGTGGTGGTGGTTGAGACGCCCTACTACGGCCGCAGCGCCGCTCCTGGCAAGGTGGTCTTGGCCAATGTGCCAGCGGGCAGCTACAGCCTGCGGGTGTGGCACCCGGCGCTGGCCCCTGGCGCGCCCGCGTTGGAGCAGCCTTTGATGGTGGGCCCGGGCGACGCCGCAGCCACCATTCGCATGACCGGGGTGACGCCATGAGCGTGCGGGCGGCATGACGGCGGGCTCATTGAATTCTGGCCTGAATGCCGGGCGCTGGGGCCTCTCGTCACGCATCGTTGCGCTGTCGCTGGCCTTGCTGCTGCTGGTGCAAGTGGCAGTGTTCAGTGTGGTGCGCATCAGCATTGAGCAAAGCGCGCGCCGGCAGATTGCCCAGGAACTCCAGGTGGGCGAGCGCGTTTGGCGGCGCCTGCTGGACCAGAATGCCCAGAAACTGGGGCAGGGCGCGGCGCTGCTGGCGGCCGACTTTGGTTTTCGCTCTGCCGCGAGTTCTGGCGACCTGGACACCATCCGCTCCGCGCTGGACAACCACGGTGCCCGCATTGGCGCTACCGTCACCGCGTTGCTGGACACCCGGCTTGAATTGCTGGCCGTGGGCGAAAGCCAGGACCAAGCCGCGCTGACGCCGGTCTTGAAGCCGATGGTTGCATCCTTGTCGCGCAATCTGCAAGGCAGCCAGATTGCCCTGGTGGGCGGGGTGCCCTACCAGTTTGTGATGGTGCCCATGCGCGCGCCCGTGTTGATTGGGTGGGTGCTGATGGGTTTCCCCATCGGCCAGGCGCTGGCTGACGAGATGCGCGCCATGTCTGACATGCATCTGGCATTGGTCAGCCGTGCGCCGGGCGAAGCTGACCGCATTGTGGTGAGCACCCTGCCGCCCGAGGCACTGCAGACGCTGCAAGCCAGCCTTGGCGACGTGGCGGAGCTGGCCGTCAAGGGCGACACGCTGGTGGCGCGCAGCATCAAGCTCAATGCCGGTGCAGGCGATGTGCGCACCGTGCTGCTGCGCTCCTTTGAAGAGGTGGTGGCGCCATTCCGCCAGGCGCAGGTGGCGCTGGCCTGGATCACGGCCCTGGGCATTTTGCTGTTTGGCGTGGGCAGCATGTTTGCGGCACGCCGGGTGACCACGCCGCTGCGCGCGCTGGTGAGTGCGACCGAGCGCGTCGGGCGCGGCGAATACGACACGCCCATGGAACACACCGGGCGCACCGACGAGATTGGCGGCCTGGCCAAGGCGTTTGATGCGATGCGCATCAGCATTGGCGCGCAGCAGGCCGAAATACGCCAGCTGGCCTATTGGGACCGCCTGACCGGCCTGCCCAACCGCGCGCGCTTTCGCGAGGCGGTGCAGGAGGCGATTGACCGCCACGGCCCGGTGATAGACCCCACGCAAAGCCTGCTGGCTGTTGTGATGCTGGACCTGGACCGCTTCAAGCACGTGAACGACGTGCTGGGCTATTCGTTTGGCGACCAGCTGCTGGGGGCGGTGGCCAAGCGCCTGGCGATGCAGGACATCCGCACCGATGACATGGTGGCTCGCCTGGGCGGCGACGAGTTTGCCGTGCTGCTCACGCAAAGCGACGCGGCCGGCGCCCTTGCCGTGGCGCACCGCATCGCCAAATCGTTTGAGGAGCCGCTGGCGTTTGAAGACCAGACCGTGGACCTGAGCGCGGGCATTGGCATTGCCTGCTGGCCCATCCACGCGCAGGACGCAGACACCCTGCTCAGCCGCGCCGAGGTTGCCATGTACGCGGCCAAAAGCAAGACCACGGGCACGCAGCTTTACGACGCGGCGCTCGATTCGGGCAGCACGCAAACCCTGTCGCTGCTGACCGAACTGCGCCACGCCGTGGAGCACGGCGAACTGCGCCTGTACCTGCAGCCCAAGATTGACCTGAGCCACTCCGGCGTGGTGGCGGCCGAGGCGCTGGTGCGCTGGCAGCACCCGCAGCGCGGGCTGGTGCCGCCGATGGACTTCATCCCGTTTGCCGAGCAGACCGGCTTTGTGCGCCAGCTCACGCTGTGGATGTTCGAAGAGGCGGCGCTTGCCTGGCTTGCCCTGCAAAATTCAGAGCATGCGCTGCGCATCTCGATCAACCTGTCCACCCGCGACCTGCTGGATCTGGAATTCCCCCAGCGGCTTGATGCGCTGCTGGCCAGGCACGGGGTGCCGGCCAGCGCGTTTTGCCTTGAGATCACCGAGAGCGCCATCATGGACGACCCGCTGCGCGCCGAGGGCACGTTGAACCGCCTGCATGAGCGCGGCTTCAAGCTGTCGATTGACGACTTTGGCACCGGCTACTCATCGCTGGCTTACCTTAAGCGCCTGCCCGTGGACGAGCTCAAGATCGACAAGTCATTTGTGATGGCGATGGAAAAAGACGATGACGATGCAAAAATCGTGCGCTCCACCATCGACTTGGCCCACAACCTGGGCTTAAGCGTGGTGGCCGAGGGCGTGGAGAATGCCATCGTCTATAACCGGTTGAAAGCCCTGCGGTGTGACGAAGCGCAAGGCTACTTCATGGGCAAGCCCATGCCTGCGGCGGACTTCAGCGTCTGGCGCACGCGCTGGCTGGACAGGCTGGTGGTCAACCGGGCTGAGTCCGGGCAGTCCATTCCGATGCCGCTGGGGTGAGTTGCATTGAGTTGCCGTGGGAGTGCGGGGGGGGGGGGTGAGTCGGCGCACGGCTAAAACCTGCCATTGACCAGGTACATCGCAATCCACGGTTGCCAGACCACCAGCGCCAAGCACACCATCATCATCAAGATGAACGGCACAGCGGCCTTGATCAGCAAGCCGAAGTTCTGCTTGAAGGCCGACATCGCCACAATCAGGTTCAGCCCCACCGGCGGTGTGAGGTAGCCAATCTCCAGGTTCAAAATCATGATGATGCCAAACGTCACCTTGTCAAACCCGTAGGCTACCGCCATCGGGGCCAGCAGCGGGGCCAGAATCAAAATCGCCTCGCCCGTGGTCATGAGGCAGCCTACGACCAGCAGCAGCAGATTCACCAGCAGCATGAACATCAGCGGGCTGGAGATATAGCCCTGCATGAATTCCACCAGGGCCGGTGGCACGCGGTGTTCGATCAGGATGATGTTCAGGCTCAGCGCAACGGCCAGCACGGGGAACAGCGAGCCGCCCAGTTTGGAGGCCTCCAGCACCACGTTGTAGAAGTCTTTGAGCTTCATTTCGTTGTGCACAAAGGTCTCAACGCAAATCGCGTAGACCAGCGCCACGGCGGCTGCTTCTGTGGCGGTGAAAAATCCACTGTAGATTCCGCCCAGCAAAATCACCGGCATCATCATCGCCCACACGCCTTCGCGCAGTGAGGTGGTGAGTTCTGCCAGGCTGAATTTCTCGCGCGGCATCTTGCGGTTGTGCCAGACCGCATAAATTGCAAACACGATCAGGATCAAAATACCGGGGCCGACGCCTGCCAGAAAAAGATCAGTGACAGAGGCCTCAGTCACCAGCCCGTAAATGATCATCGGGATCGACGGCGGAATGATGATGCCCAGCGTGCCGCCCGACATGATGGTGCCCAGTGCGAACTTGTTGTCATAGCCTGCGGCGCGCATGGCCGGGTACATCACCGTGCCAATCGCCAGCATGGTGACGATGGACGAGCCCGAGATTGCCGCGAAAATGCCACAGCTCAAAATTGCCGCCACCGCCAGCCCGCCGGGCAGGGGCCGTGTGAGGGCCGCCATGATGGCGATCAGCCGCTTGGCGGTGGAGCCCTGCGTCATCACGTTGCCGCACAGGATGAAAAGCGGGATGGACAGGATGAGCTCTTTGTCCAGCCCGACCCACATGTCTTCAATGATGTAGTCATACTGGCCCTTGCCCCAGACATACTGCACAAATGCGCACACGCCCAGCAGGATGACGATCAGCGGCTGGCGCAGCAGCAGCAGGGCGACCATGGCGATGAGGAGGAGGGCATAAGTCATGGACGTGCTCTCATTCCTGAAATTCGGGCGCAAGCGGGCGCAGCGCAGGCCAGGCCGCGTATAAAAAGTAGCGCACCGAGGCCGACAGGAATCCTAGCGGAATCGCTACCTGAAAAGGCCACACTGGAAGATTGAACGCCTGCGCGCGCAAGCCCGCTGCCATTGTGCTGGCGACAAACACATAACCGTAATAGGCCACGGCCACCATGAAAACAGCGGTGATCAAGTCGGCCATGCGATCCATCGTGGGGCCAAACTCTTGGGGAATCCAGCCAAAGCCGATCTGCGGCAGCAAGTGGCTGCCCGTGGCGGTGGCTATGCCAATGCCGCAAAAACTGGCCAGCACCAGCGCATAGACCGACAGCTTTTGCGCGCCGTAAATGCCGGTCGCGCCCTTGATGCCCAGGAGCTTGTAGAGGGGGCCGAGCACTTCACGCCCCGCCACGTCCAGGATCAGCAGCACCGCAATCAGGCCGAAGGCCGACACCGCAACCAGGCATTCCGCCTTGTGCCAGCCGTCAGCAAAGCGGCGCGCCCCGGCGGGCGCTGGGGCAAATGGAGGGGTCATGGACGCCCCTGTTTATTGGGTACAGGCTTTGCGGCCGGCTTCCATGGCGGCAAAGAAACGGTCCGACGAGCCGCCTGTTTCCTTGACGATTTGCGGGTACACGGGTGTGAGTACCTTGCGCCATTCGGCGCGCTGTTCGGGCGTGAGCATGACGGCTTGCCCGCCGGCTTTCTCATGCATGCCAAACAGGGTGTTCTCGAACCCGCGCACCTCAGAGCGGCTTTGGGCCGCAGTGTGGCGCGCGGTGGCGCGGTTCAAGGCGTCCTGGTGCGGTTTGCTCAGTTTGTCGAACGCCGCCTTGTTCATCAAACTCAGGCCGGGGGAATCATAAAAGCCGCGCGTGGCCACCGGCGCAACTTTGGTCAGCCCCGACGGCAGCGCATACGTGATGGTGGTGAAGACGACGTCTGCCAAGCCTGTCTGGAATGCGGGAATCCACTCGGGCAGGCCCAAAGGGTTCGGGTTGGCCCCGTTGGTTGAGAAAAAAAGCTGCTGCGTCTTGTTGGCATAGGTTGCCGCCTTCACACCACTGAGGTCCTTGGGCGACAGGTAGGCTTTTTTACCCCACAGGTCGATGTTGCCCACCTCCGTCCAACCCGAAAAACGCACGCCTTTTGCGGCAAACAGATCGGTGACGATCTTGGTCATGTGGTTGTCCAGCACGCAGTCAAATTCTGCCGCTGACGCAAAATACGCGGGCATCAGCAGCAGCCCAATCTCGGGCACGATCAGCGCGGCCGAGCCTCCGGAATAGCCGCCCATGTCGATGCGCCCACGTGCCACTTGCTGCACCGTGTCCTGCTCGCTGCCCAAAGCCGATGCAAAAAAAGTTTGAATCTTGATTTCCCCCTTGCTCTCTTCTTCAACGTCTTTGGCGTAGCGGTTGATTTGCATCACCCACGGATTGCCGCTGGGCGGCGCGCCCGAGCTGTAGCGCAGCTCGACGGGTTTTTTGTCTTGCGCGCTGGCGCTGATGGGTGCAACCGCGAGGCCGAGTGCGGCCAGGGCAACTGTCAAGAAGGTCGTGGTCTGCATGGGTTTGTCTCCTTATGGCTATGGGCGGTTGTCCGGCTTTTTTTCGAGCAGAACCGCTGGCTTGAGTTATATCAGCACACCGTCTGTGGCCCGTCATGGTTTTCACGGAGTGGTGCTAACCGCAGGCGGGTGCATCAGCGAGATGGTTTCGCAGCGGCGCTGAAGTCATAAATGCTATTAAATACAAAGCTGACGACGCAGTGTGGATGCAGGCTGGAGCGCCAGCTAGGCCTGTCGCCCACAGATGCTGTTGGGCCCGATGATCTGCTGCGCGCCGCAAAGCACCTGGGCCTCAAAGTCAAACTGAGCCGTACCAGCATTGAGCGCCTGGCGCTGACACTCCTGCCAGCGCTGGCGCTGCTGCGCGGGGCCGAAGATTCCATGCGCGTCGCCATCGGGCCCCAATGCGATGGCAAACGCGTGCTGTTCCAGGACTTTGGTGGATCGGCATCTGGCAAATTGGGGTCAGATCGCAATTTTTCTGCACAGCGCAGCGAAGCACCCGCAGGGTCGGCGTGCAGCCGAGAAAATTTGGGCTCTGACCCCAATTTGCTTGCGGCACCAGCCGCACGGGCAACATTGCCAGCCGCACCAGCAACGTCTACCGGCCCCACCATCAAACCCATCGAACCCGTCGACGTCTTCGCCACCCCTGGACGGGCCAGCGCATCATCATCACCTCATCGTCGTGATCTTTGAGAGCGTGCTCAATGCGTTGCGCGGCTACTTCTTCAGCCACACCACCAGCCGCATCGACGTAGAACTCGGCGCCAAGTTGTTCCACCACCTGGTGCAACTGCTATTGGCCTATTTTCAGAGCCGCGGGTGGGCGACTCGGTGGCCCGCGTGCGCGAGCTGGAGAACATCCGCGCCTTTTTGGGGGCACCCTGCCGCAGGGCCCCTGGCAACTAGTCCAACCAACGCAACTGCGCAAGGCGCGGCGCCATGAGCGCGGGACAACTGTGCCTGTCAGGCGTGGCTGGCCTGGGCCAGCGCATTCGCTGCCCATTGGTTCAGGCTAAGGCCGGCCACTTTGGCCGCAAAGCTGGCCTGCGCATGCACCTCGGGCGGCACACGCAGCAGCATGCGCCCGGAAAACGGCTTGTTGGCAGGCAACCCCAGCTTGGCGCAGTGCGCCAGGTAGTCGTCAACCGATTCATGAAACGCGGCCTCCAGCTCGTCCACGCTGCTGCCGTGAAAGCCCACGATGTCGCGGATGCCTGCCAGGTGGCCGACAAAAATCCGGTCGCCCTCGTCAAACTCAATGTAGGCGCTGTAGCCCTTGTAAAGCAATGTGTTCATGGTGTTATTCCAATCTCCTGCAAAAACTTGCGCGCATCAGACACCCGGTACCGCAAGGCTTCACGCTGCGGATGTGGCCGGTGGAAGCGCACCGTCACGCCGCTGTGCAACACGCTGTTGGACAGCCAGGTCCATAAATTGGTGGATGCGATGGCCGCTTTCTCGTCGGCGGCGGCGGGGCATATTCAACGAGGGCTACAGGATTTTTCTATTGCCAAAGCCGCCTGTTTTACCAGATCCGGGCCCTGGTAGATCAAGCCGGTGTAGATTTGCACCACATCGGCACCGGCTTCTATTTTGCTGACCGCGTCTGCTGCGCTCATGATGCCGCCCACGCCGATGATGGGGAAATTTTTGCCTAAGGCGGCCCGCAATCGGGTGATGACTTGGTTGCTCATTTCCAGCACGGGCGCTCCGCTCAAGCCACCGGCCTCGTCAGCATGCGGTAGACCCTTCACGGCGTCTCGCTTCAGCGTGGTGTTGGTGGCTACGACGCCAAACGCGTCATTCGGCTGGCCGTCGCTGCCGGTGCCGTAGCGCTTCAAGGTGGCGGCGATCACGTCGATTTGCGCCTCGTCCAGATCGGGCGCAATTTTGACGAAGATCGGGACGCGTTTTTGATGCTGATTGGCCAATGCTTCGCGTTTGGCTGCTACAGCGCCCAGCAAAGCGTCCAGCGCTTCGTCGCTTTGCAAAGCGCGCAGGTTTTTGGTGTTGGGGCTTGAAATGTTGACGGTGACGTAATCGGCATGCGGGTACACGCCTTCCAGGCAAATCAGGTAGTCGTCCGTGGCCCGTTCAATGGGCGTCGTGGCGTTCTTGCCGATGTTCAAGCCCAGCAGCATGGTGGGCGATTTTTGCTGCCGCAGGGATGAGCGCTGCACGTTGGCCACAAAGGCATCCAGCCCGCCGTTGTTGAAGCCCAGGCGGTTGATCAGCGCATTGGCTTTTGGCAGGCGGAACATGCGTGGCTTGGGGTTGCCGGCTTGCGCCAGAGGCGTGACCGTGCCAACCTCGATGAAGCCAAAACCCATCGCGCCCAGCCCGTCAATGCAGCGCGCGTTTTTGTCCAGGCCAGCCGCCAAGCCCACGCGGTTGGGAAATTTCAGGCCCGCCAGGGTGATGGGGTCGTCTACCCGCGCGTTGCAGTAAGCCCATTCCAGCGGCGTGCCCTGAACGGTGGCGAGGCCGTGCAAGGTGAGGTCATGGGCAACTTCCGGGTCGATGCCAAACAAAAAGTGGCGGGCGAGGGCATACGGCAACAGTGACATTGGATAATTGCTTTTGTTTTGAAGAATTGACTTTATGGATTGTCGCAAATGACGCAATTGACGCAGAAGCCCCCAATGTCGCAGGATGAACTCAAAACGCTCGTCGGCCAGGCCGCACTGCACTACGTTGTGAAAGGCGAAATCGTCGGCGTGGGCACGGGTTCCACCGTCAATAAATTCATCGACGCGTTGGGCAGCATCAGGGATCAGATCAAGGGCGCGGTGTCCAGCTCCGAGGCCAGCACTCTGCGCCTGAAGGCATTGGGCATTCCCGTTTTTGACGCCAATGACGTGGGCGAGCTGGCGGTCTATATTGACGGCGCCGATGAGATTGATGGCCTGGGCAACATGGTCAAGGGTGGCGGGGCGGCGCTCACGCGCGAGAAAATTGTCGCCGCCCAGTCACGCCGGTTTGTCTGCATTGCGGACGAGTCGAAGCTGGTGGACAAGTTAGGTTGTTTTCCCATCCCCGTTGAGGTGATTCCCATGGCAACGTCCCGCGTGGTGCGGCAGTTTGCAGCGATGGGCGGACGGGCATCACTTCGCCTCAAAACCGGTGTGCCCATGGTCACCGACAACGGCCAGCACATCATCGACGTGACGGGCCTGCAAATTGCCGACCCGCTGGCGTTTGAGTCAACGGTCAACCAGTGGCCGGGCGTGGTGACGGTGGGTGTGTTTGCGCATCAGCGCGCCCAAGTGTGTCTGCTGGGCACTGCGGCCGGTGTCAAAACCCTTGATTTTCAAGCGCCTGAAAAGACAGGCGCTTTGATAGCGTATTGACGGCGCCTTGACGCTCAGAACTTGATCCCGGCCGGATTTGAGCTGTTGTCCAGGGGTGCGGGTGGAGCAGCTACCGCCCGGGCACCCGCATTTTGGCTGGCATCAGCTTGTGCGGCAGGGGCCGGTTTTTGCACTGCGACCAGAGGTGTGGCGGGTGCATTGCGGTAGGCAGAAGGCAATTTGGAGGTTGCCGGGTAGCCTGCAGCATCCAGAAATTGCACCCATTCAGAGTCAGAAAACCCCTTGATTTTTTGCCCGCCAATGGTGAGGAACGGCAAAGAGTTTTCGCCGCTGATGCGTGTCAGGGATTCTGCGTCTTCAGCGCTGCTGACGGTGCGCTCGGTGAAAGGGATGCCGCGCCCTGTGAGCAACGCGCGCCCTGACGTGCAGGGCCCGCAGTTGGTTGAGGTGTACAGCGTGACCGGGAAGCGGTTGACAATCTGGCGCAATTCATAGGGCAAAGCTGTGCCGCTGAGGTCCAAAGCGCGGCCGGTGCGGTCTGTGGCGGTGACTTTGTCGGCCGTGACCGGAGGTTTGTCAGAGAAAGTGACGCGGCCATCGGCCCCCACAATGCGGTAGACCGCTTGCGCGTGGGCGCTTGGCATGGCCAGGGCCGCCAGCGCCAGCAGCGCCACATAGGCGCCCGCAGCCCTTGCCAGATGGGCCAGATGCGCCAGAGTTGTGTGCTTCATACCGTGTTCCCTCGCGTGTTTCATGGCGTTTTTCCTGCCAATCAAGTGGATGTCAACTGGATGCCATCATGCCCTGGTGTCGCAGCAAGGCATCCAGACTCGGTTCCCGCCCCCTGAACGCCTTAAACGACTCCATGGCGGGGCGGCTGCCGCCGGCCTCCAGAATGGCGTGCCGGTATTTTCTACCAGTTTCGACATTTGGCAAGCCGTCTTTGCCGGCAGTCTCTTCAAAAGCCGCATAGGCGTCGGCGCTCAGCACCTCGGCCCATTTGTAGCTGTAGTACCCCGCCGCATAGCCACCGGCAAAAATATGGCTGAAGGTGTGCATGGGCCGGCTCCACGCGGGCTGGCTGACCACGGCAACCTCGGCGCGCACCGTGTCCAACAGCGGCAAAAATGGGTCGGCCGGGTTGTGGTGGGTGTGCAGCAGCATGTCGAACAGCGAGAACTCAATCTGGCGCAAGGTCTGCATGCCGCTCTGGAAGTTTTTTGCGGCCAGCATCTTGTCGAACAAGGCGCGTGGCAGCGGGGCGCCTGTATCCACATGGGACGTCATGTGCTTGAGCACATCCCATTCCCAGCAGAAGTTTTCCATGAACTGGCTGGGCAGCTCCACCGCGTCCCACTCCACGCCGCTGATGCCCGAGACATCGCGCTCGTTCACCTGGGTCAGCATGTGGTGCAGGCCGTGGCCGAACTCATGGAACAGGGTGGTCACGTCGTCATGCGTCAGCAGGGCTGGTTTTTTTACGCCGTTCACCTCAACGCCATCGGCAAAATTGCACACCAGATGCGCCACGGGGGTTTGCAACTGGCCCGTGTCGGGGCGCAGCCAGCGGGTGCGCACGTCGTCCATCCAGGCACCGCCGCGCTTGCCGGTGCGGGCGGTCGGGTCGAGGTAGAACTGGCCCACCAACGCGGTTGTGGCCGTGCCGTCAGCTGCGGTACTGGTGCGCTCAATGCGGTAAAACGCTACCCCAGGCTTCCACACCGGCGCGGTGTCGGGGCGAATCGACACATCAAACAGCGTTTCGATGATCTTGAACAGGCCTGCCAGCACCTTGGGCGCGGTGAAATACTGTTTGACCTCCTGCTCGCTGAAAGCGTAGCGCGCTTCCTTGAGCTTTTCGCTGGCAAACGGCAAGTCCCAATACTGCAACGTGGGCATGTTCAGATGCTGCGCCGCAAACTCGCGCAGGTCCGCAAGGTCTTTGACGGCGAATGGTTTTGCCTTGACCCCCAGATCGCGCAAAAAACTGATGACCTGGTCGGGCGAATTGGCCATCTTCGGCACCAGAGAGAGTTCACCAAAACTGGCAAACCCCAGCAGCTTGGCTTCTTCAAGGCGAAGCGCAAGAATTTCCTGGATCAACGTTGTGTTGTCCAGCTTCAACCCCTCAGGCGCAGCCTGGTCAGACGCGCGGGTAACGTAGGTGCGGTAGAGCTTTTCGCGCAACGCACCGGGCTTTGCAAATTGCATGACGGGCAAATAGCAGGGCATCTTCAAGGTGAGCTTGTAGCCGTCTTTGCTCTCTGACTTGGCCGCAGACAGCGCGGTTTGCACCACATCAGCGGGCACGCCATCCAGCTCGTCCAGCGTGGCGTAATAGGCATAAGCATCTGTCGCGTCCAGCGCGTTTTCGCTGAATTTCTGGCTCAGTTCAGCCTGCTTTTCCTGGATGACGGCAAAGCGCTCGCGCGCTGCGCCCACCAGTTCTGCGCCGCCCAATACAAAGTTGCGCACCGCGTTTTTGTGGGCCTGGCGCTGCTCGGTGTTGAGCGTGGCCACGTCAATCGCCTTGTACTTTGCATACAGCCGCTCGTCTGCACCCAAGCGGGTGAAAAACTCGGTGACTTTGGGCAGGGCGGCGTTGTAAGCGGCGCGCAGCTCTGGCGTATCGGCCACGCTGTTGAGGTGGCTCACAGCGCCCCACGCACGACCGAGTTTCTCGGTGGCAACATCCAACACCTTGGCGATGTCGTTCCAGCGGGCGGGGAAGTCTGCCTGCGTCACCGCCTCCAGTGCGGCGCTGGCGTGCGCCAGCAGGGCGTCAACCGCAGGGGCCACATGCTCCGGGGCAATGCGGTCAAACAGCGGCAGGTTTGAGAAGTCGAGCAGTGGATTGTCTTGGATGGGAGGGGTCATAGTCTTCATTTTGCGGCAACCCGCGTTGATTCAAGGGCCACGCATTCGGCGGCTTCCACCGTGTTCACCAGCAGCATGGTCACGGTCATGGGGCCTACGCCACCCGGGACGGGAGTGATCCAGCCGGCCACTTCTTTCACGCCGGCAAAATCCACATCGCCACACAGCTTGCCTGCGTCGTTGCGGTTCATGCCAACGTCAATCACCACCGCGCCGGGTTTGACCATGTCTGCCGTCAGCGTGTTGCGTCGGCCGACTGCGGCAACGATCACGTCGGCTTGAAGAGTATGGGCTTTCAGGTTGGCGGTGGCGCTATGGCAAACGGTGACTGTCGCGTTCTTTTGCAGCAGCATCAGGGCCATGGGTTTGCCCACGTTGTTGCTGCGGCCAATGACCACGGCGTGCTTGCCTTTGAGGTTGATGCCGGTGCTCTGCAGCAGCTTGATGCAGCCATAAGGCGTGCATGACCAAAACCCCGGCGTGCCCGTCATGAGGGCGCCTGCGCTGGCAATGTGGAAACCGTCCACGTCTTTGGATGGCGCGATGGCCTCAATGACCTTGTGCGCGTCGATGTGGGCCGGCAAAGGCAGTTGCACCAGAATGCCGTGGATGGCGGGGTCAATATTGAGCGCATGCACACGTGCCAGCAATTCGGCCTCAGCCAGCGTGGCAGGGTATTGCTCCAGCACCGAGTGCAAACCCGCTTGCGCGCAGGCCTCCACCTTTTTGCCGACATAGACATGGCTGGCCGGGTCGAGCCCGACAATGATGACGGCCAGGCCGGGGGTGATGCCCTTCGCCTTCAGTACAGCCGTGCGTTGCGCCACATCAGCGCGGAGTTGCCGGGACAGGGCGTTGCCATCAATGAGTTGCGCGGTCATTTTGCCAAATTTCCAATGAAAAAGGCCTGTAGCCCTCGTCTACAGTGCATAGTGTGCTATTTTTAGTGTAGCAATCCGGATTCGGCCATAAACTGTCAGTCTCAGCCGTGAATCTCCGCCGCCAAGGTGAACCGCCGGTATCAGGCCTTGCTGGCGTTTTGCCCCAATGCGATTTTCAGCAGGTCGGCAACGGTGTTGGCGTTGAGTTTTTCCATGATGTTGGCGCGGTGCGCCTCCACCGTCTTGATGCTGATGCCCAGGTCATCGGCGATCTGCTTGTTCAGGCGCCCGGCCACAATTCGCTCCAGCACCTGGGACTCGCGCAGCGTCAGTTTGGACAGCAGCGCGTCGCGGCTGGCGGCGTGCTGGTGCTCTGAGAACGTGCTCTTGGCATGATCCAGCATGCGCTCCACCAAGCCCACAAGGTCGTCCTCCTTGAAGGGTTTCTGGATGAAATCCATCGCGCCTTTTTTCATCGTGTCCACGGCCATCGGCACGTCGCCGTGGCCGGTGATGAAGACGATGGGCAAGGGCGAGCGTGCGTCCATCAGGCGGCTTTGCAATTCGAGCCCGGTCATGCCGCCCATGCGGATGTCCACAATCAGGCAGGCCACTTCGCGTGGGTCGTAGCGGCTCAGGAAAGATTCGGCTGAGTCAAAGCAGCGCACGCGGTAGTCTTTGCCCTCAAGCAGCCATTGCAACGAGTCGCGCACCGCCTCGTCATCGTCCACCACGTAGACCGTGCCTTTTTTTGGAATCAAGCTCATTCAATTTACCCGGGGGTCCTTAGTTGCTGACGCTGCGCTGCAGGCGAGGCGGATGACGGCTGATCTGTAGGCAACCAGAAGGAAAAACAGCAGCCTGTCACGTCCGCGCCATTGTAGATGTTCTCTGCTTTCATCCGGCCCTGATGCGATTCGACAATCGAGCGGCACAGGCTCAGGCCAATGCCCATGCCGTCAGCCTTGGTGGAGAAGAAAGCTTCATACAGGCGGGCCATGACTTCAGGCGCCAGGCCCTTGCCGGAATCCTGCACTGAAAACTCCACCACCGGCTTGTCATCCACGCGCTTGGGCACCACGCGCAAAACCACGGTGCGCCGGGCCGTGGCGCGCTCGGCCGAATCAACCGACTCCGCGCCGTTTTTGAGCAGGTTGACCAGCACCTGCTCAATCAGGATCGGGTCCACCAGAAGCTTGGGCAGGCGCGCGGCTACATAGTGCGTCAGGCGCACGTTGCGCCGGCGCAGTTCCAGCTCACCCAGCTCCACCGCTTCGCCCACCATGGCGGCTACTTCAGACAAGCTGCGGTTGGGCTCGCTGCGTTTCACAAAGGAGCGGATGCGCTGGATGATCTGCCCCGCGCGCTGCGCCTGCTTGGCGGTTTTCTCCAGCGCGCCCAGCAGGTCGGCCTCGGAAATCTGGCTGCTCTTGATGCGTGACACCATGCCGTTGCAGTAGTTGTTGATGGCCGTCAGCGGCTGGTTGAGTTCATGCGCCACGCTGGAGGCCATCTCGCCCATGGTGATCAGGCGGCTGGCGTTTTGCGCACGCTCGGCCTGGGCGGCAGACTGCTCCTCGGCCAGGCGGCGTGCCGTTATGTCGGTGGCAATCACCATCTGGGCCAGACGGCCATCGACCCAGCTCAGGTAGCGGGTGCGCACCTCCAGCCATTTGCCGAGTTCGCTCAAGAACACCTCGGCACTCTCGGTCTCGGAGTCTGCCAGCGTGGCGGTGGGCAGGCCGACAAAGGAGTCAACATGGTCCAGAGATTCGTCACTGGGCTGCTTGGGCAACACACCGGCTTGCGCCACCAGCATCAAATGGCCGCCGGCCTGCGTGCCAAACCACAGCCGGTACAGCTTGTTGGCAAACAGCAGCTCGTCACTGCCCAGCGGGCCGACCGATATCGATGCATCCAGCGCTTCCAGCACCGTGGTGAAACGCTCGTAAGAGGCCGACAGCTGTTCGCGGATGCGGTTGGGCTCGGTGATGTCAGTCATCGACGTCATCCAGCCGGTCTGGGTGCCGCGCGAATCGATCAGCGGCGACACATACAGCCGTGCATCAAACAGGGTGCTCTCGCGCCGCTGCACCCGCACCTGGATGCCACCGGGCACCGAACGGCCGTTGAGCTCATCGTCCAGGCGCGACGTCAGCAGCTCCCGGTCGGCTTCAGGCCAATACGGAAACGGCGCCGTGCGGCCGACCAGCTCGGCCTCGCTCCAGCCGGTCATCTGGCAGAAGGCGGCGTTCACGTAGGTGATGCGTCCCTGCAAGTCCATGGCCCGCATGCCGGTGAGCATGGAGTTTTCCATGGCGCGGCGGAAGTTGGTCTCTGACACCAGGGCCTGCTGTGCCTGCAGGCGCCGGCGCATGTGCTTCCAGTTGCCAATCAGCATCCAGGCCGTCATGCCGCTCAAGGCAATCACCAGCCAGAACAGGCCGCTGCCAATCACGCCCAGAGACGTGCGGTAGGCCTGCGCGCGGATCACCAGGCCATTGCCAACTGGAGAGACCGGCACCTCGTATTCATTGCTCGGGGTGGCCCAGGGCAGCAAGGTCGTGGCCGGATTGCGGGGTGGGATGCTGGTGCCCGCCAGCCGCGCGCCTTTGGCATCGTGGAAAGACACCGCGTAGCGCGCCGACACCTCGGATGGAACGCCATACCTGTACAAACCGTCCACCGAGTATTCCGCCAGCACAACGCCAGAAAAGCGGGTTTTGTCGGTGAGCGGAATATGAAGCTGCAAGATGGCCGGGGCGTCCGAGGCGGCGCGCTGGAAGTAAACCGGCTGGCGCAGGTCCCGCGCCAGGCCGAAGTTGCTCTCGGTCTCGCCGGTTTTCAGGACTGTGCCGGCCGGGCGCAACTGGCTGGTGGACAGGCTGGCCATGCCGTAGCTGGACTTGATGCGCCTGCGGTCGTCAATCCAGCTCAGGGATTCAAGCTCGGGGTACTGGTTGACGAGGGATTCCGCCCGGCTGTGAAATTCCTCAGCGTCCACTTCGCGGTTTGAGACATCACGGGCCAGGCGCATCAGCTGTTCCTGCCGCTCCAGCAGGCGCAGGCGCAGGCGCTGCTGGGTGTATTCGACATCGCGCTTGACGGCCTCCTGCTCGCGGTCGATTTCCTCCAGCCGCAGGTAGCCAAATGCCGCCACGATGGCCGCCAGAAACAGGATCACTGCAGCCAGCGGCGCGAGCACTGAAACCCGGTCCTGGCCATGGGGCGAGAGGCGCCGCCACCAACGGCGCACGCGTGCCCGCAGCCCCGGCAATGCCAGCGCAGGAGGGATCAACATGGGCGGGCGGGCGGGCATTGCCCAAGTGTAGGTTCAAGTGTAGGTTCAAGGGTAGGTCGGGCCACGCCCATCGGGTTTTTCAGAAAGGTTGAAGCAAGCTTATTAAAATTTCACATTATGAATTAATAAAGCACCTGTTGAAATTAAAAGCATTCCGTGCCATAATTGACATGTCATACTAAATCACGCAAAAACCACGAGGAGAACGCCATGTCTGCTTTGCCAATAAACCGTTTTGATTCTGCCGCCAACGACAGCGATGCGCTGGAAACCCGCGAGTGGATGGACGCCCTGTCCGCCGTGATTGAGGCCGAAGGCCCTGAACGTGCGCACTTTTTGCTGGAGCAATTGCTTGAGCATGCCCGCCAGAAAAGCATCGACATGCCTTTTTCCGCCACCACGGGCTACGTCAACACTATTGAGACTGACCAGGAAGCGCGTTGCCCCGGCAACATTGAAATTGAAGAGCGACTGCGCGCCTACATGCGCTGGAACGCGATGGCAATGGTCGTCAAGGCGAATCGCCATCACCCGGTGGATGGCGGCGATCTGGGCGGCCACATCGGCTCGTTCGCGTCACTGGCCCACATGTTTGGCGCGGGCTTCAACCATTTCTGGCATGCCGAGAGCAATGTGCCTGGCAAAGAACACGGCGGCGATTGCCTCTACATCCAGGGCCACGTGTCGCCCGGCGTCTATGCACGGGCCTACCTTGAAGGCCGCCTGACCGAGGACCAACTGCTGAACTTCCGCCAGGAGGTCGATGGCAAGGGCCTCTCCAGCTACCCGCACCCCAAGCTGATGCCCAACTTCTGGCAGTTCCCCACCGTGTCAATGGGCCTGGGCCCGTTGATGGCGATTTACCAGGCGCGCTTTTTGAAGTACCTGCATGCGCGCGGCATCGCCGACACGGCCAACCGCAAGGTGTGGGTGTTCTGCGGCGACGGCGAGATGGACGAAGTCGAATCCCTGGGTGCCATCGGCCTTGCGGCACGCGAGAAGCTTGACAACCTGATCTTCGTCATCAACTGCAACCTGCAGCGCCTGGACGGCCCAGTGCGCGGCAACGGCAAGATCATCCAGGAGCTGGAAGGCGAATTCCGGGGCGCGGGCTGGAACGTCATCAAGCTGCTCTGGGGCAGCGAGTGGGATCCGCTCTTGGCGCGCGACAAAGATGGCGCGCTGCGCAAGATCATGATGGACACCTTGGATGGCGACTACCAGTCGTTCAAGGCCAATGACGGCGCCTATGTGCGCAAGCATTTCTTTGGCCGCTCGCCCGCCACGCTGGAGATGGTGGCCCACATGAGCGACGATGAAATCTTCGCCCTGAAGCGCGGCGGCCACGACCCGAAAAAGGTCTACGCGGCGTACCACCAGGCCGTCAATCACAAAGACCAGCCCACCGTGTTGCTGATCAAGACCGTCAAGGGTTTTGGCATGGGCAAGAGCGGCGAGGGCAAGAACAATGTGCACCAGACCAAGAAGCTGACCGACGAAGACATCAAAATCTTCCGTGACCGTTTCAACATTCCGATCCCCGACAGCAAGCTGGCTGACATTCCGTTTTACAAGCCTGCCGAAGACACGCCCGAGATGCGCTACCTGCACGAGCGGCGTGAAGCGCTGGGCGGGTACCTGCCGCACCGCCGCGTGAAGGCAGATGAGCAGTTCACGGTGCCGTCGCTTGAAACCTTCAAGTCGGTTATGGAACCCACCGCAGAAGGCCGCGAAATTTCAACTACGCAAGCCTACGTGCGGTTCCTGACAACCCTGCTGCGTGACCAGGCGATAGGTCCGCGTGTGGTGCCAATTTTGGTGGACGAGGCCCGCACCTTCGGCATGGAAGGGCTGTTCCGCCAGATCGGCATTTACAACCCCGATGGCCAGCAGTACACCCCGGTCGACAAAGACCAGGTGATGTACTACAAGGAGGACAAAAAGGGGCAGATTCTGCAAGAGGGCATCAACGAAGCGGGCGGCATGAGTAGCTGGATTGCAGCGGCCACGTCGTACTCCACCAACAACCGCATCATGATTCCGTTTTACGTGTATTACTCGATGTTTGGTTTTCAGCGCATTGGCGACTTGGCCTGGGCGGCAGGTGACATGCAGGCACGCGGCTTTTTGCTCGGCGGTACGTCGGGCCGCACCACGCTGAACGGCGAAGGCCTGCAGCATGAAGACGGCCACAGCCACATCATGGCCGGCACGATTCCAAATTGCATCAGCTATGACCCGACTTTTGCGCATGAGGTTGGCGTGATCCTCCACCACGGCTTGAAGCGCATGGTGGAAAAGCAGGACAACGTTTATTTCTATTTGACGTTGCTGAATGAAAATTATGCGATGC
>JANYJD010000237.1 GCA_025358555.1 Rhodoferax sp.
ACAATGACAACCCCAAGCCATTCATCTGGACTGCCAGCGCTCGTGACATTCTGGAGAAAGTCATCCGCGCGAAGGCAAAACTCAATACGGTTCAAACAGCGTGAAACACTACACTAGCTGGATCAGCCGCCAGTGTTCAAACTGGACAACAAACTCCTCGCCCGCCAATCCCAAGGACTGATTCTGAGCTTCACGTTCAAGGTAATCACGCTTCACGGCCTTGAACAGCAGTGGGTTTAGCGGCTCGGTGACTCGATGTTGCCTTCTGGGAGCGTCAGACTTCACTTTGCCAAAGTCCGTTAGCGTTGGCGCAACTGCTGGCTGTTGTACCGCCGCGAGCGCCGCCTGGTCAAATATGGCTTTGCCGCTCAATTGATCTGCGAGGACGGTGGCCACCAACGCCTGATAGTTCACGCGGGGCTGGTATCCGCGAATGTACGGCCGCCCCAGATCGATCATGGCGGCGCTGATGTTGCCGTGCTTGAACTCGATTGCGCTATCGCTGCGTCCGGGCAGAACGCGAAGCAAATTTCTTCGATGCTCCGTCTTGCTGAAGTTTTGCCCTGCCAACTCCATCGTCCCCATTTGCAGGTAGTCAGCAACAATTGCCGCAACTTCTTCCCGTGACCAGTCCATTGAAGCCCCAGACATTAATTTTTTGGAATGCGTCCATCGTATCGCGACCGGCGAAACCGGCGGGCCTTGGTACAGCGCCGCGATATCGATCTCAATGCGCTTTTGCCCAATCAAGCAAAGCGTGGTCGTGTGATGCTCTGTGTGGCGTACTGTAAATTGCCTTGGCAACACGCCTGACCAGACGGACGCTTCGCACAGTTGCCATGCACAATACCTTGCGATTTGCCATTTGATCGCATTACTATTATTTATATAGCTACTTATGCACACTGGACAAGGGCTAGAGCCCTATTTCACCGCCTTTTTCACCCAATTCCCGGATTCAAGGCCAAAATAAGCCATTTCAGGAGCCCGCCATGCTTGACCTGCGCCCCAACTGCGAATGCTGCAACAAAGACCTGCCGCCGGAATCCCTGGATGCGCGCATCTGCTCGTTTGAATGCACGTTCTGCATGGCGTGCGCCGACGGGCCGCTGGGTGGCAAATGTCCCAATTGCGGGGGCGAATTCGTGCGGCGGCCCCGGCGGCCTGCGGGCAAGCTGGCCAGGTCGCCAGCGTCCACCACGCGCGTCTTCAAGCCCGAGGGGTGCGAAAACTTGTCGGAAAACCTGTAAAACACCTTAAAGTTAGTGCTTTTTATACCGTAAATCAAACATCTGATGTATGATTTACGGTAATGATTCCCAGATGTATCGAAATATCCTTGCGTGTCCGGCTGGCCAGCGTTGTGCCTGCCGTGGTATTGCTGGGGCCGCGCCAAGTTGGCAAAACGACGCTGGCTCGCAAAATTGCGGCTGACTGGCCCGGTGGGGCGGTGTACCTGGACATGGAGCGACCGGCAGACCGGCGCAGGCTGGATGATGCTGATGCCTACCTGCGGGCGCAGCAGGGCAAACTGGTGGTGATTGACGAGATTCAGCGTGCCCCAGGGCTATTTGAGGTGCTGCGCGGCATCATTGACGACCGGCGCGCAGTAGGCCATCGGTTTGGCCACTTTTTGCTGCTGGGCTCGGCGGCGCTGGAGTTGATGAGCCAATCGTCCGAGACGCTGGCAGGCCGCGTGGCGTACCTTGACATTGGCCCGGTGGATATTCTGGAGGCGACGGCTGCGGGCATTGAAGCCAACACGCTGTGGGTGCGGGGTGGGTTTCCTGAAAGCCTGCTGGCGGCCGATGGCAACGATGAAAACGATGAAAGCGACGATATGGGTGCCAGCACCAGCCTGACGTGGCGGCGTGACTTTATCCGCTCGTATCTAGAACGTGACGTACCCATGTTTGCGCCCCGCATGCCGATGCAGGCGCTTGGCAGGCTGTGGACCATGCTGGCCCACCAGCAGGGTACGTTGCTGAACCAGGCCCGGCTGGCGGGCAGCCTGGGCGTGTCAGCGCCCACTATCAACCGCTATATCGACCTGATGGTGGACCTGCAACTGGTGCGCCGCCTCGCGCCCTGGAGCGGCAACGTGGGCAAACGCCTGGTAAAGGCCCCCAAGGTCTACGTGCGCGACAGCGGCATCGTGCATGCGCTGCTGGATCTGGAAACCTGGAACGACGTGGCGGGGCACCCGGTGGCAGGCCCGAGTTATGAGGGTTTCGTCACGGAGAACATCATCCAGTGCGCCGGTTCCCGCTGGCGGCCCTACTTTTATCGCACGCATGACGGTGCCGAAATTGACTTGCTGCTGGAGCGAGGTGGCCAGCCGGAGATCGCCATTGAGGTCAAGCGATCCTCCGCGCCAAGCCTGGACAAGGGCTTTGCGCTTGCCTGTGATGACTTGGGTGTCAAGCAGCGCTATGTGGTCTATCCGGGCGCAGACACCTACCCGGTAAGACACGGCGCCCAGGCCATCAGCCTGCTGGCGCTGGCGTCCCAGCTCTCACAGGCCACCCAGCCGACACAGGCGGGGTGACGATGCAGCGCAACGCCGTCGTGCGCTCCAAATGATGTCGCACGGCGGGCCATTGCTTTCTCATGCCCCCGAGTTGCGCGTCGCACAATGGATCGACGCCATGGGCCAGACCCGTGCGCCTTTGACGCTGGCGGAGCTGGGCGATGGCTTCAAGGTGATCTACTGTTTCCAGCACTGGTGCGCGGGCTGCCATTCCCACGGCTTCCCGACACTGGTCAAGCTGGTGGACGCACTGTCTGGAACTGAGGCTGGTTCTAGCTTTGGCTTTGCTGTGGTGCAAACAGTGTTTGAGGGCGCGCAGGCCAATACGTTTGAGCGCCTGCGCGAGACGCAATTGCGTTACGGCTTAGCGCTGCCTTTTGGGCACGACTCGCCCGCCGCAAGCGATGGCGCAGCGACGGTTCCCACGGTAATGCAAGACTATGGCACCGGCGGCACGCCGTGGTACATCGTCATCAACCCGGCAGGCGAGGTGGTCTTCAGCGACTTTCAGCTCGACGCGGACCGGCTGATTGCGGATGTTGCGGGGCAAATATCGGGCCGGTAGCGCGATGCTGGGACGCTGCGTATACGCGATGCCTGGCCTAACGATGCACAGCAATACTCTGGTTTTTATAGCTAACTATGCACACTAGACAAGGGCTGTAGCTGTATTTCTTCGCTAGTCTGCACATTTTCTAATTTGAAGGCAGCACCGCCCACAGCGGCACCGCCTCCACGCCCTCGCCCATGGGGTAGCGGTGCAGGCCGGGGTACACCACATACAGCGCGTCCAGCTTCAGGTCTTGCATGGCGATGCGCATGCTCTGGGTTACCTTGGGCGCGTCGGCGCGCTTGAACTCCACGCCGATGCGCTGCTGGCCCTTGAACATCAGCAAATCCAGCTCGGCACCCTGGTGGGTAGCCCAGAAGAAGGCTTCGTCGGGCTTGGCGATGCGCAGCACCTGCTCCAGCGCAAAGCCTTCCCAGCTGGCCCCGCTGTTTGGGTGTGTCACCAAATCCGCCACGGTTTTGATGCCCATCAATGCATGCAGCAGGCCAGTGTCGCGAAAGTATATTTTGGGTGCTTTAACCTGGCGCTTGCCAAGATTCTGGTGCCAGGGCTGGAGCTGGCGAATCATGTAGGTGTAGGTGAGGATGTCCATGTATTTGCGCACGGTTGGCTGCGACACCCCCATGGACTGCGCAAACGGCGCCGCACTCCAGACCTGTCCATGGTAATGCGCCAGCATTTTCCAGAAGCGCAGCATGGCGGGTGGCGCAATGTCGATGCCCAGCTGCCGTAAATCCTGCTCAACGTACCGGTTGACCGCGTCATTGCGCCAGTCGAAGCTGTTGACCTCATCGGTTGCCAGAAAAGAACGCGGATAACCACCGCGCAGCCACAGGGTGCGCTGGGCGCTCGCGCCAACTTCATCAAGGTTGAAGCCACTGATTTCAATCACCTCGACCCGCCCGAGCAGCGACTCACTGGTCTGGCGCAGCAGAGCGGGCGACGCGCTGCCCAGCAGCAGGTACTGGCCTGGCGCGTCGCTGCGGTCAATCAGCGCACGCAGCACGGCAAAGAGTTCCGGCGCTTTCTGGACTTCGTCAATCACCACCAGGCCCCGAAGCGCTCCCAGCGTGTCTTGCGGCTGGGCGAGCCGGGCTGCGCCGTCAATTGTTTCAAGGTCAAAGTAGTTGGCGCTGTCCGCCGGGAGCCACTTTCTGGCAAGCGTCGTCTTGCCGACCTGCCTTGGGCCCGCGAGTACAACGGCACGGGAGCGGCCCAGTGCGCGGGCAAGGGCCTGTTCAAGAAGAGGGCGAAGCAGCATTCCGGCATCTTACATAATCCCCATGAAAAATGAAATCGGCGCTTTCATTTTTCATGGGGATTTAAATCCCATCCCCATAAAAATCCACCGCGAAAAAGTGGAATTTCATGGTGTTTCAACTCACAGCGGCACCACCAGCCGCAGCCCCAGCGTCCAGTTGCGCCCCGGCGCGGGCTCAAAGAACTGCGACGATGCCTGGTTGACGATGACCGAGCCGGTGTAACGCCTGTCGGTCAGGTTGTCGATGCGGGCATAAGCGGTCAGGCTGCCACCCCCACCCGAACCCGCGCCCAGGGCCCAGCCGTGGCTGAACTTGGCGGCCAGGGTGGCGTAGCCGTCGGCCGATGCGGTGTTGACGTCGTTGGCATACAGCCGCCCGGCCTGTATGAACTCCAGCCCGGCCTGGCTGCCCAGAGCCGCCGCCGCCTTGGAGGTGGCCGTGCCCATGTCCCGCGCCGTCCACAGCAGTTCCGAGAACACAAAGCTCTGCGGGATGCCGGGGATCTTGTTGCCAGCCACAACCGTGGTGGTGCCGCTGGTGAAGGTTTCGGAAAAGCTGGCGTTGATGCGCGAAGCTGACAGCGTAGCGCGAAGGTTGGGCGTAAATTGAGTGCTGCCGCCCAACTCAAACCCGGTGCGCCGCGTGCCCGGCGCGTTCTTGAAGGTGGAGTTGCCGCCGGTGCTGCTGGCCACCACAATCTCGTCGGTTGAATCGATCTGGAACACCGTGAAGTCCAGGCGCGACTGCGCGCTGGCTAGCCACTTGGCGCCCAGTTCGTAGTGGCGGCTGCTGGAGGCATTCAGCGTAGTGTTGAAGGCCGGCACGCCCGCGCCCTTGTAGGCCACCTCGGCCAGCGTGGGGCTCTCAAACCCGCGCCCGTAATTCGCATACAGGTTCAGGCTGTCAGTGGCGTGCCAGGTCACGCCCAGCACGGGGCTGGCCGCCTGATAGCGGGTTGAGCCAGAGCCGTCGCCGTCCACCAGGTAACTGTCGGCACTGTTGAAGCGCACGGTGCTGTGGCGCACGCCCGCCACCACCGACACGTGGTCTGACAATGCTGCGGTTGCCTGCACAAACAGGTCGCTGTTTTCAGCCCGGTTTTGCTCGTTCCGGGTTGTGGTGGTTTTCTCACCCAGTGCGGCGGTACCCCCCTGGCGGTTCTCGCTGGAGCGGTCAAACTCATACCCGGCCACCCAGGTCAACGGCATGCCACCCAGGGTGGTGCGCTGGTTGTATTGCAGGCCGGTCCCGTAGTAGACGCGGTTCAGTCCAACCCAGGCGCCCGTGGTGGTGGCCAAGCCGGTCTGGTATTGCAGGTTGTCACGATTGCCGTAGTACAGACGGGCCGTCACAGAGCGGTCTGCATCCAGCGTGTGCACCAGCGAAGTCCCCAGCTGGTTTTGTAGCACCGTCTTGCGCACATTGCGGCTAATGGCGTTGGTACCTGCCTGCTCGGGGTTGGCAGCCAGCTGCGCTGCAGTCAGGCCCAGCGGGTCTTGTGCCAGGGGCATGTCAAACTGGTTGAACACCACGTTGACCTTGGTTTTGTCACCGGCATCAAAGCTCAGCTTGCCGTTGAACTGCTTGCGCTGCGTTTTGCTGTTGTCGCGAGAGCCGTCGCTATCGAACGTGCTGTAGTCGGCCACCAGGCCATAGCCGCCAATGCGCCCGGCGTATTGCAAATCAGCCCGGCGCAGGCCGTAAGAGCCGGTGTAAAGCTGGCCACCGATTTCGGGCGTCTGCGGTGCATTGCGGGTGAAGGCCTGGATCACCCCGCCCGCGGAGTTGCCATACAGCAGCGCCAATGGGCCACGCAGTACCTCCATGCGCTCGGTTGACGTGAGGCTGATGGACGAGCCCTGGCCTTGCCCGTCTGGCGTAGTGGCAGGAATGCCGTCCACCAGCAGGCGGATTCCGCGGATGCCAAACGCCGAGCGAGCGCCAAAGCCGCGGATCGACACCTGCAAATCCTGCGCGTAGTTTTGCCGGTTCAAAATGGTGAGGCCCGGCACCCGGTTGAGCGACTCCGACAAGTTGACCTGCGGCCCCGCGCCCTCAATCACGCTGCGGTCCACACCGGTGATGGCGCCCGGCGCATCAAAGCTGCGCTGCTCGCTGCGGGAGCCAGACACCACAACGTCCTGCAGGGTCTGCGCGCCGGTGACACTGTGGCCCAGGAGCGCAGCGGCGACTGCAAGGGCGGTTTTGGCAGGCAAACGCACGCGGATTGTCGGCAGAGGGTGGCGCAGGGTGGGTCGCATGTTTGTATCCTTGTCAGTAGTGTTGCCGCATACTTGCGGCAGACCATGAGTGGCCCCGCGAAGGCCCCGAGATTGCCTGAAAAGTGGCTGGCCCGGTGGCTCAAAGTGAGAATTGTTTGCCCCGCACGCGTAGGGGTTTGCCCCGCACGCGTAGGGGTTTGTGCGGGGATTGCACGTGGCATCCAGGGTGCGTGCTGTCAAAAGCAACCCCCTGGGACGCGGCCTTGTAACTTTGTACCAATCGGTATTAAACTCTACGTGCCAAAACCATGCGCAGGCATGCGATGGAAAATGCCCAAACTGAAAACACCACCGGAGACAGAAACCATGCACCTTCAGAAAACATTGAGCGCCGCCATACTGGCTGGCTTGGCAGGGGCGGCTTTTGCCCAAACTCCCGCAGCACCAGCAGCACCTGCCGCCGCACCACCCTCCTGGAAGCAAGGCATGTCGGCCGATCAGGAAAAATCCACGTTGCACCCGTTTGCCGGGCACGTGACCGGGCGCACGGCGGGTGACTTGCCGCTCAGCAAGATCACCGCCCCGCCAGGCTTCAAGGTGGAAATGTGGGCCGATGGCGTGCCCGACGCTCGCTCGCTGGCACTGGGCGCCAATGGCACGGTGTTCGTCAGCAACCGCGTGCAGTCCAATGTGTACGCCATCATCGATTCCGGCGGCAAGCGCGAGGTCAAAACCATTCTGAAGGGCATGAAGTCGCCCAACGGCATCGTGTTTGACAAAGGCACGCTGTATGTAGCCGAGCGGCACCGCATCACGCGCTATGACGACATCGAGTCAAAGCTGGACAACCCGGGCGAAGGCAAGGTAGTCGTTGACAACCTGGACCCCACCAACCAGCCCGGCCACTTCTGGAAATACTTGGCCATGGGACCAGACGGCAAGCTTTACTTCAATATCGGCTCGCCGCAAAACATCACCATGCCCACCTACAACGAGGCGTCCATTTTGCGGGTCGATACCAAGACCGGCAACATGGAAAACTACGCCCAGGGCGTGCGCAACAGCGTGGGCATGGCGTTCCACCCGGTGTCAAAGCAGCTCTGGTTTACCGAGCATGGCCGGGACTGGATGGGAACCGATCTGCCCAGTGACGAGCTGAACGTGGCCAAGGCCAAAGGGCAGCACTTTGGCTTTCCGTATTGCCACCAGGGCGATGTGCAGGACCCCACCTACGGTGCCAACCGCTCGTGTTCCGAGTTCACGCCACCGGCTCTCAACCTGGGTGCCCACATGGCGCCGGTGGGCATGAAGTTCTACACCGGCAACATGTTCCCGAAAGAGTACAAAAACAGCATGCTGATTGCCCAGAAGGGCTCCTGGAACCGCGACCCGAAGCAGGGCTACAACGTCATCCGCGTGACGGTAGACGCCAAAGGCAAGGCCACCAAACACCCATTCATCGATGGCTTCCTTGAGAACGACCGTGGCGATCCTCCCATGTGGGGCCGACCGACCGACATCCTGCAAATGAAAGACGGCTCGATTTTGTTCTCTGACGATTACAACGGCGTTGTGTACCGCGTCAGCTACAGCAAAAAGTCTTCATGAAACCGGCCCTCGACGCACGTTTACATCCCTGGAACGTGCGCTGGGGGCGCACTGCGGCGGCCATTGAAACGGCTGCCGTTTTTGCGTTAGCAGGCCTGCCGTTCAGTGTGCACGCCGGTCTGGAAGAAGGCCGCGCCAAATCGCAGGTGTGTGCCGCGTGCCACGGTGCCGATGGCAACTCGGTCATTCCGACCATTCCCTCGCTGGCCGGCCAACCACGCCAGTTCATCACGCAAGCCCTGTTCATGTTCCGCGAAGGGCAGCGCAAGAATGAGCAGATGACGCCTTTTACCGCCAAGCTCAGCAACGCCGACCTGAATGACCTGGCGCTGTATTTTTCGTCGCAAAAACTGACGGTGCCGACGCGCAAACCCGAAGGGGACATCGTCGCCCGGGGCCGGGCCGTAACGGAAAAGAACAATTGCGTCGCCTGTCACACGGCAACGCTGGTCGGGCAGCAGCACATCCCCCGGCTGGCAGGGCAGCACAAGGCTTATCTGCTGGAGCAACTCAAGGGCTTCAAGGCGTCCACCCGCGCCGACCTGGATGGCACCATGACGTCTGCAGCGCAGGGGCTGGCCGTGGACGAGCTGGAAATGGTTGCGGAGTATCTGGCGACTTTTGTGGCACCGTGAATCTCAGGCGTTGGCCGGCGTATGGGATTTACGCGGGATCTTGAACGCGGTTCCTCAACTACCCTGCACCCGCGCAAACACCCGCAGAAAATTGCCGCCAATCAGCTTCGCCACCTCCGGTTCATGCATGCCGCGCTTGAGCAGGCCCGCAACAAACAGCGGCAGATTGGCATAGGTATCGAACACTGGCTTGTAATTGGCATCCATGTCCGTGCCCAGACATACGTGGTCGATTCCAACACGGTCGACCAGTTCAAACGCACGGTCCACAAACCCATTGAGGTCACCGATGCCAATCCCCGCGGGCCAGGCCCCAAGCACGCCGCCCCCCGTTTGTGCCACTGCTTTGGCCAGGTCGAGCGAAATAAACCTCGGATGTGACAGCTTTGGCGTGTGCACATGCACATGCGACGCAATCACCGGTTTTGACGAAGCGTTGATGGCGCCCATCGCTGTGGCCTGGGACGCGTGGGCCACATCAACCAGCATGCCGGCGGCATTCATGGCCTTGACCACGGCGATGCCTGCCGTGCTTAGTTTTCCGTGGACTGGAGTGCCGGTGATGGTGTCGCCCAGCTCGTTGTTGCGATAGTGCAGCAGTGTGATGGACCGCACGCCATCGGCGTAGGCAAGAGCCACGCGCTCGGGCTTGCCTTCAAGGAAATCCCCACCTTCCACGGTCAGCAGCGCGCCCACCTTGGCCACTGCCTTGGCGGCCTGAAAATCGGCCAGCGTCTTGATTGGATGCACCAGCCCACGGGTCGCCAGTGCCTTGAGGTTGGCAATTTGGCGCTGGTAGCTGGCCCAGGCTTCGCCGGGTGCGAAGTCGCGCACCGCCGCCAGCCCTTCGCCGGCCGTGCCGAGCGCTTGAAAATCCGATACGGCGGCAAAGGCGGCAGCCGACAGGCCGCCGGCCTGCATGTCGGCAAGGGTTCTTGCCTCAAACGTGCCAAGCTTGGCGTAGACCCAGACCAGGCCCGAGAGATTTTCGGCCCCGTCCACAAAGGTGCGCCCAGGATGGGCGTGGGCATCCACAGAAATGTGACGGGCCAGCAGCGCGCGCGCCTTGGCCAATTCGTCTGGTGTGACCTCAAAACCAATGGGCGCAGGCCTGGGATGCTTGGCAAAATAGCCAGCTACGCCCGTCGCAGCCATCAGGCCCACACCACCCCCTAGCAACAGTTTGCGACGGGAGAACAGTGCCATGGTGATCGCCTGATGCGTGCGGGTTTACACGTCGATGTTTCCCGCGCGCAGCGCATTGGTCTCGATGAAGTCGCGGCGCGGCTCGACCTCGTCACCCATCAGCATGGTGAAGACGCGGTCGGCTTCGATGGCGTCGTCAATCTGCACGCGCAGCAGACGCCGCACGGTGGGGTCCATCGTGGTTTCCCACAGCTGCAAAGGGTTCATCTCGCCAAGACCCTTGTAGCGCTGCCGGGCGGTGCCGTTTTCAGCCTGGGTTATGAGCCAGGCCATGGCTTCACGGAAGTCGTTAACCTTTTCTTCTTTCTGGCGCTCGCCTTCACCGCGCATGACTTTGGCACCTTCGCCCAGCAGACCCTTGAAGGTGTTGGCGGCTTCGGCCAGCGCTGCGTAGTCGGCACCATGCACAAAGTCTTGCGTCAGCACGCTGCTCTTAACGTTGCCGTGGTAGCGGCGGCTGATGCGCAAAATTGGTTTGTCGGTGCGCACGTCAAATTCGCCCACCACCTCGGCATCCGGAAGCATGGCCTGCAGCGCCACGGCTGATGCTTCGGCCTCAGGAACGGTGTCAAGGTTCAGTGCAACACCGTCGGCAATGGAGCGCAGCGCTTCCGCATCCATGAAGTTTTTCAGCCGCGCAATCACGGCTTGGGCAAGCTGGTGCTTGCGGGCCAGCTCGGCCAGGGTGTCGCCGCTGATCGTTGTGCCTGCGTCTGCACCCGTGTGCACAGATGCATTCACCAGCGCAATGCGCAGCAAAAAGCCGTCTAGCGCGCTAGCGTCCTTGAGGTACAGCTCTTCCTTGCCCGCTTTGACCTTGTACAGCGGTGGCTGGGCAATGTAAATGTGCCCGCGCTCCACCAGCTCAGGCATCTGACGGTAGAAAAAAGTGAGCAGCAGCGTACGGATGTGCGCGCCGTCCACGTCGGCATCGGTCATGATGATGATGCGGTGGTAGCGCAGCTTGGCGACGTTGAAGTCATCATTGCCGGTGCTGCCGCCGGCCTTGCCGATGCCGGTGCCCAATGCGGTAATGAGCGTCAAAATCTCATTGCTGGTGAGCAGCTTTTCGTAGCGCGCTTTTTCCACGTTCAAAATCTTGCCGCGCAGGGGCAGGATGGCCTGGAATTTTCGATCGCGACCCTGCTTGGCAGAGCCGCCGGCCGAGTCGCCCTCTACGATGTAGATCTCGCACAGCGCCGGGTCTTTTTCCTGGCAGTCGGCCAGTTTGCCAGGAAGGCCCATGCCATCCAGCACGCCCTTGCGGCGCGTCATGTCGCGTGCCTTGCGGGCGGCTTCGCGGGCGCGGGCGGCTTCGATGATTTTGCCAACGATGATTTTTGCGTCGTTGGGCCGCTCTTGCAGGTAGTCGAACAGCAGCTTGCTGACAATGTCTTCGACGGGGCCGCGCACTTCGCTGCTGACCAGCTTGTCCTTGGTCTGGCTGCTGAATTTGGGCTCGGGCACTTTCACGCTCAGCACACAGGTCAGGCCTTCGCGCATGTCGTCCCCGGTCACTTCAACCTTGGCTTTTTTGGCGACCTCGCTGTCGTCGATGTACTTGTTGATGACGCGCGTCATGGCGGCGCGCAGGCCTGTCAAGTGGGTGCCACCATCGCGCTGCGGAATGTTGTTGGTGAAGCACAGCACCTGCTCGTTGTAGCCACTGTTCCACTGCATGGCGACTTCGACGCCGATGTTGGTCTGCTGGTCGCTCTGGCGGTCGCCAATGGCGTGGAAGATGTTGGGGTGCAACACCGTCTTGCCCTTGTTGATGAAGTTCACAAAACCCTTGACGCCGCCGGCGCCGGCGAAGTCATCTTCCTTGCCGGTGCGTTCGTCCTTGAGGCGGATGCGTACGCCGTTGTTCAAAAAACTCAGTTCGCGCAGGCGCTTGCTCAGGATCTCATAGTGAAAATCGTTGTTCTGCTGGAAGATTTCGGTGTCGGGCAGAAAGTGCACTTCGGTGCCACGTTTTTCTGTCTCGCCAATCACCTTCATGGGGGAAACTTCAACGCCGTTCACCGTTTCAATGATCCGGTTTTGCACGAAGCCCTTGCTGAACTCCATGGCATGCACTTTGCCGTCGCGCCGGATCGTCAGGCGCAGCATTTTGCTCAGGGCGTTGACACAGCTCACGCCCACGCCGTGCAGGCCGCCCGAGACCTTGTAGCTGTTCTGGTTGAACTTGCCGCCCGCGTGGAGTTCGGTCAACGCGATCTCTGCGGCCGAACGCCTGGGCTCATGTTTGTCGTCCATCTTCAAGCCGGTCGGGATGCCCCGGCCGTTGTCAACCACCGACACTGAGTTGTCGGAATGGATGGTGACCAGGATGTCGTCGCAATGGCCGGCCAGGGATTCGTCAATCGAGTTGTCCACCACCTCGAACACCATGTGGTGCAAGCCCGAGCCATCCGAGGTATCGCCAATGTACATGCCAGGGCGCTTGCGCACGGCCTCCAGGCCTTCCAGTATCTGGATGGAGCCTTCCCCATAAGCTTCAGTCGCGCCAGCCTGGTTGGTGTCAATGACAGGCTGAAAATTGGAGCTCTCTGCCGTGCTTTCCCCGGTATTGACGCCGTCATCACTTTTGATGGAGGCAGGAACTGGCTTGTTTTCTTCGGTCATGGCTCACTTCGATCTGGTTTAGGACAGAGTTTCAACAAATTTATCAAACTCTTGAATGACCAAACCCCCTTTGGAAGGGGGTTTGCGTCTGCTGGCGCTACTTATTTTGAAACATCAAATTCTCATGGGCATGACGACGTACTTGAAGGTGGCATTGTCGGGAATGGTGAGCAGTGCCGAGCTGTTGGAATCGGACAGCTCAACCCGCACCATTTCCTGGGTCATGTTGGTCAGCGCATCGATCAGGTAGGTGACGTTGAAACCAATCTCGATGCTGTCGCCGCCATAGTCAATGTCCAGCTCGTCCACCGCTTCTTCCTGTTCGGCATTGTTGGATGCAACGCGCAGCGTGCCGGGGTCGATGTTCAAACGCACGCCCTTGAACTTGTCGCTGGTCAAAATGGCCGTGCGCTGCAAGGATGCGAGCAAAGCCACACGGCCGAGCGTGATTATGTTTTTATGGTTCTTGGGTATCACGCGGTTGTAGTCGGGGAACTTGCCTTCGACCAGCTTGGTGACGAACTCCATGCCCTCAAAGCTGAACTTGGCCTGGTTGTTGGCAAACTGCATTTCAATCGCGCCATCGGCGTCGCTGAGCAGGCGTTGCATCTCGATCACGGTCTTGCGCGGCAAGATGACTTCTTGTTTGGGCACCTCCACATCCAGCGTGGCAGATGCAAAGGCCAGCCGGTGGCCATCGGTGGCGACCAGGCTCAATTGCTTGCCCTCAGCCACAAACAGGATGCCGTTGAGGTAGTAGCGGATGTCATGCACCGCCATTGCAAACGAGACCTGGCTCAGCAGGTCCTTCAGCGTTTTTTGCGGCACGCTGAACACTGGGCCAAAATTGGCGGATTCCTGCACCAGCGGAAAGTCTTCGGCCGGCATGGTCTGCAAGGTGAATTTGCTCTTGCCCCCTTTGAGGATGACCTTGCTCTGGCTGGACTCCAGCGACACCGTCTGGTCCACCGGCATGGTGCGCAAAATATCGATCAACTTGCGCGCGCCAATGGTGGTGGTGAAATTGCCGGTGTCGCCATCGAGGTCGGCCGTGGTGCGTATCTGGATTTCAAGATCGCTCGTGGTCAGCTGGAGCGATGTTCCGGTCTTGCGGATCAGCACATTGGCCAGGATGGGCAATGTGTGCCGACGCTCAACAATGCCCGATACCGATTGCAGAACCGATAGCACTTTGTCTTGTGTTGCCTTCAGGACGATCATGTCAACCTCTTCTTTAATTTCTTTAATTTAAATTAGTAGTAGTAGATAAGGGCAGGGCTGGTCGGTGGATATCCCCATTTTCCCTTGTTTTATCAAGCACTTGGCTATGTTTGAATGCTGTGTCCAGCCATGCTTTCGAAGTGTCCATGGAATGTGAACAACTTTTGAAAAAAGGTGTGGCCTGTGGATAACCGCCCGTTTTCATACAAACTATCCCCAGCTTTGTGCGGAGCCAGATTTGTACCATGTTTGCCGCAGTTTTCAGTCATTTTCAGCCACGGATCAACCTTTCAGGGTTTGCTCAAGTACGTGCAATTGCTGGTTAAGCTCAGTCATCTGCTGGCGCTCGCCGCCAATCTTGCGCACCGCATGCAACACGGTGGTGTGATCCCGGCCACCGAACAGCTCGCCAATCTCGGGCAGACTCTTTTGGGTCAATTCTTTGGCCAAGTACATGGCTATCTGGCGCGGCCGCGCAATGCTGGCAGGCCGCTTTTTGGAATACATGTCGGCGACTTTGATCTTGTAGTAGTCAGCGACCGTTTTCTGGATGTTCTCGACTGAGATTTGCCGGTTCTGGATGGACAGCAGATCGCGCAGGGCCTCACGGGCCAGCTGGATAGATATTTCCTTCTGGTTGAAGCGGGAATAGGCCAGTATTTTGCGCAGGGCGCCTTCGAGCTCGCGCACGTTGGATCGCACATTCTTGGCCACAAAAAAAGCCACTTCTTCGGGCATTTCGGTGCCCTCAAGGCGTGCTTTGTTGATCAGGATGGCCACCCTCATTTCCAGCTCGGGCGGCTCGATCGCAACCGTCAAACCGGAGTCGAACCGCGACACCAGCCGTTCATGGATGTCGGCCAGGCCCTTTGGATACGTGTCGCTGGTCATCACAATGTGGGATTTTTTGGCCAGCAACGCCTCAAACGCGTTGAAAAACTCCTCTTGGGTGCGTTCTTTGTTGGCAAAAAATTGCACATCGTCGATCAGCAGCAAATCGAGCGAGTGGTAGCGATCCTTGAATTCGTCAAAGGTCTTGCGCTGGTAGGCTTTGACCACATCGGACACAAATTGCTCAGCGTGGATGTAGAGAATTTTGGACAGCGGCTTGTCTTGCAGCAGCTTGTTGCCGACCGCGTGCATCAAATGGGTCTTGCCCAGCCCCACACCGCCATAAATGAAGAGCGGGTTGTACAAATGGCCTGGCGTGCTGGAGACGTGCATGGCCGCAGCCCGTGCCATGCGGTTGGCTGTGCCTTCAATCAGCGTGTCAAAGGTCAGCCCGGTGTTGAGCCGGTTTTTTGGCCCACTTTGTGTGCGCTCTTCGCCTAACTCAGCGGGCTCTTCGCTGGGGATAGGCTCGGCACCGCGAGGCGCAACAGAATACCTAACCGGGCTTTCACGCGGAGCAAGCGCTAACTCAACTGAGATTGTCTGACCATACAGTTTCTCCAGCAGCGCGGCAATCCGGCCACTGTACTGAGCCCGCACCCAGTCCAGCTTGAACCGGTTGGCGACAAAAATGGTGACCTTTGACAGGTCGCCCATAACTTGGGCAGACAGGGGCTTGATCCAGGTGTTGAACTGTTGCTCTGGCAATTCCTGGGCCAATTGATCGACGCAGGAAAGCCATAGGCTTTGACCCGCATCCGGCCCCGTTGGGGCGACTTGGCTGCTGTGGAAACCCTCGGCCATTATTCTTACCCGCGTCTGTGGATAGTTTTATTTTGGAGCATTGCTGATTGTAATTTATCAAGGATTTATCCACAAGGCCGAAAGCGTTGTGTGAACACGCAGTGCTGGGAGCCGCCGCACTTCCAGCGTTACACACCATAGACAGGGTAAGGTGTTGCCGCGATTCAATAAATTTGCGATAATCGAAGGCTAGCCTGAATTTGACTATCGGAATTTCCAAATGAAACGCACATACCAACCCTCCAAAATCCGCCGCGCCCGCACTCACGGTTTTCTGGTCCGCATGAAAACCCGTGGGGGCCGCGCCGTGATCAACGCGCGCCGCGCCAAAGGCCGCAAACGCTTGGCGGTCTAGCCTGGCCGTCTAGCCTGGCAGTTGTGATTGATTTTTTGGGGTCGGTACGAGGCAAGGGCAGCGCTTGCGCCCTGAAAACGTGCAGCGGCTGAAAACACGAACGCAATTCCAGGCTGTGATGGCGGGTTCCACCATTGCGCGCACGGCACACTTTGCCTTGCATTGTTTGACATTCAATCCGACCGATTCTGCACTTGGCCCCGTCGGCCTTGATGTTGCGGCTGTCAAGCAACACGGCTTCAAGCAACGGACCACCGAAGTGACGCCACCCAAATCCTTGTTTGAGGGAGGTGATGTGTGGATGGGTGCCATGGTGCCCAAGCGGTGGGCCAAACGCGCCGTGACCCGCAACGCCATCAAGCGGCAGATATACAACGTGGGTGCACTTGTGAAACCTTCCCTTGAAACTGTCTCCGGTTTTGCGGCGCACGTGGTCCGTCTGCGTGCCAGCTTTGACAAGGCGGCTTACCCAAGCGCAACCTCGGACGCACTCAAGGCAATGGTCCGCCAGGAGCTGAACCAGCTGTTTGCCAGAGCTGCTCAGGGTTCGCAGCAGATTCCCCGCGCTGGACTCCCCTCAAGGCAATGACGACACCATGATCAAGGCCTGCCTCATCATGACCGTCAAGGCCTACCGGCTGTTGCTGAGCCCCTGGCTGGGGTCGGCTTGCCGGTTTGAGCCTACGTGTTCGGTTTATTCAATTGGCGCGCTTGAGCAGCATGGCGCATCCAAGGGCAGCTACCTGACTTTAAAACGCCTGGCCCGCTGCCACCCCTGGTGCGAGGGCGGGCATGATCCCGTGCCTCAGGGCCCGTCCGCGCCCCTGACGACTCCCCGGCTGTTCACCCGGCTGCTTTCCCCTTTTTATCATAAGACCCCCTCATGAACGACATCCGGCGCACCATTTTGTGGGTGATTTTTGGTTTTTCAATGGTATTGCTGTGGGATCAGTGGCAGGTTTACTCCGGCCACAAAGCCACGTTTTTCCCGTCGCCTGCCAAGGTCGAAGCCGCCGGGGCCAAAGCCGCCGGAGCGCCTGTTACGCCCGCCACAGGCGTGCCAGTTGCCAACACGGTACCTTCGTCCAACACCGGCACCAACGCCAACGCCAACGCCAACGCAGTCTCCGCCCAGGTGCCCAGCAGTGCGCCCCAGCCCGCAGTGGCCACACCGCGTGAACGGCTGGTGGTCACCACCGACGTGCTCAAGCTCACGCTGGACACCGAGGGTGGTTCCCTGGTGCAGGCCGAGTTTGTCAAGCACATTGACATGGCCGACAAAACCAAAAACTTTGTCCTGCTCGATGAGAGCAAAGACCGCACCTACGTCGCCCAGACCGGCCTGATTGCGGGCAGCGCAGGCGCGCCCGCAGGCACCTTCCCCACACACAAGACCATCATGGCGGTAGCACCCGGCGAGCGTGCCCTCAAAGACGGCAGCAACCAGCTGGTCATCAAATTCGAATCGCCCGAGCAGGGCGCGGTCAGGCTGGTCAAGACCTATACCTTGACCCGTGGCTCCTACGCCATCGCCGTCAAGCATGAGGTGGTCAACAACGGCGCTACAGCGGTGTCGCCCCAGCTTTATTTGCAGCTGGTGCGGGACGGCAACAAGCCCGCCGGGGAGTCGTCGTTCTACTCGACGTTTACCGGGCCGGCGGTCTACACCGAGGCGCAAAAATACCAGAAAGTCGAATTCACCGACATCGAAAAAAACAAGGTCGAGATTGAAAAGCAGGCCAGCAACGGCTACGTGGCCATGGTGCAGCACTACTTTGCCAGCGCCTGGATTCTGGGTGACGGCATCAAGCGCGACCTGTTCATGCGCAAGGTGGACACTAATCTTTACGCGGTTGGCATGATCACGCCCCTGGACAGCATTGCGCCGGGCACCACCAAAGCCATCGAGGCCCGATTTTTTGCCGGCCCGCAGGAAGAAAAAGTACTTGAGTCGCTGGCACCTGGCCTGGAACTGGTGAAAGATTACGGCTGGCTCACTATCCTGGCCAAGCCGCTGTACTGGCTGCTAGACAAGCTGCACAGCTTTTTGGGCAACTGGGGCTGGTCCATCGTGGCGCTGGTGGTGCTGCTGAAGATTGCGTTTTACTGGCTCAATGCGAAGGCGTATGCCAGCATGGCCAAGATGAAGGCCATCAACCCCAAGGTGACCGAGATGCGCGAGCGCCTCAAGGACAACCCGCAGCAGATGCAGCAGGAGATGATGCGCATTTACCGCGAGGAAAAAGTCAACCCCATGGGCGGCTGCTTCCCGATAATGGTGCAAATTCCGGTGTTCATTGCGCTGTATTGGGTGCTGCTTTCCAGCGTCGAGATGCGCAACGCGCCTTGGGCACTGTGGATCCATGACCTGTCGTCGCCCGATCCGTTTTTTGTGCTGCCGCTGGTCATGACGGCCACCACCATGCTGCAAACCGCGCTGAACCCCGCGCCGCCGGATCCGATGCAGGCCAAGCTGATGTGGTTCATGCCTCTGGCCTTCTCGGTGATGTTCTTCTTCTTCCCGGCCGGCCTGGTGCTGTACTGGATCACCAACAACGTGCTGTCGATCGCCCAGCAGTGGATCATCAACACCCGCATGGGCGTGCCGCCGCAGTTCAACTTGCCCAAATTCGGCTAAAGCGCACAAACACAGATTGCTATATAAAAAATAGCTAATTGTGCATGCTGGACGAGGGCTAGAGGCATTATTTGATGCTGGGAAGCGAAAATGACCCCATCGTCGCCATTGCCACTGCGCCAGGGCGTGGCGCGATTGGCGTAGTCCGCGTCTCGGGCGGGGCGGTTGCGCCAATCATTGCGGCCCTCTGTGGCCGGGCGCTCAAAGCCCGCGAAGCCACTTACCTGGCATTTAAAGCGGCAGATGGCGGCAGCATTGACCAGGGGCTGGCGATCCATTTCCCCGCCCCCCACTCTTACACCGGCGAAGACGTGCTGGAGCTGCAAGCCCATGGCGGGCCGGTTGTATTGCAGTTGCTTCTGGCACGCTGCATTGAGGCCGGTTTGGCAACCAACCCAGCCACGGGCGCGCCTTGGTTGCCAGGCATGCGTGTTGCCAACCCCGGCGAATTCACCCAGCGTGCCTTCCTGAACGACAAGATGGATCTGGCACAGGCCGAGGCGGTGGCCGACCTGATCGATGCCAGCACCGAAGCCGCCGCGCGTAGCGCCAGCCGCTCCCTCGCGGGAGATTTCTCCAGCGAAATCCACACCCTGCGCGATGCCCTGGTCCATTTGCGGATGATGGTCGAAGCCACGCTGGATTTCCCGGAAGAAGAGATCGATTTTCTGCGCAAGGCCGACGCTCAGGGCCAACTGGCTGCCCTGCAAGATCGTCTGGCTGGGGTGATGCAACGGGCCCAGCAAGGCGTGCTGTTGCGCGAGGGCATCAAGGTGGTGATTGCCGGGCAGCCCAATGCCGGCAAGTCGTCTTTGCTCAACGCGTTGGCGGGTGCCGAGCTGGCCATCGTCACACCCGTGGCCGGCACCACGCGCGACAAAGTGCAGCAGACGATTCAGATTGAAGGCGTTCCGATCCACATTGTTGACACTGCGGGTCTGCGCGACAGCGACGACGATGTGGAAAAAATCGGTATCGCGCGGGCGTGGGAGGCCATTGAAGGGGCGGATGCCGTGGTGTTCCTGCACGACCTCACTCGCCTGAATGCTATTGATTACATAGCAGAAGATGTAGATATCACGAGGGCTATAGGCCAAAAACTCTCAAGCAAGGTGCCGGTAATCGATGTCTGGAA
>JANYJD010000247.1 GCA_025358555.1 Rhodoferax sp.
GGCGACAAGGTGGTGATGTGGTATCTCTCGGGCAACCGGGATGAAGAAGCGATTGACAGCCCGAACCAGTTCATCATCGACCGTGCGCGTCCGCGCCAGCATCTGTCATTCGGCTTTGGCATCCACCGCTGTGTGGGCAACCGGCTGGCCGAGATGCAGCTGAAGATTCTGTGGGAAGAAATCCTCAAGCGTTTCCCGGTGATCGAGGTGGTGGGCGAACCCACGCGCGTGCTATCAAACTTTGTGCGTGGGTTCAACCATTTGCCGGTACGGCTGCCGGGCTGAAGCACTGACCCCGACTTCGCCGGGCAACCTCAGCCTTTGAAGCTCAGCCCTTGAATACCGGCTTGCGCTTCTCCACAAACGCCATCACGGCTTCTTTGTGGTCCGCAGTCTTGTGAGCGATGGCCTGGTAGCTGGCTGACAGTTCCAGCAAACTCTCCAGACTGCTGTTTTCCCCCTCGCGCAGCAGGCGCTTGGTCATGCGCATCACGGCCCCGGGGTTGGCGGCAATCTTGTCGGCCAGCTTGCGCGCCTCAGCCATCAACTGATCGGGCGCCACCACGCGTGACACCAGGCCGCAGGCCAGCGCTTCTGCTGCCGTCAGCGCCTCGCCAGTAAACGCCATCTCAGACGCTTTGGCCATGCCCACCGCGCGCGGCAGCAGCCAGGCCCCGCCATCGCCGGGCACAATGCCCACGCGCACAAAGCTCTCGGCAAACGTGGCCGTGTCTGACGCAATGCGAATGTCGCACATGCACGTCAAATCCAGCCCCGCGCCAATGGCCGCGCCGTTGACCGCACAAATCACCGGCACGTCCAGGTTGAACAGCGCTTTGGGAATGCGCTGGATGCCATTGCGGTATTCCTCACGGATGACCTCGGGCGACAGGTCCTGCGTAAAGAAGCGCTGCATGTCTTTCACATTGCCGCCTGAGCTGAACACCGGCCCCGCGCCCGTGACGATGACGCAGCGGATGGACGTATCCAGCGTAATAGCCGCGCAGGCCTGCACAAACTCTTCCACCGCCGTGTTACCGGTCAAGGCATTGCGGGTCTCGGGCTGGTTCATGGTGAGCGTGAGGACAGCGCCGTCACGCTCGGTCTTTAGAAAAGTGGTCATGGTTGTTGGCTCCAAGAATTTGATAATAGTTCAGGCAATGTCAGTCACGTGGCGAATCAGGTCGAGCGTCGGTGCTTGATGCCCATCGACGAGAGCCTCGCCCAGTACCGAATGCCAATACGACTCCGAGCCGCCTGCCTGTCGCCACAAATGCAGGCGGCGGGTGTAGAGCTGCAAGTCAAACTCCTGCGTGAACCCGATGGCGCCGTGGATGGAATGAGCCAGCGCCGCCACCTCCACCGCCGCCTCGCTGGTTCGGGCCTTGGCCACGGCCACGCACAGGCGCTCCGGCATGAATGTGCTGGAGCGGCAACCCATCTGCGCCGCCATGCGGGCCGCAAAAGCATGCTCGGCCATCACGCTCAACTGGTGCTGGATCGCCTGGAATTTTCCAATCGGTCGGCCAAACTGGTTGCGGTCATTGGCGTATTGCAGCGTGCGCGTGAAAACTGCCTGCATGGCACCGGCCAGTTGCGCGGCGTAGATGCAGGCTTGCAGTTCTTTGACATTGTGTTGGCATGGAAACCGCTGCGCTTGGGACGCGACGGACTGGGGCCATTCCAGCCTCGCGTCAAGGCAAAATCCTGCATTGGATTTATTGGCTTGCGCCACGGGCAGCAGCAGGCTCACGTCAGCCGCTAGGGTTGCGTGATCCGCGCCCACGCTTACCAGCACCCAATCAGCCACCTGGCCGCCATGCACGTTGCCGCCCGCGACGCCACCGGCCTCAGTGGACCGGGCATGCGCCATCGCAATGCTGCCCTGCGGCACGGCCACACCCGCCTTGGCTAGCAAGGCCCGCGCCACCATCGTCTCTGCCAGCGGCACCGGCAGCGCAAAAGCGCCGCACAGTTCCAGCACGGGGTACACCGCCGACAGGCTCAAGCCCGCCCCGCCCTGCCCCTCATCCACCAGCGCATCGGCAAAGCCCGACGCCTCAATCATTTGCCACAGAGGCTGGGCAGACTGGCCCGCTTCAACATCACGCACCACCTGCGGCGTGCATTGCGCTGTGAACAGTTGGCGCACAGCGTCTGAGAAAAGATCGTCGATTGAATGTGCCATCAGCGCAACCCCAATCCACGGGCAATCATGCCGCGCAAAATATCCCGCGTGCCGCCCCGCAGCGAATACGAGGGCGCCACCTGCGTCAAATAGTTCAGCGTTTGCAGCAGTTCCAGCGGCGCGTTCTGCACGTCACGCGAAAACAGGTCATCGGCAATCGCGCTGGGGATGTACTGCTCCACGCCCGTGCCCAGGTCTTTGACCAGCGCCGCTTCCACCACCGGGCTCTCGCCACGGGCCAGCTTCTCAGTGACTGCCACCGACATGGCGCGCAACGGCGCCAACTGGCTGAATATCTTGCCCGCCAGCCGCACCGCTTCAGGCGTGCGGCCCGCCTCGGTGCGAATAAAAGCCAGCCACTCATCAAACAGCACGATGCTCGAGAAAAGCCGCTCTGGCCCGCTGCGCTCAAATGCCAGCTCGGCGGTGACCTGTTCCCAGCCTTTGCCTTCATCGCCAATCAGCGCGTCGTCCATCAGCAGCACGTTGTCGAAGAACACCTCGCAGAAAAAACTGTCGCCCGACAGGTCGGTGATGGGGCGCACCGTCACCCCCGGCAAAGACAAATCCACGATGATTTGCGACAGCCCCTTTTGCCGGTCTTGCGCGTCGCCCGAGGTGCGCACCAGCGCGATCATGTACTGGCAGTTGTGCGCGTTGGTGGTCCAGATTTTCTGGCCGTTCAGCGTCCAGCCACTGGCGCTTGGGGTGGCGCGTGTTTTGACACTGGCCAGGTCTGAGCCGGCATTGGGCTCGCTCATGCCAATGCA